>CAZHGN010000022.1:3308-15971 GCA_964532155.1 uncultured Acidiphilium sp.
GGCTAAAGTTTTCAACGCTCAACCGCAATGCAGCCAAAACGCGACTCGATAATATATAAAGATAATATATAAAAAGGTTAGACTTGCGCAGTCTAACCTTTTTGAGTGGGTTTGTTTTTAGTTTGCGGTAATGCATTCCTTTTCGTATTGAACGGTATAAAGGTAATGGTATCTGCCGCGCTTTTCGATAAGTTCGTCGTGCGTGCCCGACTCGATAATCTGTCCGTCGCTCATAACGATTATTTTGTCGGCATGCCTTACGGTAGACAGTCTGTGCGCAACGATGAGCATCGTGCCGCCTTTCATCATTTTCTCGAGCGAATCGCGGATGAGCGACTCGGTTTCGGCGTCGATATTTGCCGTCGCTTCGTCCAAAATCAGCACGTCGGGCTTGTGTACGACCGTCCGCGCGAACGAAAGAAGTTGGCGTTGACCTGCCGAAAGGTTATTGCCGCGCTCGCGTATTTCGTGATCGAGCCCGCCGTCGAGAACGTCTATCAGTTTGTCCGCGTTTACGTATTTGCACGCGGCTTGAATTTCCTCGTCGGAAAAATCGCTGCCGAGCACGATATTGCTCTTTACCGTACCCGAGAAAAGGAAAACGTCCTGAAGCATTTGTCCGAACCGCTTTCTGAGCGAAGCAACGGTGTATTCGGTTATGTTTTTACCGTCGACCAAAATTTCGCCGCGCTGAATATCGTAGTTGCGGCAGAGCAGTGAAAGCACGGTCGTTTTGCCCGAGCCGGTAGAGCCGACGAAAGCGATCGTTTGCCCCGCTTCTATCTTGAACGAAATGCCTTTAAGCACCCAAACGTCGGGCTCGTAGGCGAACCAAACGTCGCGGAATTCGATTTCGCCCTTGATCGACTCCACGGGGATTGCGTTTTCGGAGTCGGTAACGGTGGGCTGTTCGTCGAGTATGACGAAGATTTTTTCAGCCGAGGCGAAAGCCGCTTGCAAGCGGTTAAACTGATCCGCAAGGCTTTGTATGGGGTTGAAGAACTTGGATATATACATATAGAAGCTGACGAGCACTTCGCTCGAAATAGCTTGCCCCATAAAGGTTGCGCCGTCTAAATATCCCTTTCCGCTAAGGTAGAATAAGCACATAATCGAAGTGACGTACAGCATATAGACGACCGGGCGGAATATACTGAAAACGAAGATTTGTTTTTGGCGTGCCCTGCGGAATTGATCGTTTTTGGCGGTAAATTCGTCGAGCTTGGCTTGCTCGCGGTTGAACGATTGAGTTATTTTTATACCCGATAAGTTTTCCGATAAAAAGGTGTTGACGTCGGTACGCACGTCGCGCACTTCACGGTAGGCTTTGCGCGAAAACTTGCGGAATATAATGGTGAACAGTACGATGAACGGAACGAAGCAAGCGATCATTAGCGCAAGCTCGTAATTAAGCATCAGCATCGCCCCGTAAACGAAAATGATTACGAAGACGTTGGTTACGAGGTTTACGAGCACGCCGGTGAACATGTTGGATATTGCGTTTGTGTCGTTCGTTACGCGCGTAACCAATTTGCCGACGGGCATTTCGTGCAGCTGTGCGTGCGACAAAAGTTCGATATGCTCGAAAACGTCGCGCCTAAGGTCGGATAAAATTCGCTGTCCGGTTTTTTGCAGTATGATTGCTTGGGCATAAGACGAAACGAGCGAAACAATGAGTATTCCGACGTATACGCCGAGTTTTACGAACAGCTCGCTGAGTTCAAACTCCGTTTTAATAAGCCCTTCGATATTGCCGACGAGTAGCGGTGAAATTACGTTATAAGAAATCGAAAAGAGCATAAGAAGCAGAACGAGCAAGAATTGCTTTGCGTACGGCTTGGCGTATTTTAAAAGCCTTGCTATAATCTCAGAGTCCTTAAGAGTGCGGTCAAACCCGAACGCTTCTTTTTTGTTTTTCATGACGGCGTAGGCGATAATGAACGCCGTCGAAAAAATGCCGATTATCGCGCCGGCGACGAGTAGGGGATAATATTCACGCATTGATAGATTCCTCCTCGTCGAGTTTTTGAAGTTTTACGGCGTCGGCGTATTGCTTGCACGTCGCAACGAGTTCGTCGTGCGTGCCGGTTGCCGCAACCTTGCCTTGGTCGAGATAAATTATTTGGTCTGCCCCCTCGATGGTGGATATACGGTGGGATAAAAGTATGGTCGTTTTGCCGCGTCTTACTTTTGCGAGGTTTTCGAGCAAGGTGTGCTCGGTGTCGGTATCGACTGCCGAAAGAGAGTCGTCGAGAATTAGCACCGGCGCGTTTTTCAGCACCGCGCGCGCTATTGAAATTCGCTGTTTTTGTCCGCCCGAAACGGTAACGCCGCGCTCGCCGAGTATGGTCGAATAGCCCTCGGGGAAGCCGCATATATCGTCGTCGACTGCGGATAGCGCCGCCGCTTCGCGTATGTCGGGTAGGTCTTTGCCGTCGACAGAAAAGGCTACGTTGTTAAATATGGTGTCGCTGAACAAAAAGTTGTCTTGCGGAACGTAGGCTACGTTTTGGCGTACCGATTTTACGGTGAGCGCGTTTACGTCTTTGCCGTCGTAAAAAAGTTTGCCGTCCTCGATTTCGTATGTGCGGAGAATGAGATCGGCAACGGTAGTTTTGCCCGAACCGGTGCGCCCGGTTATGCCGACCATGCTGCCCGCCTGAATTTTAAAACTAACGTCCGACAGAACGGGCGACGTGCCGTCGGGGTAGGTGAAGGATAGGTTTTTGAACTCTATTTCGCCCGAGTAGTCTGAAAGATCGGTTGCGCCCTCCGCGTCTTTTATAACGCAGTCTTCGTCTAAAAGCTTGGTTATTCTGTCAAGCGAGGCTTTCCCGCGCGAGCGCATGTCTATAAGTTCGGATATAGCCATAATCGGCCAAACGATGGTCGTAAAATACCCCAAAAATTCAACGAGCTGACCTGCGTCGAATACGCCGTTGTGTACCAAATAGCCGCCGTAGCCGAGTATTACGCACACGACCGATTCCACGAACAGCGTAACCGAAATGTTAAGTATCATGGAATATCGCGTGTATTCGACGTTGACTTTTTCGTTTTCGGCGTTGATGCGCTTGAACGCCAACAGTTCTACGCCTTCTTTAACGAATGCTTTGATTACCGATATGCCCGAGAAACTTTCCTGCGTGAAGTCGGAAAGCTTGGAGAATTTTGCTTGTCGTTCATCCCATTTTAAAGAAAGACTTTTGCCGATCGTAATGCCCGATATAAGCAAAAAGGTCATCGGGATAAGCGCAAACAAGGTAAGCAGCCAGTTCATCATCGCCATTTTTGATATTGCCAAACCGCCGAGGAAGAGGGCGTCGACGAACATCATGACTCCCGAGCCGAAACACTCTTCGATTGTTTCGAGGTCGTTCGTGAAATAGGACATAAGGTCGCCGACCTTGTTCATTTTGTAAAAGCTTTGCGAATAGTCCTTACATCTGTCGAACATTTTTCGGCGTAGGTCGGCTTCCATTTTTAGCGACGAGCCGAAAAAGCAAATTCGCCATAAAAAACGCCCGACTACGAGCGCGGCGATAATAAGCAGCATCGGAGCGCATATTTCGTTCAATAAAAAGTCGATGTTAAAATCGGGCACGTCGCCGTTGAGCGCGTTTACGACTATGCGGTAAAGCTCCGGAATTTTAAGCTGAAAATAGTCGACGAGTACGAGCGCAGCCACTCCGAGAAGGAGCATGTGAAGGTATTTAAGATAATATCGATTTATGTGTTTTCCGAAAATCATAACTCCTCCCATAAAAATTTTTGCGGTCAAGATTGCCGCATGCTGAAACAAGATCGCCACATGCTGAAACAAGATTGCCGCATGCGGAAAATAAAACGTATATATAATATTTCATGAATTATATATTAAAAATAAGGTTATGTCAAGAAAAAAACACCGAGCAAGCGCGTTTTGTAAAACGATTTGTCGGTGAATATAAAAAAGTAGGGGTATAAGCCCGTTATCGCCACTTTCGTAAAAACGAGGCGGTTTTGGCTTGAAAAGTGCGGATAATCGACTTATAGATGGGGATTTTGCTTTTATTAGCACACAAACAGGCAAAAATGGCAAACGAAAAGCCGAGAGTTAATCTCGGCTTTAAAACAATCTGTTCGTTATGCGTTAAGTTCTTTTTCGTAAGCAGCCATAACCGCGTTTATGAGCATGCTTCTCGCTTCCGCGTTGATGGGGTGAGCGACGTCCCTATATTCGCCGTCGGCAGTCTTGCGCGAGGGCATTGCTACGAAGCAACCGTCGGTCCCTTCGATGATTTTAATGTCGTGGATGGCTATTGCGTCGTCCAAGGTGATGGAAGCAACCGCTTTAAGTTTGCCGTCGTCTTTTTGTACCATTCTGATTCTTACGTCTGTGATGTTCATTTAGTTACCGCCTTATACATATTATTTGCCGCTTAAGCTATTTTAACGGCTTTGCTAAGATATAATACTATAAAACGAACGAAAATTCAATACTTTTTCGAAAAAAAGTTGTAATTTTTTTAAAAAAATATGTTTTTTCCGCTTTTTTAGCCAAAAAAACTAACCTTTAGCATATATTGTATTATGTTAAACGGTAATAGCTTCAGTCAAAAACGCTTTAAAATCTATTTCGTAGGTATCGGCGGCATAAGTATGTCGGCGCTGGCAATGCTTTTAAAAAGCCGCGGCTTCATCGTTTTCGGTTGCGACCGCGCGGAGGGCGAAACGGTGGAAATGCTGAGGAAAAACGGCGTATCCGTCAACGAAGACGGCGATCTCGAAAAGTGCGATCTTGCCGTGACGTCGTCTGCCGTGCCGAGCGACGATCCTATCGTAAAAAGGCTTGCTTCGTGCGGAAAAACGATTGTTTCGCGCGCGTGGCTGCTTGCAAGGTTTGCCGAGTGTTTCCCGGTAACCGTCGGCGTTGCCGGTACTCACGGAAAGACCACTTGCACATGTATTTTGGCGCATATTTTTAAGGCTGCGGGGCTTGGTTTTACGATGCACGTCGGAGGTTTAGACGAAGTTTTGGGGAACTATGCAACGCTCGGCTCGGAAATTTTTCTTACCGAAGTATGCGAATATAAAAGGAATATCGCTTTTTTTTCGCCCGAAATCGGCGTTTTGCTTAATATCGACGACGACCACGAAGAGAGTTACGGAAGTTTTAAAGCCCTTTCGGATGAATTTAACGCCTATGCAAGCAGAAGCAAAATAGCCGTTGTTAATTTAGACGACGAGAATATTTCGCCGGAAGGGTGCGTAACGTTGTCTTGCAAAAAATCTTCCGCCGACTATTATTTAGACGGAATTTTATTCGACGGCGAATATCTCGAATGTGCCGTTTTCGGGCTCGGAGAGCGACTTTTTGAAATTAGAAGCAGGTATCTTGCCCCTCACGACGGAATGAATATTTTGGCGGCTGTAGCCGTTGCAAGCACGCTCGACATACCTTTTAAAATCATAAAAAGGGGAATTGAAGAGTTCGTCGGAGTGAAACGCCGCAACGAATTTTTAGGAGAGTACGAGGGTGTGCCGGTATACGCCGACTATGCGCATCATCCTGAGCAGGTCAGTACGGTCGTAGGCGAATACGAGCGCCGCTATGGCAAAAACGTTCGCTTTTTGTTTCAATCGCATACGTATTCGCGCACGGCGCGGTTGAAAAACGAATTTATAGCGGCGCTTTTAAAAGCGCGTAATTTATACCTTTTTAAAACTTACGGCGCAAGGGAATCGTACGACGAGGCGGGCGAGGTATACGCCTTGGCAAAAGGCTTGCCGCACGCCGTTTTGTGCATAGGCGACGGCGCCGTCGAAACGGCTTTTTCTAATTTAACGCCGAGATCCGACGTTATCGCACAGCCTTTTTTATGCGATAACCGACCTATAGGCGCAGATTTCGTTTCGGGCAAGGGCTCTTTTTCAAGCGAGAACGAACGCCGAGTCGGTGCCGTCGTCGTTTTGGGCGCAGGAGATCTTTACGACCAAGTTAAGGCATTTTTAAAAACTAACGCCGACCGTAACTTAACCGATAAAAAAGATTGAAAGTCGTTTTTACTATTCACGCCGTGTTTCTCACGGCTTAATTTTAAGAAGACGGAATTAAAAAACGCAAGTTGGCTTGGTGCTTTAACTTGCGAATTTTTTTTACGTAAAAAGAATGTGTTTTGCATTGCGTTATTCAACAAAAAAGGCAAAAAACGGCTGTAAATTATGCGGTCGTATACGATGTATTTCGACCGTTAGATTAAATTTTAACTGTTTCGCCTGCGTGAACGACGATTTTTGTTCCGAACATATCCAAATAAACGTCTATGCTGCTCGGATTTAAAATTTGCGCGCCGTCGACGGAAAAGCGCAAGCGATTGCAGGCTTGCAAATAATCGTATATTTCGCCGTTGGTTGCATACCAAACGTCTTCTCTGCCGCCGATATAATCGGCAAATTCCTCGATTACGTGCCAGTTGTCGTTATTGTCAAACTCATAGCTGTGCCCCCAAAGGTAAAAGAGCTGTGCCGCGTTAGCCCACCAATACGAGCGCTCCGTCCACTCGACGAACTGTTTTGCAAGCGCCATAAGTCGCGGATTATCGTGATGGCAAGTCGCAGGCAGTCGCAGCCAGTCTTCGGGTAGGGCGAAACTCTCCGTCGACGCGGTCGTGCGAGCGTATTTAATTCCGCAGTTTCGCAAAATATCCACCGCTTGGTCGTTATATGCTCCGTTTGCATACGCCAATCCGTCTACAATAACGCCGAACGTGCTTTCCAAAGTTTTTCTGTCGGTTATAACGTCGTTCGTCGCAATAGCGGCGGTAACTTTCGATAATGATAAATGCTTATGACCGTGCGCGGCGATTTCCATCCCCGCGGGAAGATAAAGCTCCAATGCCTCGCGCACGCTCATGTGTCCGCTCGTCGCTTCGGGAAGGTATTGTTCGCCGAGTAATCCGCTACTCAAATTAAAAGTACCCTTTAATCCGTGTTTTTGCATTATTTTAACAAGCCGCTTGTCCTGACGTACGCCGTCGTCGTAACTGAGCGTTACAGCCTTGCTTAAAAAATTCGGAAATCGGATATACGCTTGGTTCATTTTTTCACTCCTAATCGTATTGACGTTGGGTTGTTATATTATGGTTTGCAGACTGTATGAGTCAATGCGGGTTGTTGCAAACAAAGTTATTTACATTATATATCAAGTTCTTGCCTATTGCAATGCTTTTGCAAAAAAAACCGAATATTTTAAGGTTATAAAAATATTGATTATTTAAAAAAAGAATTGTTTTGCTTTATTAGTTGAAATCGAGGGGCTTTTTTTGTCTAAAAAAGTCGAATATTGGCGAATATCGAAAAAAGAAATTGACATCTGTTCAATATGTTTGATAATATTTATTAAAAGAAAAGGTTTTTGCGTGTGCAAAGGGCTTAAAGGTTTATAAGTTAAAATGAGAAAAAATCGTGGTTTCATTCTTGCATATTCGGTCGTTATAATGGGCGTTATCGTTGCGCTTACCGCCGCGATCGTCGCGGCAAACGGTGCGCTCGGCACGAGCGATAAAATGTTTGAAGACCGTGCGAAAAAACGCCTTCGGTGCGATGCCGTTTGCGAATATTTGCTTTACGGCGACGACGATAAAGTGCAAGAACTTTGCGAAGAATACGGATACGTTGCCATTATCGAAAGGAATGAAACGGATGCGGATTTGGAGATATACGAAAGCGGCGTTCTTATTTTTACAGCGAAAACAAGCGGCGGACGGCTTGTCGATTCGAGGTACGTGCAATGAATTATGAATTTTTCGGTTTGTTTTGTGCGGCTTTTTTAATACTCGGGCTGCTGTTCGGGGGCGGTTTGTACGTTTTAGCCGCCGATTTTTACGATCAAACGTGCGGCGACTTGCGATTTTCGCAAGTTATGCAAAACCGCGCGCGGCGGCATAAAGAATTTTCGCTTTTTTGCGGCGTTTTATGGTTTGCAATAGCGGCGGTTCGCCTGCCAAGCGGCGCCGTCTGCGTTATGGAAGAAGCGGCTTTCGTAACAGTTTTGCTGGCGGCGGCTTTTATCGACGAAGAAACGGGATACGTACCCGACTTTATTCCGCTCGTTATATTCGTTTTAGGTGCGGCGTGCTGTATTTTCGGCGAGGGGCGTACGGAACGCTCGGATCGCTTGCTCGGGTTAGCTATTGCTCTTGCTTTTTACGGCGGCAGTTATTTTATTTCTAAAATAGCGTTAAAGAAAGAGGGAATGGGTATTGGCGACGTCGCGTTGATGGCGGCAAGCGGAACGATTCTCGGGCTCGGCGGCTCTATTTTCGCAACGCTTATCGCCACTTTATCGGCGGCTGTCGTTTTGAGCGTGCGCGTTAAAAAAGACGGCGAAAGCGAGGTCGGCTATCCGTTCGTGCCCTTCCTTGCGCTTGGGTGTATATGCGCAATAGCCTTCGATAACGGTGCTATATCCCTATATTTGAGTTTATTTAATTAAATTTGTTGCCAAAAGGAATAGGTAATTTCGCTAAAAAGTGAAGAGCGAAGCGAAAAACGGAAAGTCGTAACGGGGGCTCCCACCGTTTATAATATTAAGGCAAAAGCGCCGATAATCGACTTATAGGCGGGGTTTTTATATTAAAAGAGGGCATTGCGTTGTTTAGGTTTAATGTTACCTACTTGTATTGACGATAAGGAAAAAGCCGACAATGGCGGCAAACGGATAATGCAATTATTTTGGTGGATGCGAAAGATTTTAGCGTTTGTGCTTTTTCTAAAGTCTAAATCTTTTATTTGAGAAGTCAATATTATTGCGGTTTTACACAGTATAATTTTTTTACACGGTGTGCGCGATATTTATTGAAACTAAAATTTGTTGAACAGTCTGTGGAGTGCTTTGTAGAGGAAAAAGGTAGCAAGGGACGTAAGAACGGTTTTGATTGCGTTAAAGGCGAGCACGACGGGGATTTGGGCGGCGATGACCGTTTTGTCGGTTATTCCGTAAAAGGGGAATAAAATAAAGGCGTTGCACGCCGTCATGGTTAGGCAAAAGGCGATGCTGCCCGAAACAAGGGCGACGATTGCGCCTTTTTTGCTTTTATGGCGCATATAAATAAGCCCGGCTACGAGGGTGTATACCGTGCCGCTTATAAGGTTGGACAGATCGCCGACGAAGCCCGAGCTCGTACCTTTTAAAAGAAGAAACAAACCGATTTTTACTGCGTTGCAAACGATGCCCGAGATTGGCCCGAACATAAACGCCGCTATAAGGGACGGTAAATCGGAAATATTGAGTTTTAAAAAGGGCGCCGACGGAAACAGCGGAAATTCTAAAAGCAACAGCACGGTTGCCATCGCCGCAAGCATTCCCATTTTTGCAAGATAGGCGGCCGAGCGCCTTTTTTTATTGTTTTTTTCTTTTTGTACGTCGTTATTCATATTATTAATTATCGTAAAGCGCAGTCTGAAAGCGTCGGGAAAAGGCGTTGAATAAAATCGGTTGCTAAAAACATTCGATAAAAAATGCGTTCCGAAAAAATCGGAACGCATAAAATACCGAGTATTTCATTCTTTTCTCATCCGGACTATGCCGCACGGTTGTTAAAAACGTGCGGGGAACCGTCGGCGCGGAAATTTCATCCGCTCGGCGCAAAAGGCGATGTGTTCGCAAATGCGTTCATAGGCTATAACTATCGGTGTGGAATTTCACCACGCCCCAAAGAATTTTATTCAGTTTTAAGAAATGCTATGCCTTTCCGTCGGCACCGCTACGAGTATTCGACGGATTTTCGTTAGCCGATTACAGGCATTCGCCGGCTTTGCCCGCGCAACCGAGAACGTCGACGAGTTTGTGCTTGACGAGTTCTTTAATGTTTGCTCTTGCGGGTTTGAGATATTCTCTCGGATCGAATTTGGAGGGATAATCGTTATAGAACTTTCTGATCGTTCCGGTCATTGCAAGACGGAGGTCGGAGTCGATATTGATTTTGCAAACCGAGAGTTTTGCGGCTTCGCGGAGTTGTTCTTCGGGAACGCCGATAGCGTCGGGCATTTTGCCGCCGTTGTCGTTGATCATCTTAACGTAATCCTGCGGAACGGAAGAAGAACCGTGGAGAACGATGGGGAAGTTAGGCAATCTTCTGCTTACGTCTTCGAGGATATCGAAGCGGAGAGCGGGAGGAACGAGAATGCCGTCGGCATTTCTCGTGCATTGATCGGGTTTGAACTTGTATGCGCCGTGAGACGTTCCGATAGCGATAGCAAGCGAGTCTACGCCGGTAGCGCGAACGAATTCTTCGACTTCTTCGGGTCTGGTGTAAGAACCTACGGCGTGGCTAACCTCGTCTTCGATTCCGGCAAGAGTGCCGAGTTCGCCTTCAACGGTAACGTTGTGAGCGTGAGCGTATTCTACGACCTTTCTGGTAACTTCGATGTTTTCTTCGAAAGAGAAAGCCGAGCCGTCGATCATAACGGAAGAGAAGCCGCCGTCGATGCAAGCCTTGCAAGTCTCGAAATCGGGACCGTGGTCGAGGTGAAGAGCGATAGGAATGTTGGGGCATTCGAGAACGGCAGCCTCAACGAGCTTTACGAGGTAGGTGTGGTTTGCGTAAGCGCGCGCGCCCTTGGATACCTGAAGAATAACGGGAGCCTCGGCTTCTTTGCAAGCTTCGGTTATACCCTGAACGATTTCCATATTGTTTACGTTGAACGCGCCGATTGCATAGTGATTCTTATAGGCTTGTTCGAACATCTTTTTGGTTGTTACTAACGGCATTGGTAGTACCTCCGATAATTATTTCTTTCAGTTTGAAATTATATACTATTTCGGCGCATATTGCAATTTTTTTTACCGTTTTAAAAAAAAATCTTTAAAAAACTTGCAACTATTTGAAAAATCGGTTACAATATAAGCACAACGCAATGTCCCGACCGAGGCGTGCACGCTCTGCACCCCGAGGGTAAGACGAGTTTATTCTACCGCCCGAGCTTTCGGCTTTTCCGTCAGCTTTGCCGGTCGTTTGTTTTTGCTTTTTTTAGGCAATATTCAAAACGTGCGAAATAAACGCTAACGGCGCAAATAAAAACGTTGTTAAAATTTCGATTGCGTTGAATAAAACGCGGCGCGCGCCGCACGGAGGTTTAATTTGAAACTTGGTGTAGTGGGTATAATAATCGAGGGGGATAGGTCTATTGCCGCTTCGGTTAATGCGATTTTATCCGAATACGCCGATTTAATCATCGGCAGAATGGGACTACCGAACGCGCACGATAAGGTTTTTCTTATCAGTATCGGAGTGAAAGGAACCGCCGAACGCATATCGGCTATGACCGGGCGAATAGGCAGGCTGCCCGGCGTGAAGATTAAGTCTGCCGTCAGCGAAGTAGAAATCGATTAGTCCGCTCGCCGTTTTCGGCTTGCCGAACTGCGATATAGTTTTCGGCTTGCCGAACTGCGATATAGTTTTCGGCTTGCCGAACTGCGATATAGTTTTCGGCTTGCCGAACTGTGATATAGTTTTCGGCTTGCCGAACTGTGATATATAAATAAGTACACAAGGAGAAAATAAAAATGAAAAAACTGCTTATAGCGCTTCTCGCCGTCGCACTTTCGTTCTGCGCTTTTGCTTGCGGAAACGATAGCGATATCGATCCTAACGAAAAAGCGGCTTATACCTTCGTAATGCCCGACGGCGCACCCGTTCTTGCGGCGATCAACCTTATCAAGAATTATCCCGAGATCGACGGGCACAAAATAGAATATAAAATCGTTCCCGCGGCGAATATCGGTCAAGAATTTCTTAAAAACGCACAGCTTGCCGTTATGCCTACGAACGCCGCCGCCAAGCTTTATAACGCGGGCAACGACTTGCGTCTTGCTTCGGTCAACGTTTTCGGCGTTATGTATATGATCGGGCAGACGGAGTTTTCTTCCCTCGAAGACCTTAAGGGTAAGGTCGTTTACAGCATAGGCGAGGGCAATACCCCCGACCTTCTTATGAAATACTTTTTGAAGGAAGCGGGCGTGGAATACGTCAAGGGCGATACGCCCGTCGAAGGAAAGGTTTCGTTCGTGTACGTTAACGAGGCGCCGAATGTTATTCAGGCAATGAAGGCATGGCAGAGTGCCAAGACGAAAAAGAGGGCGGATTACGGCGTTATAGGTCAGCCGGCTGTTAAGGGTGCGCTCACTCAGCTCACGAATACCAAAATCGTTTTCGATTTCCAAAAAGAATGGAAGGACAACAACGACGGAACGGATTATCCTCAAGCGGGCGTCGTCGTAAAGGGCAAGGTTGCCGAAGACGCTTCGTTTATCGCCGCTTTAAGGCAGGCGCTTGCCCAAAACTACGAATATATTTCCGCTAATCCCGCCGTTGTAAACGAGGTTCTCGATGCTAACGGTTCGTCACTGAAAATGTCGTTCGACAAGGCGCTTATAGATAGCTGTAACCTGACCTATAAGTCGGCTATCGAGGCAAAAACCGCCCTCGAGGCGTACTTTACCAAGGCGGCGGCTAACGACGAAAGCGCCAAAAACTTTTTCGGCGGAAAACTTCCGTCCGACGGTTTTTACGTTGCCTAAGAGTTAGTAAAAAATGCCGAGAACGGGTTGTTACGTTTTCTCGGCGTGCGCGCTTAATTTAGTATTTTTTGCGTTGAAACATGCTTGTTATACGGCTTGTT
>CAZHGN010000022.1:16071-25303 GCA_964532155.1 uncultured Acidiphilium sp.
GCTTGTTATACGGCTTGTTTTTGAGGATGGAGCAATGAAAAAATGGCAGTCGGCGGTTTATCCGTTTATATCCCTCGCTTGCGTGCTTTTAATATGGTTCGTTGCGAGCGAGGCGACCGGTTCCGAATATTTACTGCCGTCGCCGACGGCGACGATCGCACGGCTTTTCGAGATAGTTTTCGGGGAGGCGGGCGAGTTTTGGCTTGCCGTCGCACAGACGGTCTTGCACGCTTTCGTTTCGTTCGTGCTGGCATTCGTTTTCGCGGTTATTCTTGCTGTGGCGGCAAGCGTAAGCCGCACGGTAGAGCGCGTTTTGTCGCCAATCGTAATTACCGTACGAGTCGCGCCGACTATGAGCGTTATATTTCTCTCGTTTTTGTGGGTTGATTCAAAGAACAGCCCATATCTCGTGGGTGTGTTCGTGCTCTTCCCAATGCTTTATTCGCGCATTTTGTCGGCTATAACGTCGGTCGACGGCGATCTTCTCGAAATGGCTCGAGTGTACGAGGTAAAGCGTTCGGACGTCGTCAGATATCTGTATTTGCCGCACGTCGCGGGGACGATGGCGGACGAATGCCCCGGTCTTTTATCGTTCGGCATAAAACTCGCCGTTTCGGGCGAAGCCGTTGCGCAAAGCGGAATAAACTTGGGCAGTCTTATGCAGTCGTCAAAAGCCAATTACGATACGGCGGCGCTCGTCGCCTATACCGTTGCGGCGATTTTAGTCGGCTTTTTGCTCGAGCGGTTGCTAAAAGCAATCATTGGTTTATGTGGGAGGCGGCACTATGCCAAAGTTGGAAAAAATAAGTAAAAAGTACGGCTATAGGTCGGTTTTCGATAATTTCGACTTGGATATTGCGGATAATAAAGTTACCGTTATTTTGGGGCCGTCCGGCGTGGGCAAGACGACGCTTCTTAACGCGTTGGCAGGACTTATTTCGTTCGACGGAAGCGCCATAGCGGATAAGCCCGTTTCTTATATATTTCAGTCGCCAAGACTTTTGGAGCGGCTTACGGTGAAAGAAAATTTGCGGTTCGTATTGCGAAAATTCGGCACGCCGAACGATATGATCGTTGACGAAATGCTCGATGCGGTCGGTTTGAGCGGACGAGAGAACGCCTTTCCTCGGGAGCTTTCGGGGGGAGAAAAACAGCGAGTCGGCATTGCTCGCGCTTTTATTTATCCTTCTAAAACGCTGCTTATGGACGAGCCGTTTACTTCGCTCGATTTTTCGCTTAAGCTAAGGCTTATGCAAACTTTTATTAATCTGCTAAAAAAATCGCCGAAAACGGTCGTTTTCGTTACGCACGACGTTGACGAGGCGTTATCGCTTGCCGACGAAATAGTCGTTTTGGGCGCAAACCGCGTGGTTTACCGCAAAAGCCTCGAGCGGGGCGCTAACTTAGGCGCGCTTACGGGGGTGGCTGCGGACGAGGTCAGAGCCGAACTTTTTAAAGCGCTTGCCGCCCTTTAATCTCGTTGAAAACCCTTCGTTTCGTATAACCCATTTTGTTTAAAAAAAATGAACGCTGCGGTATAACTAATTAATTCCGAGTCAATAATAGGAATGCGTAACGCCGTCTGCCGAATTTCGGCATAAAATATAGCGGGGCGCGTTTCTATTATGGATTGTCGTTTTCAGTTTATTAAAAGAGGCGAATTGTATTATGCCGATTTAAGCCCCGTCGTCGGTAGCGAGCAGGGCGGAATAAGACCGGTGCTCGTCGTGCAGAACGATATCGGTAACAAATACAGTCCCACGGTAATTGCCGCCGCCGTTACGAGTAAACTTTCCAAGGCTCGTCTTCCGACTCATATCGAGCTGAGCGCAAGCGTTTACGGCTTGATGCGCGACAGCGTTGTACTATTGGAGCAAATCCGCACGATAGACAAACGTCGGTTAAAGGAAAGAATAGGGCTTTTGTCCCCTCAAATGATGAACGAGGTGGACGGAGCCTTGCTTATCAGCCTCGGCTTTAGCAAGGACTATCTCGCAAAAAAGGCTTGACGTATAATTCGCCGAAACAACCGAATATTTTACTACTAAAGACGGTTTTTGATTATTTCAAAAGCCGTTTTTCACGCTAAAATTCAGGGCAGATATCCGTTTAAAAGTTTTTTCTAAAATTTTTTAGGATTATTTTCCCGCATTTTATGCGGATTTTTAGGACAAACAAAAAATATTTTTAAAAAAGTGTTGACAAACGGAAAAATAGTGCTATAATATTAGCAGTCAATGAAAGAGAGTGCTAACACTCAAACAAGCCGATTGCTAAAACGGCGTTCGTTGGCAAGTAACAAAACAGTTTAAAGGAGTAGTAAAAATGAAAAATTATCTTATTGAAAAAAGCAACGGAGACTTATTCTCGGAGGTGTTCGGCGATTTATTCAAGCCGGTATTTTACGGTGACGGTTGCAGTTATATGGCGACCGACGTTAGAGAGCGCGAAGGCGCGTACGATATAG
Organism: uncultured Acidiphilium sp.; assembly: GCA_964532155.1. Taxonomy (GTDB): domain Bacteria; phylum Bacillota; class Clostridia; order Christensenellales; family Borkfalkiaceae; genus HGM11416. The sequence continues at coordinate 18,539 of CAZHGN010000022.1, forward strand.
AGATCGAGATGCCCGGTTTTGAAAAAAACGATATTTCGGTTGATTTCGAAAAAGGGTATTTAACCGTAAGCGCTAAAAAGGAAGACAAGCGCGAAGAGGGCAATAAGTATATCAGTCGCGAAAGGCACCGTGTTTGCAGACGTAGCTATTACGTCGGCGAAATCGACGAAAACGGTATTACCGCCAAGTACGAAAACGGCGTGCTCACTGTTACCTTGCCCAAGCGCGTAGAAGAAAAGCCCGTTCCTAAAAAGATCAATATCGACTAAGCGCGGTATTGCAGTTATCGCGTGGCGCCCGACTTTATATAAAATATAATACGCTTTCGCCAAGCGATATTGCCCGCGTGCAACGATAGCCGCGTATGCGGTTTTTCAAGCGGCGAAAATTAAATAGTTTTTTCGGCTTAAGCCGTTATCCGTCCGACGTTTTTTGCGTCGGACTTTTTGTTTTTACTGCATTTTTTGCCGCTTTAACTTTTTAGCAACAATTAAATTACAAAAAAATAATAAGCGATTAACCTTTTTTTAAAAAAGGGGTGGTAAAATACGGGCGTAAAAAAAATTACGAGGTGCTCAAATGACAGACGCTAAGAGAAAAGAGATTTTAGAAATTAGAAACAGTTATACCGAAAAGAAACCGTCCAAAACGGATGAACTTAAGGCTTTGGATAATAAGGTAAGAACGCCCGTGCTTATTTGCGCGTATACGTTCGGCAGTATCGCCGCGCTCGTGTTTGGCGGCGGAATGTGCCTTTCGATGAAGGTTATAGGGGCAAAATTGCCCGATTTTATCGGAATTGCCGTAGGAGTCGTCGGAATGCTTTTGTGCTGGCTTAACTACGTTTTGTATAAGAGATTTTTGAAAAAGAGAAAGGCAAAGTACGCTAACGCCATTTTAAAGCTTTGCGACGAAGCCGAAAACGACGAGGTAATAGCATGAACGCGATTGAAATAAGAGGACTTAAAAAGTCGTTTAGAGGAATTTACGCGCTTGACGGCTTGAATATGACGGTGCCCGTCGGTGCGATTTACGGATTTATCGGCGAAAACGGCAGCGGTAAATCGACCACGGAAAAGCTTATTTGCGGACATTTGGTGGCTGACGGCGGAGAAATAAAACTGTTCGGCAAGGATTTTACCGATGCGGGAGTCAGAGCGCGCGTCGGTGCGCTTATTGAAAACGCAGGGTGCTTTCCCGAGGCAAGCGTTTATACCAATCTTCGCATGCAAACCATTAATCTCGGAATTAAAAATCCCGACGAGGAGATAAGCCGCGTTCTTAAAATCGTCAGAATGGAAGAATTTGCCGACATGAAATTCAAGCGTTGCTCGCTTGGCATGAAGCAGAGGATAGGCATTGCAATGGCGCTGCTCGGCAATCCCGCACTGCTCATATTGGACGAACCGATTAACGGTTTGGACGCCGACGGAATGCGGCTCATGCGCGAAATACTCACCGATATAACCAAGGAAAAGGGTTGTACCGTGCTAATATCGTCGCACGTGCTCGGCGAGCTTGAAAAAATTGCAACGCATTACGGCATTATTCGCCGAGGCAAAATGATTGCCGAGCTTACGCACGAGGAAATGGACGGGCGCGCGCGTGCGTTCGCATCGCTTAAAACGCGCGACCTTTTAGGCGCGATTGGCGTTCTTAAGGAAAAATACGCCGACGTGCGCAAGGAAGGGGATAGCGTTTGCGTTTACGACGTATCCGACTCGGCGGCTATAGCGGAATATCTTATGGCGAGAGGGTTTGCCGTAAGCGAGATTAAAAGAAATAAGGTGGGGCTCGAGGAATATTACGTAGAGTTGATGAGCCGCAAGGAGGAAAAACCGGTATGACGAATAGCGAAACGAACTTTAAAACGCCGACGTTCAAGGAAAGGCTTGGCGGCATGCTCGGCGTCGATTTTTACAGACTTTTTCACACACCGCTGTTTTATATCTTTTTAGGAATAGCGGCGATCATTCCCGCACTCGTTTCGGCAATGACGACTATGCCCGACCAAAACGGCAACGTCGCGGCGCCTATGTATAGCAGTGTTTGGCAAATTATAGCGGCAACCGAACCGCTGTACGTAATAAAAAGCATTTCCGACTACGCAAATATGAATATGGTGTTTATATTTGGCGGAATAATGGTTTCAATATTCATCGGGCACGATTATAGCAGCGGTTACGTAAAACAACTTTTCACTACCCATGCGAAAAAGCAGGATTATATGATATCAAAAAGTTTGACGTGCGCTTTTGCAATGGCTTGCATGTGCGTAACCTATCTTGTCGGCGGTATCGTCGGCGGGCTTATCGCGGGCTACGAAACGACGGTCAACGTTGGCTCGCTTATCTGCGCAATCGTCGGCAAAGCGGTGATGAGCCTCGGTTGGGCAAGCTTATATACCTTTTTAAACGTGATTTTCAGAAGATATTTCGGAGTATCCATATGTTCGAGCTTTTTCTTCGGTACGGGTATAGTCATCATCGGTATAGCCGCTATCGTCGAAAATTTATCGCTGCCGACCGCTTTTCTTAACGTATTCCTTTACGGCTCGTCGGTCAACGCTTGCCTTACGAGCAATCTTTTAAGCTTGGTCACATGCGTTATAATTTCGGCGGCGTGGTCTGTTATTTATAATTTGCTCGGAACGGCGATACTGTCTAAGAGCGACGTTTACTGACGTTATACGGGAGAATAAAATGAACGCTATAGAAATAAGAAATCTTTATAAAAATTTTGGAGAAAGACAAGCCGTTTGCGGTTTGAATATGACCGTTCCGCTCGGTTCGATTTACGGTTTTATCGGCGAAAACGGCAGCGGAAAATCTACTACTGAAAAAATACTTTGCGGACTTATGCCTAAAAACGGCGGTGAAATTAAGTTGTTCGGCAAAAGTCATCTCGATCAATCGGTGCGCGCTCGCGTCGGCGTGCTTATCGAAGCGCCCGGATGCTTTCCCTCGCTTACCGTATTCGATAATCTTGCCCTGCAGGCGACTAATCTCGGACTTGAAAACGTCGAGGAAGAAGTTATAAAAATGCTTAAACTCGTGAGAATGGAAGGCGCAGCCGGCAATAAATATAAGAATTGCTCGCTCGGAATGAAACAGCGCGTGGGCATTGCTATGGCGCTTTTGGGCGCGCCCGACCTTTTGGTGCTCGACGAGCCGCTTAACGGTCTGGATGCCGACGGAATGCGCATCATGCGCGAAGTGTTTTGCGATATCGTAAAAGACGGCAAGCGCAGTATACTCGTGTCGTCGCACTTGCTCGGCGAATTGCAAAAGGTCGCAACGCATTACGGTATTATTCGTCACGGAAAAATGCTTTGCGAAATGACGGCGAGCCAATTGGACGAAAGCTGTCGTACCTTCGTCGCGCTAAAAGCCGAAGACCAAAAAACCGCAAAATCGGTTTTGTGTAATAGCTTTAACCGCGTGGAAACGGACGAAGAAGGATATATTCGCGTGTACGACGACGTGAGCGCGGAAAAAGTTTTCGAAACGCTTTATAACAAGGGCGTTAGAGTGACCGAACTCAAAACGGATAAAATCGGGTTGGAAGAGTATTATATCGACTTGATGAAGGAGAGCAAATAATGGAAGATTATAAGATAAAAAACAATGATAATTCGAGGGGCTCGAACGGCTCGTCTAACGGCTCGTCGTCGGCTAACTTGTCGGCTGATAGTTTGCAAGATTCGAGCAAAAACCGTTTTTCTTCGAGGGGGGATAGAGCAAAGACGATGCTCGAAACCGACCTTAAAAGAATGCGCAAATCGACCGTGTTTTATATCTTGCTTGCGTGCGCGTTGCTCGTGCCGATCGTTATGAGCGTTATGCTTACGATGATGGACGGAAGCGTTTCGGTAGATCCGCAAACGGGTGTGGAAACCGTAATGCACGGACCGGAAAGCGTTTGGCAGTTTTTGGGCACCGTGCCGGGGCTTGTAGTCGAGGGGACGGACGTTCTCGCAATGTGCAATATTAATATGATTTTTATGGGCGTTGCCGTTTTCGTTTGCCTTTTTATTTGCGACGATTTCACAAGCGGCTATGCGAAAAATCTGTTCACCGTAAGAACGGAGCGTGGCGATTACGTTCTTTCAAAAACGGTTTGCGGCTTTATTTGCGGCGTGGCGATGCTGATTTTGTTCTTTGTCGGAACGATGCTCGGCGGTGCAATGTCGGGATTATCGTTTGAACTTAGCGGAGGCATAACCGTTTTTAGTCTTGTTTGCTGTATGCTTGCAAAATGCTTGCTAATGCTTGTTTTCATCGGCATATTCGTCGCCGTCAGCGTTGCGGCAAAAAAGCGCGCGTGGCTCGCCATTTGCGGCTCGCTCGCCGGCGGCATGATCCTTTTTATGATGATTTCATTGGTAACGCCGCTCACGTCAAGCCTTATGAACGTCATCCTTTGCGCCGCGGGCGGTGCTTTATTCGCTCTCGGCTTAGGGGTTATAAGCAAACTTATTCTTAAAAAGACCACTCTTGTTTAAGTCTGTAAAAGAAAAAAACGATTGTATAAAAAACAATACGTTGCAATTAATAGGGCGTGTAAAAACAAAATGATATAATAATAAAAATCGTTGATATATGTGCGGCGGGAGGTTACTCCCGCCGTTTATAATTGCCGATAAAGTGCGATAATCGACCTATAGCGCGGTTTTTGCGTGCCAAAAAAGCGTGTTCTACCGTGAGTAGAGTGGGTTATTTGTAATTCTACCGTCGTGATTTTTGCGGTAGAATGCGTTTTTTGTGCGGTAGCGAGAAGGCTTGGCGAAATAGAGTGCGATTTTTTTGCAAGGATGATAGAATAATTGCAGAATAAAAGTTAAAGAGGTTTTTGCTATGAGCGAATACGTTTTAAGTTGTGGCTCGACTGTCGATTTAACCGAAAAACGACTTGCCGAGCGTGATATTTTGTGTTTTTCCTTCCATTTCGTTCTTGACGGAAAAGAATACGACGATGATTTCGGAAAGAGTTTGTCTTACGCCGAGCTGTATAAGGCTTTGGCGGACGGTAAGTCGGCTAAGACGAGTCAAATTAACGCCGACGAGTACGTTTGCGGATTCGAACCTGTTTTAAAAGAGGGAAAAGATCTGATACACGTCGTATTGTCGTCCGGAATAAGCGGTTCGTATAATTCGGCTTTGCGCGCAAAAGAAATTCTCGGCGAGAAATACCCCGAACGCCGTATTTTCGTCATCGACGCACTGTGCATTTCGTCCGGCTACGGCATGCTTATGGATCTTGCCGCCGACAAACGCGACGCGGGCGCAAGTGCCGAAGAAGTCGTGGAGTATATCGAGGGCATCAAAAAAAGAATACATCATCTGTTTTTTTCGACCGATCTTACACAATATATAAAAGGCGGGCGCGTTTCGCCCGTTGCCGGCATGTTCGGAACGCTTTTAAAAATTTGCCCGTTGTTGTATGTTAATGCCGAAGGCAAACTCGTGGTCGAAAAAAAGTGTATGGGCAAAAAGCGTGCAATGAGCGAAATGATGGGCGAAATGCTCGAGCGTATTGACGGCGGCAAAGATTATAACGGTAAGTGCTATCTGTGCCATTCGCAAGCGCTTGCCGACGCCGAGATTTTCAGAGATATGGTCGAAGAACGCTTTCCCGCGGTTGTCGGTAAGTGCGAAATATACGATATCGGCGCGACCATCGGTTGTCATTCGGGCGCGGGTACCGTCGCCGTATTCTTCGTCGGTAAGGAACGCGTTTAAACTTATAGAAATCAAATCGATATAAAAAAACTTATTACGTTTAGCCGCTCCAAAATCGGGGCGGCTATTTTTTGTTGCAAAACAGCCGTCGCAATTTTTTGACAATTTGCGAAAAGAGCGGAAAATAACTTGACTTGTCGGTTTATTTTTGATAAAATCTTTTGCGTTGTAAGTAATTGCCATGGGCAAAGGAGGGTTGAATATGTCCACAATCAGAGTTGGTGAAAACGAATCGTTGGATAACGCTCTTCGTCGTTTTAAGAGAAAGTGCTCTCGCGACGGAATCATCGGCGATATGCGCCGTAAAGAGCATTACGAAAAGCCTTCCGTAAGACGCAAAAAGAAAGCGGAAGCCGCAAGAAAAAGAAATATCAAAGGATAATTTCACTCCCGATAAGTTATTTAAGCTTATCGGGTTTTTTTTGTCGTTTTTTGTAGCTAAAAACGGCGTAAGGGGGATTTATGGATAACGATAAGATTAAAAAACTTGCAAAGCAGGCAAAAAGGCGGTTAAAGAACGGTTTTTGGGAAGATTACCGCGAAAACGTTGACAGCGCGACGGACGGCGAATGTTCGAGCGAAAGGTCGGCGGTTGTCAGATATTTCAGGGCGAAAGCCGAGCGAGAACTCGACGGCGCGTCGGACGAAGAGTTTTATTCTAAGGTTAAAAATATTTTGGATACCGTGGGCGACGTTTGCGACATTCTCGGCAGACTGTGCGATGAAACGGCGATGAAGTGCATGAGTTTTCAGGATAAACAGCGCTATTTGTTCGAGCTTTCGGCAAGATATCTCGTTTGCCGTGAGCGGTACGAGCAAGAAAAACGCTACGAAAAAAGAATTGCCGAAAGAAAAAACGCTTAAACTAAATAAAACAAACGGCTTGCCGCGCTAAAAAACACCACAAACACAATGCTTGCCGCGCTAAAAACGCCGCAAACACAAGGCATTGCGCGCTAAAAACGCCGCAAACAAACGGCTTGCCGCGCTAAAAACGCCTCCGCGCATAAACGCGCCGCTACGC
>CAZHGN010000023.1:0-22816 GCA_964532155.1 uncultured Acidiphilium sp.
GACATGCTAACGAGCGCCTGAAAATAGTCGAATTTTTTATTTTTCATATTGACTCCTTTATTGAGCTTTAATTATTGGGGTAATCAGAAAATTAAGAGGAAAAGCTTGGTCATTAAAAAACCAATGAGTCCGCAACCGGGGAAGGTGAGTATCCAAGTAAAAACCATTTCGCGCGCGACTCCCCAGTTGACCGAGCGCGCTCTTTTTGCGGCGCCGACGCCCATTATGGCGGCGGTTTTGCAGTGAGTGGTGGAAACGGGCATGCCTAATATCGAGCAGGCTAACAGCCCGAACGTCGCCGAAAGGTCGGCGGCAAAACCTTGATATTTTTCTAATTTAACCATATCCATTCCGACGGATTTGATGATTTTCATTCCGCCGATCGACGTTCCCGCGCCCATAACGAGCGAGCAAACGATCATCAGCCATACGGGCGGAGCCGCCGCCGTAACCGCGGTTGCGCCTTGCGTTAAGGCGATTCCCAAAAGGAACACGCCCATAAATTTTTGACCGTCTTGCGCGCCGTGCATAAACGCCGTTCCCGCCGCGCCGACTATCTGCATTTTATCGAAAAAGGCGTTTGCTCTTTTATAGTTCGCCCTTTCGAACAGTTTGCGTATGAGTTTGGTTGCGCCGAACCCTAAGCCGAAGCCGAGGATTAGCGAGAAGAATAAGCCGTATACGACCTTGATCCATTCGCCGCCGTTTATACCGCTGAAGCTTCCGTTAATTGCGATCGCCGCGCCCGAAAGCCCCGCTATCAGCGCGTGGCTTTCGCTCGTCGGTATTCCGAACGCCCAAGCGAGAACCGCCCACGTTACTATTGCGAACATTGCCGCGCAAAGCGCGATCAGTGCGTCTTGCGTGTTGGCTCCGAAGTCAACCATACCGTAGATGGTTTCGGCAACCTTCGGCGACAGCCACGTCATAACGATTACGCCGAGAAAGTTAAAAACCGCCGCCATTAAAATTGCGGGGCGGGGGCGCATAGCCCTCGTCGCAACGCACGTCGCTATTGCGTTAGGCGCGTCCGTCCAGCCGTTTACGAGTATAACTCCGAGTGTTAATATCGTAGTTACCCACAGCGCGGGGTTGGCGGAAAGCTGCCCAAAAAAATCTGCTAAACTCATCTTATAAATAGTCCTCTTTTCGTAGTTTTTAAGTGTTGGCGCATTGCGATGCGTCGGGAGTGTAACGGTTGGTCAGGTGTCGTTTCGGCGTTTGCCGAGCGTGTTGAAGTAGTGTGGTTTTACCGTAAAGAGGCTTTCCGCTATCGAAAAATCAATTTAATTTTAACATGTCGAGCAAAAAAATGACAACCGTTTTACCGCCGTTTTTCAAAAAAACGTTACCTCGCGCCATTCTTTTTCAGTTTTCCGCAGTCGCTTTAGTTATATCAATTTTGATATACGGCTATAGCAAAAAACCAACTAATCTTTATTGCGCGCATGCGTGTAAACGGTTGCTTTTTGTTTTTTGAATTGATATAATGTTATCGATATAAAAAGCACGATATGCTTTTCGAGGTCGAAGAACGCTATGCGTGCGGGGGAGTAATATGAACGGCAATAACATTCCGAAGTCGGTTATCGCCAGATTGCCTACCTATTTGCATTATTTAAAGGGCGTTGTTAAAACCAAGCCCACCGTATCGTCGGCATGGCTTGCCGGGGCTCTCGGGTTGGGTGAAGTTCAGGTGCGCAAGGATCTTGCAATGGTAAGCGGTGCGGGCAAACCGAAAATCGGTTACGTTACGACCGAACTTATAGGTCATATAGAAGACGTGCTCGGCAGCAACGAAAAGCACTACGCCGTAATAGTCGGCGCAGGTAAGCTCGGGCTTGCGCTCTTGTCGTACGAGGGTTTTTCGGAGTACGGAACGGAAATTCTCGCGGCGTTCGATAAAGACGATCGCAAGTGCGGCTTGGCACATTTCGGCAAGCCTATTTACGCGGTAGACGGTATAAAGGCGTTTTGCGAAAGCAACGCGATAGACATCGGCATAATAACCGTGCCCGAAACTCACGCTCAGTCGGTTTGCGACGTTTTGACCGATTCGGGCGTAAAGGCAATTTTAAACTTTTCGCCGACGGTGCTTTCGGTGCCGCAAGGCGTAAAGGTGAACAACGTCAACGTGGCGGCGTCGCTTGCGGTGCTTCTCGCAAAATAACGATATAAAACAATAAAAACGCCTTACGGCGGTTAAATTTAAAAACTTTTTTCGTCCACAAAGGAGGGTATATTTATGAACAAGATTACGATCATCGGAAGCGGAAGAGTAGGTTCCACCATTGCTTATTCGCTTACATGCAGGGGGCTTGCCGACGAGATAGTCATTATCGACATCAACGGCGAGCGCGCGCTCGGCGAAGCGCTCGACATTCGTCAGGGTTTGTCTTACGACAGCTCGTGCAAGGTCTATGCCGGAAGCTATGCGGATGCGGTTAATTCCGACATAGTAGTTATTACTTCCGGTATTGCAAGAAAGCCCGGACAGTCTCGTCTCGAGCTTATCAAAACAAATATCGAAATCCAAAAATCCATCATTCCCGAAATCACCAAAGCTGCTCCCGACGCGGTTTACGTAATGGTTTCCAACCCGGTAGATATTCTTACTTATTCGTTCTGCCGTTTGTCCGGTATTCCCGAAAACAAGATTATCGGCTCGGGCGCTATTATCGATACGGCGAGACTCCGTTCGAGAATCGGCGAGTATTGCGGTCTCGAGGTAGGTAACGTTCACGCTTATATGTTCGGCGAGCACGGCGACTCCGGTTTCGTTCCTTGGTCTATCGCGACCGTTGCCGGTGTTCCTCTGCTCGACTATCAAAAGGCGGTCGAGGGGGGCAGCAAGCTCAATCCCGTTCTCGATACCGAAGAGATCGAAAAATACGTTAGGGAATCGGGCGGCAAGGTTATTTCCAGAAAGGGCGCTACTTTCTACGCTATAGCCTCTACCGTTTGCCATATTTGCAAATCCGTTCTCGAAGGTTCTAACACCGCTATGACCGTTTCTTCCATGATGCACGGCGAGTACGGCGTTAGCGACGTATGCCTCAGTACCATCAATATCGTCGGTCGCGGCGGTATTTGCGGCAAGATTAACCCCACTCTCACCGAAGAAGAGGTTGCAAAACTGCATAACAGCGCCGACGTTCTTAAATCGATCATCGGTCAGCTCGATTTATAATTTAATCAAGAGCAAAAAGGACGGAAAAACCTCCGTCCCTTTCGCGGCTTTACGGAGATTTTTCGTCGCCACGCGCGGCGCAAGGTTTTTGCGACTGCCGCAGGTTTATCATTAACGAATTTTACGAGGACAACATGGAATATCGCATAGAAAAAGACACGATGGGCGAGGTTAAGGTACCTGCCGATAAATATTGGGCGGCTCAGACCGAGCGCAGTCACGAAAACTTTCTTATAGGCACCGAAGTTATGCCGCGCGAAATTACTCACGCTTTCGGCATACTCAAAAAAGCGGCGGCTATAGCCAACTACAATCTCGGCAAGCTTCCCAAAGAAAAGCTCGACGCTATATGCGCGGCTTGCGACGAAGTTATTTCGGGCAGCCTTAACGAGCATTTTCCCCTCGTCGTATGGCAAACGGGCAGCGGCACGCAGTCCAATATGAACGCCAACGAGGTTATCGCCAACCGCGGCAACGAAATAGCGGGCGCAAAACTCTTGCACCCCAACGACGATATTAACAAGAGCCAAAGCTCGAACGATACGTTCCCGACGGCAATGCACATTGCGGCGGTTACCGCTGTGGAAGATCTTCTTTTTCCCGCTATGGACGAGCTTATCGCTACGTTTAAGCGTTTGGAGGAAGAAAACTACGGTATCGTAAAGAGCGGAAGGACGCACCTTCAAGACGCCGTACCCGTCGCTTTCTCGCAAGAAATAAGCGGTTGGCGCGCAATGCTCGAAAAGACTAAGGAGCAAATAACCCTTTCGCTCGGCGGTCTTAAAGAACTCGCGCTCGGCGGAACTGCGGTCGGAACGGGACTCAACGCACCCGAGGGCTTCGACGTCGAAGTCGCCAAGCAAGTTTCCGCTTTAACCGGAAAGACGTTCGTTACCGCGGAAAATAAATTTCACGCGCTTACTTCTAAGGACGCTCTCGTGTTTACTCACGGAGCGATGAAGGCTCTTGCTTGCAACCTTATGAAAATAGCCAACGACGTTCGTTGGCTTGCTTCCGGTCCGAGATGCGGAATCGGCGAGATATTTATTCCCGAGAACGAGCCCGGTTCGTCCATTATGCCCGGCAAGGTAAACCCCACTCAGTGCGAGGCGCTTACCATGGTTGCCGTTCAGGTTATGGCAAACGACGTCGCCGTTTCCACCGGCGCTTCTCAAGGCAACTTCGAACTCAACGTGTTTATGCCGGTCATTATATATAACTTCTTGCAGTCCGCAAGGCTGCTTGCCGACGGTATTCGCTCGTTCAATAAGAACTGCGCCGTAGGAATTAAAGCCAATAAGGAAAAAATGGCGTTTAACCTTCATAATTCGCTTATGTTGGTTACCGCGCTCAATCCCTATATCGGTTATGAAAACGCCGCAAAAACCGCAAAACTTGCCCATAAGGAAAATATTTCCTTGAAAGAGGCTTGCGTTAAACTCGGATTTTTAACGGCTGAAAAATTCGACGAGGTGTTCCATCCCGAAGAGATGGCTAAAATTAAGTAAGGATTTGTCGGCGGTGCGCTTTCCGCGCCGTACCGGAGGAATGGATATGAAAATATGTTACTATCCCGGCTGTACGCTTAAAACGAAGGCTAAAGACCTCGACCGCTATGCGAGGGCTTCCGCCGCGGCGTTGGGAATAGAAATGGAAGAAATAGACGGATGGCAATGTTGCGGAGCGGTTTATCCCACCGCGCGCGACGAAATAGCCACTAAGCTGTCCGCCGTGCGCGCGCTCGAATACGCCAAGCGCAACGGGGGTAAACTTCTTACCCTTTGCTCGGCTTGTCACAACGTGATAAAGCGCACTAACGACGACATGCAAAACGACGAGAATATACGCTTTAAGGCGAATAATTATCTTGCGCTCGACGAACCGTATTGCGGCGAAACGCAGGTAATACATTACCTTGAAATGCTAAGGGACGAAGTCGGCTTCGATAACCTTGCGAAAAAGGTCGTAAACCCGATTAACAGACCTATAGCTGCTTATTACGGCTGTTTACTTCTCCGTCCCGGAAAGGTTATGGCGTTCGATAATCCCGAAAATCCGACCATAATCGAAGACTTTATAAAGGCTATCGGCGGAACGCCCGTCAAATATCCGATGCGAAACGAGTGCTGCGGCGCTTACGTCGGTGTAAAAAACGAAGAACTGCCGAAAAGAAGAAGCGGAATGGTCTTGAACAGCGCCGCCGAAAAGGGCGCCGAAGTCGTGGTTACGGCTTGTCCGCTGTGCTTGTATAATTTACAAAAATACAATCAAACGCCGCTCGAGGTTAAATATTTCACCGAGCTGCTTGCCGAGTCTTTGGGGGTGAAGGAATGACGGACGAAAAAAAGGTTCTTTCCGAAAACATACTCCGCCTTGCCGGAACGGACGTACGCAAATGCATGAAATGCGGTAAATGTTCGGGTAGATGTCCTGCGTACAAGGATATGGATATACGTCCTCATCAATTCGTAACCTACGTTTTGACCGGCAAAGTAGATAAACTTCTTGAAAGCAAGGCGATATGGAACTGCCTTTCTTGCATGGAATGCGTGGAGCGTTGCCCGAGAGGGGTTGCGCCGCAAAGCGTCGTAGAGGCGGTCAGGCAGACCGTCGTCAGAATGCAAGGCAATAACGGGCTTGCCGCCGAGGATATTCCGCCGATGGTGGACGAAAGCGTTCCTCAACAACTTTTCGTAAGCGCGTACAGAAAGTATAATAAATAAACCGTCGCGAAAAGCGTGCGGTGAGCAACAATAAGAAAAAACGGAGTAGATAACCGAAATGCGTAGAATAGGTGTGTTTATTTGTTGGTGCGGAAGCAATATCGCTTCGACGGTAGATGTCGAGCGCGTTGCAAAGGCGATTAAGGAAGAACCCGGCGTCGTTTTTTCCGCGGATTACCAATATATGTGCTCGGAAAACGGGCAACAGCTGATTAAAAAGGCTATAATCGATTACAAACTCGACGGCGTGGTCGTAGGATCTTGCTCGCCGAGAATGCACGAGCAGACTTTCAGAAAGGCGGCGGAAAGCGTAGGGCTCAATTCCTTTATGGTTGAAATAGCCAACCTCCGCGAGCAATGCTCATGGATTCACAAGGATAAAGAAGAGGCAACCGAAAAGGCGCTCGTTCTCGTTCGCACGGCGATTGCCAAGGTGCGTTTGGACGCCCCCCTTACCGCAGGCGAAAGCCCGGTGGTTAAGCGTGCGCTCGTCATCGGCGGCGGTATAGCGGGTATTCAGGCGGCTCTCGATATAGCCGAGTCGGGCTATCCCGTCGACATCGTGGAAAAAAATCCCACAATCGGCGGCAGAATGGCTCAGCTGGACAAGACTTTCCCGACGCTCGACTGCTCGGCGTGCATACTTACGCCTAAAATGGTCGATTGCGCTCAGAACGAGAAAATCGATATTATATCCTACTCCGAAGTGGAGGAGGTTAAGGGCTTCGTCGGCAATTTCAAGGTTAAAATCAGAAAGAAGGCGAGATACGTCGACGAGACCAAGTGTACCGGTTGTAAGGTATGTATGGAAAAGTGCCCCTCTAAAAAGGGACTTAACGAATTCAATATGAATTTGAATAACCGCACCGCCATTTACATTCCGTTCGCGCAGGCTATTCCTAACGTAGCCGTAATCGATCCCGAACAATGCTTAAAGCTTAAATCGGGCAAGTGCGGATTGTGCAAGATGAACTGCGGCGCCGGCGCTATTAATTACGAAATGAAAGACGAGTTTATAGAGCGTGAATACGGTGCGATAGTCGTCGCAACCGGATTCAGACCTATAAAGGTCGATTCTTTCAACGAGTACGGCTATAGCGACAATAAGGACGTAATTACTTCTCTCGAGCTCGAAAGACTTATGAACGCGGCGGGACCGACCAACGGCGTTTTGCTCCGTCCGTCCGACAACACGCACCCCAAGGTAATAACCTTTATACAGTGCGTCGGCTCGCGTGACGTTTCGGGCTGCGGCAAGCCTTACTGCTCCAAAATTTGCTGTATGTATACGGCAAAGCACGCCATGCTCATTCGCGAAAAATATCCCGATACCGAAGTTCACGTGTTCTACATCGACGTGAGAACGCCCGGCAAGAATTACGACGAATTTTATCGTCGCGCGGTGGAGCAGTACGGAGTCGATTATATCAAAGGTATGGTCGGCAAAGTTTATAACGAAAACGGCAAACTTATGGTGCAGGGTAGTAACCTTATCGAAAACGAGCAAGTCGTAATTCCCTCCGACCTCGTCGTTTTGGCAACGGCTATCGAGCCCGAGCCTTCGGTAAGAAAGATCGCTACGATGCTTACCGCAAGTATAGATACGAACAACTTTATGAACGAGTCGCACCCCAAACTCCGCCCGGTAGAAAGCCCGACGGCGGGCGTATATCTCGCCGGCGTTTGCCAAGGGCCTAAGGATATTCCCGAAACGGTATCTCAGGCATCCGCGTGCGCGGCTAAGGTTTTGGGGCTTCTCGCCAAGGATAAACTTAAAACCAATCCTTGCATTGCCCATTCGGACGAAAACATGTGTAACGGATGTTCGCAATGCGCCAACGTTTGCGCATACGGCGCTATCAGTTATATAAATAAGGAATTCAGAATAGGCGGCGGCAAGACCGAAACGAGAAGGGTAGCCTACGTCAATCCCGCGGTATGTCAAGGTTGCGGTGCTTGCACGGTAACGTGTCCGTCGGGAGCAATGGATCTTTCGGGCTTCTCGACTAACCAGATTTTGTCGGAGGTAGAGGCGATATGCAAGAAGTAAAGAACGTTGAAAACAAGGAATTCGTTCCCAATATCGTGGCGTTTTGCTGTAACTGGTGTTCGTATGCGGGCGCCGACCTTGCAGGTTCGTCCCGCCTTTCTTACCCCGCAAACGTAAAGATTATAAGAGTGCCTTGCTCTTGCCGCGTTAATCCCACCTTTATTCTCAAGGCGTTCCAACGCGGAGCGGACGGCGTAATTCTTTGCGGTTGCCACCCCGGCGATTGCCATTATGTAACGGGTAACTATTACGCGAGAAGAAGAACGGCGCTGCTTTTCAGTTTCCTCGATTACCTCGGAATAGAGCGCGAACGCACGAGAGTGGAATGGGTATCCGCCGCGGAGGGCGCGAAGTTCTCCACCGTCATGAACGATTTTGTTAAGCAAGTGACGGCACTCGGCGAAAACAAGAGATTACAAGACCTCAGAGTCAAGGAGGACGAAGAATGAGTCGACTTGAAGAGCTTATGATTCAAACCGCCAAAGAACTTCTCGAAAGCGGTGAGGTTGCGAGAGTAGTCGGTTGGACTAAGGGCGAATTCGTTTACGATCCTTCGCCCGCCACGTTTGAAAGCGTAGACCGCCTTAAAGATTTCGTTTACGACGATTTTTGCGGCGCGAACCTTTCTAAATATCTTATAGCGATAAATAAAAAAGAGGGCAAGATCGCCGTATTTTTAAAGCCGTGCGATACGTACAGTTTCAATCAGCTTTTGAAAGAGCACAGAATCGACCGCGAGAAATTTCTCGTTATAGGCGTAGAGTGCAACGGCAAGCTCGATAATTACAAGCTCGAGGCGCTCGGAATTACCGGCGTTAGAGGCGAAAGCTACGATGGCGATACCGTCAAGCTCGATACCGTTTACGGCGAAAAGACTTGCAAGAAAGAAGAAGTGCTTTTGGAAAAGTGCCTTTGCTGTAAGGGTAAAAAACATATGGTAGCAGACCGCACGATTATCGTCGATCAATGCGAAGCGCCCGTTTCGGATAGATTTTCCGACGTTAAAAAACTCGAGGCGATGACCGCCGACGAACGCTTTGCTTTTTGGAAGAGCCAACTTTCCAAGTGCATTCGTTGCAATGCTTGCAGAAACGTTTGCCCCGCATGTTCGTGCGTTAAGTGCGTATTCGACAATCCCAAGTCGGGCGTTGCCGCAAAGGCGAACGACGACGCTTTCGAGGAGCAGTTGTTCCATATTATAAGGGCGTTCCACGTTTCCGGTCGTTGTACCGATTGCGGAGAATGTTCGCGCGTGTGTCCGCAACGTATTCCTCTGCACCTTCTCAACCGTAAATTCATCAAGGATATCGACGAGTTTTACGGCGAATATCAGGCGGGCGAGGAAAGTGAGGGCAAAACGCCGCTTACTTCCTATACTCCCGACGACGTCGAGCCGTCAGGCGTTTTCGACAAGACGGAGGCTAAAAGATGATAAAAATCAATCGTAAAAACGAAAGGGCGTTTTACGACGCGCTTTCCGCAAAAATGCCGTTGTATATCCCTCTCAAAAAAGCTGGCGAGGTAAACTACGGATTATATACAGCCGAAGCCGTTACCGATATAAATACTCTTAAAACGGTTAAATCGCCCAAGGATTTCTTCTTTCCGCAAAGCGAGAATATGATGAAATTCAAGACCGAGGGCAAGAAAATCGATATAGTCGATATAAGAGAGGATAAAGCGCCCTTCGTCGTATTCGGCGTTCGCGCATGCGATTACAAAGCGTTCTCCGTTCTCGACAACGTTTTTCTTCAAGCCCCCGAAGATACCTTTTATAAAGCGCGCAGAGAAGCGGGCATAATCGTAACTCATGCGTGCGGCAAGCCCGAGGAAAGCTGCTTTTGCAACGTCTTCGGAATAGACGCAGCCGATCCGTCGGGCGACGTAACGCTTTGGAGTGATTCCGAGTATATGTATTTCAGAGCAAATACCGAAAAGGGAGAAGAACTTCTCGCTATAGCTTCGGAGTTTGCCGAAGAATGCGACGGCGCGGCGGTAGAAGCCGCCAAGGCGCAGACGAGAGAGATTATAGAAAAACTGCCTTTCTCGCACTTGGATATTTCGGCGTTCAAGCCGGAAAACCTCAACGAGCTTTTCAATCTGCCCGTATGGCAAGAGTTGTCCGAGGCATGCCTCGGTTGCGGTGCGTGCACGTTCGTATGCCCGACTTGCCAATGCTTCGATATAAGGGATTTTAAAACCAACGACGGCGTAATTCGTTTCCGTTGCTGGGATTCCTGCATGTATTCGGACTTTACTCAGATGGCGGCGGCAAATCCGCGTACGACGCAAATGCAGAGATACCGTCAGCGTTTTATGCACAAGCTCGTGTATTATCCCTCGCAGTATAACGGCGTTTATTCGTGCGTGGGGTGCGGTCGTTGCGTAAAGAAATGTCCGCAACATTTAAATATCGTCAAAGTAATTAAAAAAATAGGGGGAAGTCATGAATAACGAAAATCTTATTCCCCGTATAGGCGTGGTAACCGATATCCGCAAGGATACGCCCGACGTAAAAACTTTTAGAGTGGTCGGACGCGACGGCAAAAAACTCTTCGAGCATATGCCGGGACAGTGCGCTATGGTCTCCATTCCCGGAGTGGGCGAGTGCATGTTCTCCATTACTTCCTCGCCGACGAATACGGAATTTATGGAATTTTCCATTAAAAAATGCGGTTGCGTAACCGAGGTCGTGCATTCGCTCGAAGTAGGTCAGGAAATAACCGTGCGCGGTCCGTACGGTAAGAATTTCCCCGTCGAAGGTGATTTTAAGGGTAAAGACTTGCTCTTCATCGCCGGCGGTATCGGTCTTGCGCCTCTCAGAAGCGTTATCAATTACGTTCGCCATTACAGAAAGAATTACGGCAAGGTTGTCGTGGTTTACGGTGCGAGAAGCGCCGACGATTTGGTCGATATCGAGGAAATCAGAAACGAATGGGAAAAGGAAGATAACTTCGAAGTTTATCTAACCATCGACAGACCGCAAGACGGTTGGGACGGACACGTAGGTTTCGTTCCCGCATACGTCAAGGAACTCGGTCTCGATCCCACTATGACTGCGATTTTGTGCGGCCCGCCCATTATGATAAAATTCACGCTTGCCGGTCTTTTGGAACTCGGCTTTTCCAAGGAGCGCGTTTACACCACTTTGGAACTTCGCATGAAGTGCGGTATAGGCAAGTGCGGAAGATGCAACGTCGGCGACAAATTCGTTTGCAAGGACGGTCCCGTCTTCAGAATGGACGAACTCGACGAACTGCCTAACGAATATTAAGCGGCTTTTGCTAAAGGAAACTAAACTATGGAAAACTTAGTAAACGTTTATTTCTTCGGAAAAAAATATCAGGTACCCGAAAGCCTTACCATAATGAAGGCTATGGAGTACGCCGGTTACAAGCTCGTTCGCGGATGCGGTTGCAGAAACGGCTTTTGCGGAGCTTGCGCCACTATTTACAGAATTAAAGGCAAACAAGAACTGAAAACCTGCCTTGCTTGTCAACAACAGGTAGAAGAGGGTATGTACGTTGCGACTCTGCCGTTCTTTCCCCTCGTCAAGCAGGTTTACGATATCGAAAAAATCAAGCCGACCGAGCAGATAATGATGCAGCTTTATCCCGAAATTTACAGCTGTATCGGTTGCAACGCTTGCACCAAGTCTTGCACACAAGGGCTTAACGTAATGCAATATATCGCTTACGCTCAGCGCGGCGAATTTAAAAAGTGCGCCGACGAGAGTTTCGACTGCGTAATGTGCGGCGTGTGCTCGGCGCGTTGCCCCGCCGGTATTTCTCATCCGCAGGTGGCGGAACTTGCGAGAAGACTTTACGGAAAGTATATCGCTCCCGAGTGCGCTCATCTCGAAAAGAGAGTTGCCGAAATCAACGACGGCGACTTCGAAAAGCTTTTGGAGGACCTTATGGGTAAGCCCGTATCCGAACTCAAAGAGCTTTATAACCACAGGGATATAGAGAAGTAAGGAGGGTGCGCATGTACAAATATACAGACGAACAGCTCGCTTCGGTCAAAAAGGTCGAGGCGACGAGAGAAAAAAGACTTGCGGAACTTTTCCCCCGTATGACGGCGGAAGAAAAAGACGCCGTTCTTAAAGAAAACCATCCCGACTATATCGATTCGGCTTACGAAACGCTTAAGGTAGGACCTAACTGCGGCGACAAGGTATTGCACGAACTTGCCGATCTTTTGCAAGGCAAGTCGCGCGTGCTCGGCAAGAATATCGATCTTTCAAATCCCGATTTCGACGTGGACGTTTTGGTAATAGGCGGTGGCGGCGCAGGTTCTTCCGCGGCGATAACCGCGCACGCAAACGGCGCTAACGTCATGATCGTTACCAAGCTTAGAATAGGCGACGCCAACACGATGATGGCAGAGGGCGGTATTCAAGCCGCAGATAAGGAAAACGACAGCCCGGCGATTCACTATCTCGACGCTTTCGGCGGCGGACATTTTGCCGCAAAGCCCGTTTTGCTTAAAAAGCTCGTTAACGAAGCCCCCGACGCGATAAAGTGGCTTTCCGACCTCGGCGTTATGTTCGATAAGGACGAGAACGGTAACATGATAACCACGCACGGCGGCGGTACTTCGAGAAAGAGAATGCACGCTTGCAAGGACTATTCGGGCGCGGAGATTATGAGAACGCTGCGCGACGAAGTGCTTAACAGGGGTATTCCCGTGGTAGACTTTACCGCGGCGATCGAAATTATAAAGGACGAAAACGGCAATGCCGCGGGTGCGGTGCTGTTAAATATGGAAACGGAGGAAATCCTCGTCGCCAAAGCAAAAACGGTTATTATCGCAACGGGCGGCGCGGGTAGACTTCATTATCAAGGTTTCCCGACTTCTAACCACTACGGCGCGACGGCGGACGGACTCGTTCTCGCTTATAGGGCGGGTGCAAAACTGCTTTATGCGGACACTCTTCAGTACCATCCTACGGGAGCGGCGGCGCCCACTCAAATATTCGGCGCGCTCGTAACCGAAAAGGTGCGTTCGCTCGGCGCTCAGCTCGTCAATAAGGACGGCGAAGCGTTCGTGTATTCGCTCGAAACGCGCGACGTAACCGCTTCTTCTATTATTCGCGAATGCAAAGAGCGCGGCAACGGCGTTAAGACGACCGACGGCGAGGGCGTATGGCTGGATACCCCGATGATCGAGATGATCGGCGGCGAGGGCACTATCGAAAAGCGTATTCCCGCAATGATGAGAATGTTCGGCAAGTACGGAATAGATATAAGGAAAGAGCCTATTTTGGTTTATCCCACGCTGCACTATCAGAACGGCGGTATAGACATCGACGGCAACGGAGAAACGACTAAGGTCGGCAATCTGTTCGTCGCCGGCGAGGCTGTCGGAGGCATTCACGGCAGAAACAGACTTATGGGCAATTCGCTTCTCGACATAATAGTATTCGGTCGCAACGCGGGTCATTACGCGGCTGAACGCGCTAAATCGGTCAACGTCGGCAAGCTTACGCTTTCGCACGTGGACGAATTTGAGGCGGAACTCGAAAACGCGGGTATAAAGCCGCAAGAACTTTCGCCCAGACTTCTTCCCGATTACAGAAGAAAGGATATGTAAAAAATCATCCGAAATATTTTATCGGATAAATAAAAATAAAAAAAATAAAAAGTGAGGAAATTAAAAATGAAAACACTCGATTTAACCAAGTACGGTATCAGCGGCACTACTCAAATCGTTCACAATCCTTCTTACGAAGAACTTTTCACCGAAGAAACGAAGCCTGAACTCGAAGGTTACGAGAAAGGTCAAGTCAGCGAACTCGGCGCGGTAAACGTTATGACCGGTATCTACACCGGCCGTTCGCCCAAGGATAAATTCATCGTCGTAGACGAAAACTCCAAAGACACCGTTTGGTGGACTTCGGACGACTATAAGAACGACAACCATCCCGCAAGCCAAGAAGCGTGGAACGCCGTTAAGGAAATCGCTCAAAAGGAACTCAGCGGCAAGAAACTTTACGTAGTAGACGCTTTCTGCGGCGCTAACAAGGACACCCGCATGGCAGTTCGCTTTATCATGGAAGTTGCATGGCAGGCTCACTTCGTTACCAACATGTTCATTCGTCCTACCGCCGAAGAACTCGAAAACTTCGAACCCGATTTCGTAGTTTACAACGCTTCCAAGGCTAAAGTAGAAAACTATAAAGAACTCGGTCTTAACTCTGAAACTGCAGTCGTATTCAACATTACCAGCAAAGAGCAGGTTATCATCAACACTTGGTACGGCGGAGAAATGAAGAAAGGTATGTTCTCGATGATGAACTACTATTTGCCGCTTAAGGGTATCGCTTCGATGCACTGCTCGGCTAACACCGATATGAACGGCGAAAACACCGCTATCTTCTTCGGCCTTTCCGGAACGGGTAAAACCACTCTTTCCACCGATCCTAAGCGTCTTCTCATCGGCGACGACGAACACGGCTGGGACGACAACGGCGTATTCAACTTCGAGGGCGGCTGCTATGCAAAGGTTATCAACCTCGATAAAGAATCCGAACCCGATATCTACAACGCGATTAAGCGCAACGCACTTCTCGAAAACGTTACTCTCGACGAAAACGGAACCATCGATTTCGCGGACAAGAGCGTAACCGAGAACACCCGCGTTTCCTATCCTATCGACCATATCGAAAAGATCGTACGCCCCGTTTCTTCCGCACCTGCCGCAAAGAACGTTATCTTCCTTTCCGCAGACGCGTTCGGCGTATTGCCCCCCGTTTCCATCCTTACTCCCGAGCAGACTCAGTATTATTTCCTCTCCGGCTTCACCGCTAAACTTGCCGGAACCGAGCGCGGAATAACCGAGCCTACTCCGACCTTCTCGGCATGCTTCGGACAGGCGTTCCTCGAACTCCACCCGACCAAATACGCCGAAGAACTCGTTAAGAAAATGGAGATGAGCGGCGCTAAGGCTTACCTCGTTAACACCGGTTGGAACGGAACGGGCAAGCGTATTTCCATAAAGGATACTCGCGGCATTATCGACGCTATCTTGAGCGGCGCTATCAACGAAGCGCCCACCAAGACCATTCCTTACTTCAACTTCGAAGTACCTACCGAACTTCCCGGCGTAAATCCCGCTATTTTGGACCCGCGCGACACCTATGCTTCGGCTGAAGAATGGGAAGTTAAGGCAAAAGACCTTGCCGGCAGATTCGTTAAGAACTTCGGCAAATACGAGACCAACGAACACGGCAAAGCCCTTGTTAAAGCGGGCCCCGTAACCGAAATCAACTAATTATCGTTAAAAACCGACTGCCGACGCGCTTTTTGCAGTGCGTCGGCAGGGCGAATTACGTTTTTACTAAAAGGAGCATAATTGCTATGATTAAAGTAACCGTATGTATCGGCAGTTCCTGCCACATTAAAGGCGCTCGTCAGGTAGTAGATACCCTTCAAAACCTCATTGCAAAGAACAACCTTAAAGATAAGGTAGATCTCGGCGGTACGTTTTGCATGGGTAAATGTCAAGAGGGCGTTTGCGTTACCGTCAACGGCGAGTTTTTCTCGGTTAGCCCCGACACCGCCGAAGAATTTTTCAATACCAACGTTTTAGCGAAGGCTTAATTTATGGTCGTCGTATGCGTGTGCGTGGGCAGCTCTTGTTATTTAAAGGGCGCGCCCGAAATCGTCGAAATGCTCGAGAGCAAGGTTGCCGAAAACGGTTTAACCGACAAGGTTATGCTTGTCGGAAGCTTTTGCTCGGGCAAATGTAACAGAGTAGGCGTTACCATTACGGTAAACGACGAGGTTACTACCGGCGTTACGAAGGAAACATTTAACGATTTTTGGAACGGCACGATAATGGCTGCCGTTAAGAACGATTCCGAAGGCTAAACGCGTCGGATTTTTCGGCTGTTACGCTTGCGGCAGGTCGATTAAAACTAAGGGGGAAGCTAAAAATGGCTAACTGTCTTACGCTTAAAAAATCCAACTGCAAAAATTGCTATAAGTGCATAAGACACTGCCCGGTAAAATCCATCAGATTTTCGGGCAATCAGGCGCACATTATAGGCAACGAATGCATATTGTGCGGACAATGCTTCGTCGTATGTCCGCAAAACGCCAAGGAGATTACGGGCGAGTGCGAAAAGGTCAAGGTGTTTATTCAGTCGGGCGTGCCCGTCTACGTAAGCCTTGCGCCGTCGTTTATCGCCAATTACGACGGCGTGGGAATAAACGGTATGGCAACCGCGCTTAAAAAGCTCGGCTTTGCCGAGGTCGAAGAAACGGCTATCGGCGCGAAAATAGTTAAAACCGAATACGAGCGTATGCTCAACGAGGAGGGGAGGGACGTGCTCATTTCCTCTTGCTGTCATTCGGTTAATTTGCTTATTCAAAAGTATTTCCCAAAAGAGTTGGAGTACCTTGCCGACGTATTGTCGCCGATGCAGGCGCATGCGCAAAATATCAAAAAGAGAGTTCCGAACGCCAAAGTGGTCTTTATAGGCCCGTGCGTTGCAAAAAAGGACGAAGCCGAATATTATCAAATAGTAGACGCCGTTTTGACTTTCGAGGAGCTTGCCGAATGGCTTAAGGCGGAAAATATCGCGCTCGAACCCGATATGGACGAGACCGAAAAAAGCCTTACCAGATTTTTTCCGACGGCGGGCGGCGTGCTTAAATCGATGGAAAAACGCCCCGACTATACTTACGTTTCGGTTGACGGCGTCGAAAACTGCATAGCGGCGCTCAAGGATATCGAAAGCGGAAAAATCCACAAGTGTTTTATCGAGATGTCCGCTTGCGCCGGCAGTTGCATAGGCGGTCCGGTTATGGAAAAATATCACCGCACGCCTATTAAGGATTACGCCGCCGTTTCAAGGTACGCGGGCAAGTCGCATTTCGAAGTCGACCAGCCCGAGCCCGAGTATTTGAGAAAGAACTTTACGGCGATAGAGCATAAGCTTACGCCGCCGAGCGAATTCGAAATTTCGGACATCTTGCGTAAAATGGGCAAAACCAAGCCCGAAGACGAGCTTAACTGCGGTAGTTGCGGTTACGACACATGCCGCGAAAAAGCCGTCGCTATTTATCAGGGTAAAGCGGAAATATCCATGTGCTTGCCCTATCTTAAGGAAAAAGCCGAAAGCTTTTCCGACTGTATTACGAAAAATACGCCAAACGGACTTATCGTGCTTAACGATCAGCTCGAGGTTCAGCAAATTAACGCCGCGGCTCGCAGAATTATGAATATCCGCTCGGCTTCGGACGTTTTGGGCGAGAGCGTCGTTCGTATTCTCGACACCGCGATATTTATGCGCGTGCTTAAAACCAAGCGCAGCGTAAGGAACGAAAAGACCTATCTTGCCGAATACCAAAAGTACGTCGAGCAGACGGTTATGTACGACGAGGCGTACCATTTGCTCGTGTGCATAATGCGCGATATTACCGAGGAAGAAAGCGAGCGCGAGCATAAGGAAAATATTTCCAGACAGACCATCGAGGTTGCCGACCGCGTCGTCGACAAACAGATGAGAATAGTTCAGGAAATAGCGTCTTTGCTCGGTGAAACCGCCGCCGAAACCAAGATCGCGCTTACCAAACTTAAGGAGTCTATAGCCGATGAATGATCTTTGCGTTGATATCGGTTATAAGAGTATAAACCATTTCGGGGAACAGCTTTGCGGCGACCACGTCGACGTGGTCGAGCAGGGCGAAAATTCAACCGTTCTCGTGCTTGCCGACGGATTGGGCAGCGGAGTTAAGGCGAGTATACTTTCCACGCTTACCTCGAAAATCATTTCTACGATGATGGCGGAGGGGCTTTCGCTCGAATCGTGCGTCGAAACGATAGCGGCGACCTTGCCGATTTGCTCGGTTAGAGGAGTGGCGTATTCCACCTTTACCATAGTTCACGTCGTCAATAACGAGGAAGCCGAGATTATCGAGTTCGACAATCCGCAGGTTATAGTTTTCCGCGAGGGTGAAAACTATTCTTACCGCAGAAGCGAGATGAATATTTGCGGAAAACGCGTCTATAAGTCGGTTATCGAGCTTAAGGACGGTGACATCATCATTGCGATGAGCGACGGTTGTCCGCATGCCGGCTTGGGCGTGAGATATAATTTCGGTTGGAAAAGAGAGGATATAATATCCTTTATGCAACCGCTCGTAACCGTGGGATATACGGCGAAAACGCTGTCTACCATTCTCGTCGACGAATGCAACAAGCTTTACGGCAACAAGCCGGGCGACGACACGACCGCATGCGTTATGAAGGTGAGAAAGCGCGTTCCCATGAATTTACTGTTCGGGCCCCCTGCTAACAGAGACGACTCCAACAGAATGATGTCTCTTTTCTTTTCTAAGGAAGGCAAGCACATCGTTTGCGGCGGAACGACTTCGTCAATTGCGGCTAAGTTTTTGGGCAAGCCCTTAAAAACCAGCTTGCGTTTCGAAAAAAGCGACGTTCCCCCCATTGCGGAGATAGAGGGCGTCGATCTCGTGACCGAAGGGGTAATTACGGTCAACAAGGTAGTCGAATATGCTAAAGACGTATTGAAGGACAACCTTCTTTACGAAAAATGGAGTTTCGGGCACGACGGTGCGTCGCTTATTTGCAGGCTTTTGTTCGAGGAAGCGACCGATATAAACTTTTACGTCGGTAAAGCAATAAACCCGGCTCACCAAAACCCCGATTTGCCTATCAATTTCAACATTAAAATGAATCTCGTAAATGAGCTTTCCGATTGTTTGAAGCAGATGGGAAAAAGAATAAAAGTCTGTTATTTTTAAAACGCGGCGGATTTTTGCGCAAAAGAATTACGGGCTAAAAAAATACGAAAATCGACTTATAGGAAGACTTTATGAAAAAATTTGATACGAAGGTTCAACATTTAAAATACAAGGTGCTTCGCGAGGTTGCTCGCGCGGCTTGGAAAGACGAGCTTGCCGAAGGCGTAATCGATATTCCCAAAAAAATCGTTCCCGGCAAAACGCCTACTATGCGTTGCTGCGTTTATAAGGAGCGTGCGATTCTCGGCGAGCGCGTTAAGCTTGCAATGGGCGGTGATAAGACCAATCCCAATGTGATCGAGGTTATAGATATAGCGTGTGACGAATGTCCCATCGGCGGTTACGAGGTAACCAACGCTTGCAGAGGGTGCTTAGCCCACAGATGCGAGGACGTTTGCCGTTTCGGCGCTATTCAGTTCGACGAAAACCACGTTGCGCATATAGACAAGAGCAAATGCAAAGAATGCGGCGCTTGCGCTAAGGTTTGCCCCTATACCGCAATCAGAAACTATAAGAGACCTTGCGAAACGGCTTGCAAGATTAAAGCTATTTCTATGGGCGAGGACAAGCAGGCTTGTATAGACAATTCCAAGTGTATCGCTTGCGGCGCTTGCGTTTACACCTGTCCGTTCGGAGCCATTACCGATAAATCGTTCATTCTCGACGTTATCGATATGTTAAAGAATAGCAACGGCAACACAGATTATAAGGTATACGCCGTCGTTGCTCCGTCCATTTCCAGCCAGTTTACCTACGCAAAACTCGGTCAGGTTATAAAAGGACTTAAAGAGCTCGGTTTCCACACCGTTATCGAGGCGGCGCTCGGCGCGGATATGGTCGCTCAAGCCGAATCGCGCGAGCTTGTAGAAAAGGGTTTCTTGACCAGTTCTTGCTGCCCCGCATTCGTCAATTATATCGACAAGAATTTCCCCGACCTCAAGCCTTTCGTTTCGCACAACCTGTCGCCTATGGGTGCTATTTCCAAGTATATTAAGGAACACGAAGCACCTTGCAAAGTCGTCTTTATAGGACCGTGCACGGCGAAGAAAATGGAAGTTCAAAAGGAAACCGTTAAGCCTTACGTGGACGCCGCAATGACCTTCGAGGAACTCCAAGCGTTATTCGACAGCCGCGACATAGATATTACCACGCTCGGCGAGGACGTTTTGGATAACGCTTCGTACTTCGGAAGAATTTTTGCGCGTTGCGGCGGATTGTCCGACGCCGTTCAAGAGGCGCTTAAGGAGCAAGGGTTGGACGATTTCGATCTTAAAGCTTGCGCGTGCGACGGTATCGAAGAATGCCGCATAGCACTTTTGAAAAAGAGTAAAAATCTTCTCGACGCGAACTTCATCGAAGGAATGGCTTGTATCGGCGGTTGCATAGGCGGCGCGGGCTGTCTTACTCACGGCGAAAAGAACAAAGCCGAGGTTGATAAGTACGGTAGAGAGGCTTTGGAAAAGACGATCGCGGACGCGGTTTCTATTCTTAAGCACGACTAAGTTTTTGTATAATTTATGCGCTCCGTTTTTTGCGGGGCGCATTAATATCGTTATAAAAATGGAGTTATAGGGCGATTATTGCCTTTTAAACTATGGAAAAAACAAAAACGCGTAATCGAGAAATCGATATGACTTCGGGTAAAATATTCCCGAGTATAATTAAATTTTCGGTGCCGCTTATGGCTACGGGCATTTTGCAGCTTCTGTTCAGTACGGCGGACATGATAGTCGTTGGGAGTTTTGTCGGAATGACCGAGCTTGCCGCCGTCGGCTCGACCGGGGCGCTCGTTGCGCTTATAGTAAACTTTTTTATCGGTCTTTCAATGGGTGCGGGCATTGCAATGTCTAACGCGTTCGGCGCGGGGAAATCGGAAGAAGGCTCCAAAATATTGCATACGTCGATTCCTCTCGCAATTATATCGGGGATATTGGTAACCGTTGTCGGCGTTATTTTCTGCGAACCGCTGTTAAGGCTTATGGATACTCCCGCAGAATGCTTGCCGCATTCGAAAGAATATTTGACGATTTATTTTTGCGGAGCGGTGTTTAATTTGCTCTACAATTTCGGCGCTGCCGTTTTAAGGGCGACGGGCGACACGGTAAGACCGCTTATTTTCCTTGCGTGCGCGGGCGTTTTGAATATAATCGTAAACCTTATATCGGTTATAGTTTTCAATATGGGCGTTGCCGGCGTTGCTTACGCAACCATTACCTCTCAAGCCGTTTCTTGCGTACTCGTTATAATCGCGCTTGTAAAGAACAAGGGGTTCGTCAAACTGTCGTTTAAAAATATTAGAGTGGACGGCAAAACGCTTAAAAAAATATTAAAGCTCGGCGTGCCTTCGGGATTGCAAAATTCGCTGTTTTCGCTTTCCAACGTAATCATTCAAAAAACGGTTAACTCTTACGGCGAAGTGTACGTGGCGGGCAATACCGCCTCGCGCGAGCTCGAGGGGTTTGTGTATACGATGATGAACTCGGTTGCCAACGCTTCTGTTACCGCAGTCGGGCAAAACTACGGCGCAAACAACTTCGAACGCATAAAGAAATCGGTTATACAATGCGTTTTCATCGCCGCGATAGTCGGTTTTATCGGCGGAGCGATTATATTGTTGCTTCACGCGCCGCTTACCGGACTTTATATCGAGAGCGATGAAGCGGCAGTCAAAGAACTTGCTCAAAAGGTCGCGATGGATAGACTTTTGCTTATTATGCCCACGTATATTTTCTGCGGCATGATGGACGTAATGAACTGTTCCATGCGCGGTATAGGCAGCTCGGTTTTGCCGATGGTAATCGTGCTTGTCGGAACGTGCGTTTTCAGAATAGTTTGGATATATTGCGTTTATCCCTTCTATTCGTCCTATTTTTGCATTATTCTGTCGTACCCGGTGTCTTGGGTGCTGACCTTCATCTCGGGCGTTATAGCGTTCAGAACGGTGTATAATCGCAAAAAAAGCGAAATGTCGTCGGCTTTAACGGCTTAAAACAACTATCTGCCGGTTAAAGCGGATAAGCTCGGCTTCGGTTGGCGCCTTTTTGTTATTACTTTACTGTTAGCTTTGGCGCGAATAATAAAAAAGGAGACAAAACATGAAAAAAACACTAATGGTTGTTCTTTCGTTGGTTATTGTTGTAGCTTGCGCATTCGCCGTTGCGTGCGACGATAAAGGATGCAAAGAACACTCTTACGGAGAATGGTCTGTTACGGCTGCGGCTACTTGTACGACGGCAGGCTCGAAGACTCGAGAATGCACGAAGTGCCATGAGACCGAAACGGAAACAATTTCGGCTGCAGGGCATACTTACGGCACTTGGATAGAAGAAGTTGCCGCGACTTGTACCGAAGGCGGCACTAAGGGGCATTATTATTGTAACGTCTGCAAAAAGAATTTCGACGCGGATAAAAATGAGCTCGGCGACCTTACGATAACCCCCGACGGCCACGATTTTAAAAACGGTGTTTGCGAAAATTGCGGCGTCTATTCGATATCTGAAGGGCTCGCGTTTTCTTTAGTCGGCGAAGAATATAGCGTTACCGGCATTGGCGCTTGTACCGATACGTATATCGTAATCCCGACTACTCATAACGATAAACCCGTAACCGGCATAGACGTTGCCGCGTTTAAAAATTGCGATAAATTGACCGGAGTAACTATACCGAGTTCGATTAAGAGTATCGGTAAAGAGGCGTTTTCTGGTTGCTCAAAGTTAACAAGCGTCACAATCCTCGACGGTGTGACTTCGATTGGGGATAGTGCGTTCGATGGCTGCGATAAATTAATTGTTAAAGATAACGATGTTCATTACGTTGATAATTGGGTTATTGGTGCAGACAGCAGTATAACGTCTGCAATAATAAAAGAAGGGACTCGTGGTGTCGCAGATAAAGCGTTCTATGAATGCTATTCGTTAACAAACGTAACAATCCCCGATACCGTGACTTCGATTGGTTTGTATGCGTTCTATAATTGCTCGGAGTTAACAAGCGTAACAATCGGCAGCGGTGTTACTTCGATTGGTGTGTGGGCGTTCTATTATTGCTCGGAGTTAACAAGCGTAACCATACCCGATAG
>CAZHGN010000024.1:0-21032 GCA_964532155.1 uncultured Acidiphilium sp.
GTTCCAACGTGTTTTTGCGATAATCGACAAGCGCGCGATACAGAGTATCCGAATAGTTCATAATTTCCTTTCCTTACTTTTATGCGTTTTTCTTTAAACGCTGTACGTATTCCTTGCAAAGTTTCATTTTATCCCTGCCGAACAGGTCGTCCAAGTATTCGCAGAACGAATCTACCACGCTCCGCACGTATACCGGGTTCTGCGTTTCTAATTTTCGAAGAACTTTCTTCGATAATATATCGTCCAACGCCTCTAATTCTTCGCCGCCGCACGCTACGTATACCGGTATGTACGTCTTTATCTGCTTCATTATTCGGTTTCCGAACGTTATATGAAATACGTTTACCATGTATTCGTCTAACTTTTCCAGCCTCTTTAGGTTCCTCGACGTTATTCCGTATTCCTCTTCGGCTTCTTTTGCCAATTCCATAAACCGCTTGGCGGTTACGTGCATGCCCTTGGTCTTCGCCGCGTGAAAACTTTCCGACTTTTGATCCAAGTTCATTACCATTGCTCTGTCGTACACCTTGTCCGATATGGCAAAGGTCGAATCGTCGTTGTTTGCCGTTCCGATAAACCACATGTTATTGGGCAACTTTATTTGCCCGCCCTTTAACTGCACCGGATCGTTTTCCCATTCGTCCGATACTACGTCCAAATACCTTCTGTCGGGATTGGGCAATTCCAATAGCGACAAAAACTCCGCAAAATAATACTCGACTCGCGCTATGTTCATTTCGTCCAAAATGGTTACGTAAATGTCTTCGCTGTAGTTCGCCTCGTACATCTTTTGCAATAAAGTAGTTTCGTTAAATCGTTTGGTAAATTCGTTGTAGTATCCCACTAAGTCGGTACGTTCTTTCCACATGGGTTGCACCGGTACTACAGTCGATTTATTGCCTAAAAATTCACCGAACGCATATGCGAGCGACGTTTTTCCCGTTCCCGACATACCTTGTAATATCATTATCTTCGTTACCGCAAGCCCTGCGACAAAACGTCTGATATCGTCTATGCTGTAATACAGCCTTAACTGCGAACATGCGTAGTTTCTAAACTCTTCGCAAAACCGTTTTAAAGTAACCGATTCGTTATAGTCCGAGCGCCGGTACTTCGCTCTGTTGGCGTCTATTTCGCATAGCATGTAAAAGCGTGAACGATCGCCGTCTTCGTCGTCTTCATCGCCTTCGTCCGTCAGTGCTTTGGGCGAAGTTTTCTTTCCTTCTTTATCCGTTACCGTAGCAGACGGCAAAGCCGATTGCGTTTGCACGACTATCGAAGTGTTTTTGTCTTCGCTTTTCATAGCCGTTACGACGATCAATATTAAAATACCTATAACGACCGCAAGGTAAACGAGTATAGCGTACGGCGAAGTAACGATAGCCCAAATATCTTGCAAATTATATTCGCTACCAAGTAACGTCAAATTCGTATTCATTCCCTATTTCCTCCAAACGCCTCGCTGTTATACGCCGATTCCCGTTTCCCGTACGGTTTTTAACGAGCACGGAGCACAACCCTCCCCGAATACGTTTTCCACCATATGCGTAAACTTTTCTTCGGGCTGTTTTTTCGAGGCGGCAACGGTTGCCAACATGCCGTATAAGACATGCTGCGCGACGGCATAATCGAGCGCTTCGTCAGCCTCGCCCGCTATGGCAAGATATACGCCGACGAACTTTTCAATGCGCAACCATTGTTTATTTTCAATACGGTAATCGTTGCAATCGCTTACGTATTCCTCTAAGCGGTCGATGCGTTTCCAATAAATCTCATCCAAGGCGCAGTCGCGCTTGGCGTTATCGACCAACTTTTTAAATTGTCCGTAATATAACGGAGAATATTTTTCTTCGTCCGATTCTATTGCTTGAACGGGTATGCTCGTTTGTAAATCGAGCTCCAAAACGTCGGCGACGTCTAAAACGTATTTCGGAATGTCGATAACGGCGGCATCGCGCTCCAATACGATCGCAAACCAAACGTTTTCGGTCAATTCGCACGATTTTTCAGCCCTTCCGTCTTTTATCGTTACGAAAGACGATCTTTGCGGATAGTCGATATAGCGCATTATCGGGTTAACCAAATCTTTCACCATATCGCTCTTAACGTCGGTCAAAGCGACCACGCGAATTTTTCGCTCCTCATCCGTAAGGTTGGAAATCGTCGTTCCCGCTTGAGTGAGCGCATACGTTCCGTCTTCCGTTTGAGTATGGAAAAGTTCGGGGTTTTTCGCATCGGCACAAGATTGAGTCACTACGGAATGATCGAAATAATCGTTTAAGGCATTAAGTAGTTTGTTTGCCGCTTCCTTGTCGGCATTTTTCAAAATAATCAGCCGCGAGGAAGCAAACGACGCAAAAAGTTTTCCCGCCGTGCGCACGTCTATTTTTAAACCATGCACGTTCGCAAGCGCGGAAAAATCCGCCACCGTTTTTTGCAAGGTTTGTTCTTTATCGAAAACACCCTCGTCCACACGCGTAATTTGCAATTGCTGCGCATTGTCTTCCCGCACCGTTTCTTCTTGTTTAAAATTAGGCGCCAAAGTAAATTCTTGTTCGAATAACTCTTCAAAAGGAAGTTCTTCCGATAATTCTGCGTTGCTGTATTTTGCACGTTGTTTTTTCTTGTTTTCCATATATTTCACCCGCTCTTTTGCTAATTCACGTTTATAAGTTAGTGCAGATTTCACCGTCATTAATAAGGGGAATGCGGTAATCGTTGCGACCGCTATGTATAAAGCGATACTTTTCGGCAACCATCCGACTGAATTTAAATATAGGTATATAATATCCAAGCAGCACAGCAATATCGTGCATTTAAGCCAGCCCGAATGCCAAAACGCTTTTGCCGTAAACTCCATAGGCGGTTCCAACTGATAATTTTCGGTTTGTATATTGGAAACGGCTTGTAAATAATCGGATAAGCGTTCTTTTTCCTTAAAACTTGCCGAGCCGCGAGAAAGCGTACACGAGGCGCAAACGTTATTCGAGGCGTTGCATACGTTAAACCGATATATGCCTTTTTCCACCACGAACGCCTTACGCGTTTCGTCCCACACTTGCAAATCGACGTCGTTAATTTTAAACGTAAGCCGCTTTTCTTCGCCGGCGCGCAGATAAACTTTCGTAAACGCGATTAATTCCCTTTTTGGCCGAGCGATATCCGAGTTCTTTTTTTCAACGTATACTTGAACTACGTCAAACGCCGCTTTTTTACCGCGGTTGCGAACGGTTACGCCGATTCCGCCCAACGCCGAATAGCATGAATACGCAAAATTCGTATACGACAAACCGTAACCGAACGGGTATTTTACGGCAATATCGGAAGAAACGTAATGACGATAACCGTAGAACACGCCAACTTTATTGCGCTCGCTTTCCTTATAATTCCATAATTGGTTAAAAAGCGCTTCCGTATTGGCGTAACAAGTAGTGGCAAGTTTACCCGACGGGCTGACCTTGCCGAGCAATACGTTCCACAACGCCTCGCCGCTTCTGTAAGCTTGTATATCGGCTATCAACGTTGCCTCGCAGCCCGTATCGAAACTCATATCGGGGTAAACGTCTCCGCCGACGACCGCTACGATTTTAATTTTCTCTT
Source organism: uncultured Acidiphilium sp. (assembly GCA_964532155.1). Lineage (GTDB taxonomy): Bacteria > Bacillota > Clostridia > Christensenellales > Borkfalkiaceae > HGM11416. The sequence goes on from CAZHGN010000024.1 coordinate 3,601, forward strand.
TTACCAACGCGTCTATTAGCGCAATTTGGTTAACCGGTAATTGCATCGAACGGTTGCCTTTCGCGCGTTTGGAACTCTCTCCGTCGAACCCTACGACCACTATGGCAACGCCCGCCTTTTTTGCAAGCGCTACCCCTTCCGAAATCAACGCGGTGTCTATCTCTTTCGAATTGTCATAGCCTTTGGCATAGCCCGCAAATTTTATTTTACCGTCCGAAGACAATGCCTCCGCTTGTCGTAAAACGTTTTCTTCGGCAAGCGCGCCGAGCAACGCTATATTTTTATCGCCCGACAACGGCAATATTTTATTACTGTTTTTTAATAAGACGATACTCTCTTGAGCGGCATCTAAAAACAGTTCTTCGTCTTCGCCGCTCGTCCCCGAAACGTTTTGCAAGTTAAGACTGCTTTCTATAAAATCAAGCACGCTATCGACTTTCTCGTCGACGACCTCCGGGGAAATAGCCGCGCCGCTCGCACACTCGCTTTCTAAATCGCTATACGAAACGACTCCTTTTTTAAACTCGGCATATAACGTTTGATAACGCTCCCAACGCTCCATCAAACTTGCGTACGAACCGCCCAAACAAAAAACGTTTTTCGCCGTGGCGTTCGCCTCGACGTCTTGTACGGTACGGCATTCTTTCAATACGTAATCGTTTTCTTCGATTCTCTTCCACCAAGTTTCCTGCACTTCTTGATAAGCGTCTTGAACGCGACTATGCGGTATTTTGACGATTCCGTTTTCACGCACGCTCGCAATTTTGAAAGGCTTATAAAAATAGTCGTTTACGGCGCGACCAAACGGCTCTATATCCGAAAAAACAACGTCGTCGTTTTCAAAACACGGGGCTTGCAAACAAGGTCGCACACCGTTATCGTATACCGCTTTTACACTTGTATTGGCAAACGTTCCCGCTAAATAAGGATCCTCTGAAAAACCGTCGGAATAAGGGGTAGATTGCACGTTGGCTATAGGCGTTTCCATCAAAAACGCGCCGTCTTGCTTTGCACGCCGCGCAAGCGCCCCCATTACTTTAGACACAAGCTCGGTATTCCAACTCCCGATAAGTCGAGCATAGGACGGAAACCGACGACCTAACGTGGCGTTTACCGCATCCGCCGTGGTTATTCCGCCATGCCGCAACTCTGCGCCCTCCGCAGCGCTTTGCGGCAACGAAGACATATCGGCAAGTAAGGCGAGTTTTTGTTCAATTGTCAAATTTGCTATTTTGTCTGCATGTTTTAACATATTCAATCCCTACCCTACTATTTAAGGTTCAAACATAGACGAAATCGTTATATCGTATAAATATGCGTCGTCTTCATCCGATTTGCCGAGTGTGTTTTTATAAGTGATTTTTAGCGTTTGACCGGTGTACAATCTGAATGAACGGTATTGATATACGTCTTCAAGCACCTGCGTACCGTCCGAAGAACTAATCGTTATGGAGCAATTTCCAAACGCGTATACGTACATGGAAAGTATAATATTTTCGTTCGCCTTTATTTCTAACGTCGATTCGGAAACCTCTCCTTTCGGAGCATAAATAAACGACGAGCTCGAAGTGCGGTTAAATACGTCGAAAGGCGCTTTCTTATCGTTTGTCAGCGTAACGTATTCGTAAAACTTTTGTAAATTTTTGCCGTTTGCCGAAAAGTTAAATACGTAACCGCAACGAATACATTCACTGTCCTCGTTATACCCATGCCCCAGAGCGTCCAACACAAACGTGTCTGTAGTATACCCGCATTTCCTGCAACGGTTTTTGCCCGTACCCGAAGTTTTGCAAGAGGGCGCAACTAATGTTATGAGTTCGTAATCGGGTTGTTGCGTATTGACTGAACCGTTCACGTAATTCCATTCGTCATATTCGTGTATGCACGAAGCGTAGTACGAGATATTACTATGATAATAGGGCAACGAGTATCCGCGGCTGTTCCACTCCGCTCTCGAACCTTCGTAATAATAGGTCGGAGAATTAGAACCGAACGACGTTGAGTTAATGTTCACGTTAAACCGCACGGGCAAAACCACAGACGAAAGATAATAACAATCGTAAAAAGCGTGCGAAGGCAACGAACAAACGCCCGATTGTAAAAATACGGTCTTAAGATCGGGTAAAGATACAAATGCTTCCTCTTTGACGTAGGTCACGGCAGTCGTAAACGTAATCGAACAAAGATTTTCATTATCCTCGTCGAACGCATACCTCGATATACGATAAGAAACGACGTCTTCTTTTCCGTCTAACGTAACGTCTTTCTCGTCGCCGATATAATCGACCAACCACCAAACGGAACCGTATGCGCTTTTGAATACGAATCCGTCGTATTCTTTTTTCAGTAGCGAAGATTCCAAATCGGAATAGACGGCTATCGCGTTATAACCAATGCCGCCGTAATTGACCGAATCGATACCTATTGGCAACGAAGATAAATTATGTATTTCGTGCAGACGGTAGCAACCGTTAAACGCCGAGTCGCCTATAGACGTAACGGACGACGGCACCACGAACGTTTCCAACCCCTTGCAACCGTTAAACGCATAGCTGCCTATAGTCTTCACGTTCTGAGGTAACGAAAACGTTTGTAAAGAGTAACAATAAGCAAACGCGCTGTTCGGCAACTCTGTAAGCGTAGTATTGTTATCGAAGCGAACTTCTTTCAATTTCGAACACGAATCAAACGCACTTGTACCCATACCGCGCAACGAAGACGCGTTAAACGAAGTTATAGCCGTGTCTTCGAACGCCGATTGACCTACGTATGTGATATTGGTAGGCAAAGACACGGACGACAACTTGTTACAATCGCAAAACGCTTTATCGCCTACCTCGGTAGAATCTAAGTTACGTATCGTCACGGATTTTAATTGGCTCGCACCGTATAAAAACGAATTCGGAATACAATCGGCGTGGCCTATCTCCACTCTTTCCAAGCCGTAAACGGAACCGAAAAAAAGTTCAGACAACGTTTTATTAGACTTGTTCTCATACACTCCGTAATTATAATTTTTTAAATACAATTCTTTTGGTAGGCTGTTTTGGAATATATCCATGTCTTCCGTGTAGTTCACGTATGCGTCGACGTAGATGCTATCTATATCGGAGCCGCAATACGCAAACGCACGCGAAGCAATTTCCACCGTTTCATATCCGTCGGCGCAACCGTTAATACGCAAAGAACGTATATCGCAGTCGCTAAACGCCTCGTGACCTATTCTCGACGCTTTGTTTATCGTAACTTTTTGTAGCTGCTTGCAAGAGTAAAACGCCCGGTAACCGATTTTGTTATTCCCCTCCAAGACCACTTCCTTCAAACTGTCGCAGAAGGAAAACGCGCCGCTTTCGATAGCCACGCCGTTCGCTACGGTAATTTTGCGCACTACCGAATCTTCACTAAAAGCATCCTCTGCAATTTTTAAAACGGGATGCCCTTCGACCTCGTTCGGAACGTATAGCGTTTGTCCGCCGAAACCTACCGAGCCGACTACGTATACGGGCGAATCGTCATCTTGAAAAATACTCGAATAGCGGTAACGAATATTAGATATAAAAAACTCGTCGCCCTCTGCAGAAAAACCGAATAACTGCGTGATCGACATAATGCAAGAAAACGCAATTATAATAATCGCTATTACGCTAAAAACAGCGGGCGAATAAAACCGACGGTATTCTTGAGTTCTTCCGCTTTTCCCGGTTTTTGCCGATAATTCTTTTTTTGTAAGTTTTTTCCAATTCGTCGGGCGTTCGAATACGGAGTATACTCCCTCTTTACCCAAGCGATAAGAAATATTCCCGTATTCGGCGCAAAGTACTTTAACGCGCACGTCAACGCACCCGTTATCAAGCGCCACGGCGTACTTTAAAAGAAATTTTCCGTGTTTAAAAGACGTCTTTTTGATTTTTGCTACCTTTTCGCCGAGCTCGTTTCCGCGCGGATCAAACTGCCGAACGGAAAGCGTTAAGCCGGTAAGTTCGGATTTCGAAAGATTGTTGCAATCCAAAAGCAACCATCTGCGTCCCCTTTTCCGAACGATAAGAAAACGCTCGATATGCAAAAAATCACTTGTCTGTTCATATGCATATTCGCCTTTTGCAATTACGTTATAATGTTGCTGCATACCCCTTCTCCACTCACTTTTTCTTCTTTCTCGTTCTGAACACGAAGCGAGTTATCACCACATGAATTATAATCGACACCGCCGCCATCGCTAACGTTGCGAGCGTTGTATCCCGGTTTAATATAAATACTTCCTTGAATACTCCGCCGAAAAGATTGGCGCAACAAACTTTGAAACAAAACGTTTCCATAAGAATGCTCACGCTGCTCCAAAACAAAAAAGGTCGCACGTTTTTCTTGTTCGTTGCCCGCATCGGCTCTATGCCGTCGGCAAAATCTTTGCCGTCCACCTCGTTGACGGTAACTGCAACGTACGAGGTTTCGTCCGGCAAGTCTACCGTTTGAGTATAACCTTTATCATTGATTTTTTCCCGAATGGTCAAAACGTCGAAGACCTCGTTGCGATTATTAAACAGCGCGACGTCGTACGACAAATAGTCGATATCCTCGTGAATTTTGCACCGTAGCCGTTTTTTGCCTTGCCGTTCGGATAATACGTATTGCCGTACGTATTTACGCCATTTTAAAGCGGGCTCGAATACCATACTTACGCCGTTTTTTTCCAAAACCTTCTTGATGCCCCGATCGTTAGACTTACTCAAAACGTATCTGTCTTTTAGGTACAGTTTCGGCAACAAAAACGCCGATACGATTACCGCAACGACTAAAACTATTATCGATATCATTATCCAAATTAACATATAAGCCCCACCTCCATGTTAAACGAGAAATAGCGCACGCATTAACTGCGCTTTCACTAAATTGCAAACGATTTTGAATTATGATTTTGAATTATATCAAAAAATAATTATAATTATAGTATAAAAAATATATGATTATTACACCATACGTTAATTTAATGTCAAGCATAAAACACGCGTACGGCGAAAAAGGTTGACAATTTAAGGTTTTTAAAGCAAAATACCGCAGTTTATACGACGACGATACAATTATTTATTAATAATAAAAAACCGCGGTATAGGTCGATTATCGGCGCATACCGCAGTTTATTATATCGTTATTTTATCGTTTTATCTTACGGCGAAGGCGAAGACTGTCGTTTCGCTTAATGGGGTAATTATTATTTTGTGCGAAGAGTTTGGCAATTCGTCGCTTAAAAACAGTAAGCCGTTCGTGACGTTCGTTTCGTAGACGACGGGCTCGGAACCGTCGACGGATACGCTAAATTTAGCGTTGCCGTTTTTTGCTATGACTGCAATTTGAGTGCCGACGAAATCAAGCTCTAAATAGCCGCTCTTCGCCGTGTAGCCGTGCCCGAATGGCGAGAGGTCGTAGTCCACATTCCACTGCCCGTAATAAGTCGCCAAGTCGTCGTCGGGCGAGACGAGAGAGCCGCCGAGAAAATCTATACCGAATTCAATTTTAGACAAGCAAATATAATTGGCGTTGGTTTTGGTTACGACGAGTTTATAATATCTGAACTCGGTCAGTTCAAAAAAGCCCGTTTGGTTACATCCGTTTTTAAGCGGTTCGTTTAAATACTCGCATAAAAGAGTCATTTCGCCAACCGTTAGACCGCCGTACAGCCTATAACTCGTCGGCGTTTGCGTCTTCTCCGATCTGCCGTACATAGTGATTTTATTAGCCTTTATCGCTCTGCCCAAATCGACCACTATTTCAAACGGCGAAGTTTCGGTGACGTACGCGTCTTTCTTATTATGCATAAACGTAGACGAACTGCCGTCGAATAAATTGCCTATCTCGGTCGTGGAATCCCACGGCTCGAAGTTAGTTGAAACGACCTTAGACGTGCCGTCCGTTTCGACCGTAAAGTCCGTTACGTCGTTCTTTCTCGTATAAAAATAGTCGCCGTCGAGCGTTTCCTTTTGATAATTTGCGTTATATACGGTAATTCTTTTGGTTATATCGTCAATATTCGCCTTGCCGTCGGCAACCGTACCCATTCCGAGAACGAACGCGCACCGCTCGACGTCCACATGCATAACTACCGCTTTTAAATAGACCGTTTGCCCTCTTTTTAACGTATAGTCGGCATACTCGCCGTTTTCAACGCAAACGGCGAAACTGTTATTATAAACTTCGCCCGCCTTTGCTACCAAACTATAATTTTTTCCGTCCAAGGAAATATATAAATTCGCGTACTTGCCTCTTATACTGAACCGATAGGTGCCGCCGTTCTCGATATATATTTTCGACATATATTCGGTCACGGCGTTCAGTTTTACGCCGTCGCTGTTCCACCAAACGGCGGCGCACTCGTTGCCGTTAAAGGTGCTGTCGAAGGTAGCGGACGAGGTATAGCCGTCATAATTATTCCGCACGGCGTCGTCGACGCTTTCAAACTTTTCGAGCAAAGCGCCGTCGAAATAATACGTCGTCCGCTCTGCAATTCTTTTCTGCTGCTTTTTAAAGCCGAATACGAGAGTAACGTCTTCCACCTCGAATTCTCCGTCGTCTTTGCTTATCGAAATCGTTACGTCGATATCGCCCGATATTTTTTCGTCCGACGGAATAAACCTGTACTCATCCTCGCCGATTTGTATTATTTGCCCGTACTGCGGCTTGCCCACGTCAACGTTCGTTACGGTAAAGCCGTCCGGAATATTAATAAGCGATTTAACGTTAAAATCGTAATAATCGCCGACAAATTCAAAGGGCTGCATCGTGGTTATTTGCCTGTTTTCGGTGCTATAGCCGTACTTTGTGCCCGTTTGGTATATACAAGCGACCGGAACGTACATGGGATAACCGCAACTTGCCGCATCGCTTGCAACCGACTCGGATAGCGGCTGATGCAAAAGTTCGGTAAAATAGTAATAAAAATTATAATGCGTCAGATCGCACAGATTTTTAAACCATTTATCCGCGCCGCTTCCGTTTTTAGTCGCCTCGATAAACACGCCTTGACCGAAAGAATGCAACACCGTCGCATAAGCTTCGAGCGACTGCACGGGATCGCCGCTTTTCGTATTTTCGAGCAACGTTCTAAGCGCTCTCGACGCGTCAGTATACACATTCCAATCCCTTAGCGAAGAATCGTCCAAACTGCGTGCGGAAGATATTTTCGTAAACAGCGAATACTCGACTAAACTTACCGCGTTATTCGTAACTTCGCCGCCGTTCGGTAAACCGAAATTTTGAAAATGGTGGTTGAACTCGTGAATATTACCCCAAGAACCGTTTTTTACGAAATTTTCCACGTTCAGACAGCCGTCCATCCAATCGAGCGGGCAATTTACCGTATTACGCCCGACGAAAGCAACGGCGGCGCCTGCCGCAACGAAAGGTTCAAACAGAAAATCTATACCGTAAGAGGCGTTTGAACCGCTCGGCACTTGCTTAGATACCCTTGCTATTTTATCCCACAGTTCTGCGGCTTCGCAAAGTTCGGAAAAAGAATACTCGTCCGAGCGTATTCTCGGTCCCGAAAAGCGCACTGCGTTGTCGAATACCTCTAAATCGAAATACGGCGCGCTCGATTCGAGCAGTCGGTTATACTCTTCCTCGGTCGTTAATCCGTAAATCAAATGCGGATACTCGACGGCGCCGGAAATCTCCGTTTGAAATTGCTTTTTCACGCTCGGCGAACCGACGTATATAGGACCGCCGAGGTACGAGCCGAAATAGCAAGTATACGTTTCGGTTTGTGCGTTATACGTGCAAGTTTGGGCGTTTACCGGCATTTTATTGGCAATTACCGGCATACGCACGAAATCTCTTGCAAGCCAAATATTGTTAGCCTGTCCGTTTGCCAGCGTTGCGCCGACGTAAACGTAAAAACTTCCGACCTTTTCCAAATCGGCTTTCGAAATAGTAAGTTTTATCACCTCGCCCGCGGGCGCGTACAATCCGGTTATGTAATTGCCGATCTGCCGCGGTTGAATTTTTATTCGCTTTATAACGGCGGCTTGACCGTCGCTGACGTTGCCGAAATACATATTTTCGGCGGCGGTGTGCTTATATAGCCGTCTATGCTCGCCCTTGCCGTCCGACACCGGTTCGCCATTTAAATATAAATAGCCTCTCTCGTCCATTGAATCGTAATTGGTGCAATCGCCGGAAATCGTACCGTCGGGCGCCGAATTAAGGTATGTGTTTTCGCTTAAAACAGCTTGTTTGAGCGCGGAAAAATCTTCGTCGCTTTCCCCTTCCGCTTTCTTTAGCGTTTGACCGTAGACCGGATAGCGCGACAAGCCCTCGTTTTTGCATTCGGGCGCGCCCCTGTTCGTCGTGCCTAAAACCGAATAGGCTACGCCTATTTTAGAATTAACGTTTAGCGGCTTAACGTACTCTTGCGGCAGTTGTTCGCCGCTATCGTCACTGCGGGCGCAAACGAAAAAGCACAGCGCCGCCGCAAAAACAACTAACAGCAAAACTATTATTATAGCCCACTTGTTTTTTTTATTTTTCATATACCCTTTTACCGTAACAATACGGATTTATAATGCGTTTTTAGCGTATTACTTAGAAAGAACGGCGATCTTAAAAAGATGCCGTTCCGTTAGACCTTAGAAGTCGTTAACTTTTACGTCCCGATTATTCAGACTTTAAGAGTCCTTTTAAAATATCCTCGCTTTTGGCTGCGATTTCGGACAAAGCGCCCTCTTCGAAAGGCGAGCGAAGCCCCGCTTGCTTTACGAGGTCGGTAAAGAATTGTTTGCCGGAATTTGCCGTAAATGCGTTATACGCCTTAAACGCGGCGGCGTAATCGTCGAGCGACTTAAACAAAAACTGCAACGCGTCGGCTTGCGCAAGACAATAATCGATGTAATAAAACGGCGATTCGTATATGTGCATTTGATACTGCCAACGAGTACCCTTTTCGAAATAAGTCATACCGTCGGCGTTCATATACGGACGATATTTTCCCTCGAGTCTTTTCCAAACGGCGTTTCTTTCCTCGGGCGAAAGTTCGGGTTTTTCGTAAACGATTTGTTGGAATTCGTCAACTATAACGCCGTAAGTCAAAAACGAAAGATTGTCGAATAAGTGCTTGTATTTATAATCGTTTGCCTTGTCGCCGAAGAACTTGTCGGCAAAACGCCAGCACAGACATTCCATGCTCATAGAATGCGTTTCAGCCGTTTCCATACCGAGCGGCACTTCGGGATCTGCGTTATTTTTAAATGCAAGGTAACTCGCAAAGGCGTGCCCCGCTTCGTGCGTGAGTACGTCTACGTCGTCGGCGGTGCCGTTAAAGTTTGCCAAAATAAACGGCTGTTTATAAAGAGCGAACTCGGTGCAATATCCGCCGCCCCACTTCCCCTCGCGCGAGAGGACGTCGAACGCCTCGTTTTCGAGCATCATATCCATAAACTCGCCCGTTTCATCACCCATTGCGCGGTAAACGGCACGCCCCGCCTCGAGCAAAGCGCCGTCGTTAAGTATAGGACGAGGATCGTTTTTTAAGCAAACGCCGTAATCGTACAGTTTCATATCGTCGATGCCGAGCGCCTTCGCCCTATCTTTGCGAATACGCGACACGACCGGCACGACGTCTTTTAATACGTTTTCACGGAATTTCTCCACGTCGTCTTTGCCGTAACACAGCCTGCCCATGCGATAGTAGCCGAGCTCTACGTAATTTTTATAGCCAAGCTTTTTCGCCATTTGATCGCGAACCTTAACCAAGGAATCGAAAACGCCGTCCAATACGTCGGAATGCTCAGCCATAGCTTTACCCAACGCCTCGTGAGCCGCTTTGCGCACCTCGCGGTCGCCGTCGTTCATGTACTTTTTTAGTATGGTAAGCGGCATTTTTTCGCCGTTGAACTCAATCGTCAACTCGCTCATAAACTGCGCGTACTCGTTAACGAGCGCGCTTTCACGCCGAAGATCTTCGATTATGCGCTCGTCAAGCGTTTTGAGCTCCACTTCGTAAGCCTTAAATATGGGAGCGGGCAAAACCTTTTCCGCCTCGGCGCGGAGGGGCGAATCGAGCATTGCGCGAATATACGCTATACGCGGCGCGGAAAGCAACGGGTAATTTTGCTCGTAATACTCTTTCTCGGTTTTATAAAACTCGTCTTTCGTATTGCACGACCAGCGCGCGTATGCAAGCGAACTTTCGGTGCCGAACCGCTCGACGACGGAAGTCAGTTCCTTTCTTGCGCTCAAAAGCTCGTCGAGCGTTTGAGCCGCGCTAATCTTTTCGGTCGCGACGGTATACGCCTCGATTACGGATTCTACGGGAACGCGTTCGTATTTTAATTGACTTACTTTCATATTCGTTACTCCTTTATATGCGCCAAAATATCACGGGCGCTATGCTCGCGCCGAAAAATGCGCCGATTATTAACCGATTACTATACGCAAAACTTCGCGCGGTTACCGCAAAAACGCGGTATAAAAAACAAAATCCGCGGGAAAAAGCCGCGGATTAAGCCGATTTCGATTAAAAGCAAACCGCCGAAAATTATTTCTTGGCGATAAGATTGACGATGTCACCGACCGTCTTCAATCCGGAAGATACGTCCTCGGGAATGGTGATTCCGTATTCGTCCTCGAAGCTCATGATCATTTCGATAATATCGAGAGAATCTGCGCCGAGGTCTTTTACGATCTCGCTTTCCATGGTGATTGCAGATTTTTCGATATTGAGCTGATTACAAACGATATCCGTTACTTTATCAAAAATTTCTTGCATTTTCTTCCTCCGAGCCGCAAATGCAGCACTTAATGTAAATACATTTTATCAAAGGCAAGGCTTGATGTCAACTATTTTTCGGCACTTGCGTTATTTTTGCACAACAAGGCACTGCAAGCGCAACAAGCAAAACGCATTAAAGCGGCAGCGCATAGGAAAAACGCGGAGCCGCTTTTGCTTATTTTATCTCGAAAATTAAAGTATGTTTACCGTGCCGTCGGGTAAAATCTCTATCGTATCGCCTGTTTTTACCGTTTGCAAGAACTCGTCGCCAAGCTCGTCGATGGCTATCATATCGCTGTTTTCCCATACGACGGAGAGGATTACGCCCGCACCGGCAAGCGAATCGATCGTTTCGGAAAAAAGCATCGCCGCGGGGTTAATCTTCATCGAGCAAATTACTTGCAAGACCATGCCGCCGGTCGTCGAGCCTATCGTTTGCGGCAAGCAAAGCGCTTTGCCGGTGATATTTTTCTCGTAAATATCGGGGTTGTTTTGGTCGGCGACTATAACCTGCTTAGCGCCTGCAAGCGCGGATTTTTGAAAGGTTGCAAGGGTGTTTACGCCTTGTCTCGAAACAACGGCCTCGCCCTTATAACTTCCGCCGTTTATAACTCTTCCCTTAAAAGTTTTCATTTATTTATCCTCCTTGCCCACGATGATATCGAGAAGCTCGTCGTCCTTATAATAACGAGCGACCGAATAGGTACGAAGCTTGTTCGAACAAGTCATCATTCTGCGCGATTTCGTAAGCGGATTAGAGGTATACATAAGCGGACAAATCGATGTTACTCGAGCGCCCGTTTTCATAAGGCGTGCGTAAAGTTCGGTCTTTTCAAAAGCCTCGCGCACAGGGGGTGCGGTGCAAAGCACGGTTTGGCAAGAAACGGTACTCTTTCCGCTCGCTTCAAGACCGTCGATAATGGCGTTTGCCCATTCTTCGAGCTGACTGCGCGAAAGGTGCGGACAACCGATAAAGGCAAGCGTGCCTTTTTTGTCCGGTTGTTTCCACATAACCGGGTACGACTCGTATACTCTTTCAAGCTCGGCGTCGTCTATAACGTATTCTTTATAGTTTTCTTCAAGCAAAGACTCTCCGAGTTCTTTCGCCTCCGGCGTGAGATTTTCCACATGGTAAAGACCGACTGCTCCGTTAGACGCGGTAGCCGCGCCGAAATCTTTAAGGTACGCCTTGCATTCGTCTGTAAGTTCGGTGCCGAGCCACTTATCCAGACCGACGATATACGGAACGTCCTCGGTAACCTTAATGCCGATAGCCGAACCGAGAATTTGAGCAATAGGCTTTTTGGTGGTATTTACGGTAATTTTCCATTTAGCACGTCTGCCCTCGTCGGTAAGCAAGCCGAATTCGGGAACGAAACCGATTATCGAACCGAAAATATCGATCATGCCCGAGTTGCGGTTGCAACGCGCGCCCAAAACCGAGTTGGCGTAGTTTACAGCGCTCGACTCCGCCCAAGAAAGGATATCGCCCTTTTTAGGAACGTTGCCCATTTCGTCGAAATAGCAAGCGCAGCTGAATGAGTCCTTTCCGATAAGTCCGAGTTCGGCAAGTTGTTCTTCGTATTTTTTTTGCTTGCCGTACAGAATAGTAGAAAACAGCGCTTTATCCAAAAGATTGCATTTTACGTTTTTAAAATCGACCGGGCGCGGATCCATAGTGAAGCCGTCTTCGACCTTAAGCCCCGCGGCGATCAGCTCGTCCATAACGCGATAGACGGGCTTTAACAGCGAAAGACCGAACGAAGTTACTAAATGTCCCTCGCCATGAGTAACCGGCACGAGCTTTTTTGCCCCGAAAAGATCGCCGTAGCGGACGATCGTTTCCATTACTTTTGCTTTGGTTTCGCCCTGCTTGCCCGAAAGAATATCGATTTGTTCCTCGGTAAGCTGCATTTTATATTCGTACATTCCCTTCCCCCTTAAATTTTCATAGCGACGTCCCAAGCGCCCCAAATTACCGAGCGGAGGTTGCCGACCTTACTGCAATCGCCGACGAAGTAAACTCCCTTTTCGTCCTTTAATGCGGGCGACGGTCTGTAACCCATCGAGCGTATTACCGAATCGCCTTTAATTTCGAACTCTTTGCCGTCCTTATCCCTTACGATTACGCCGTCGTCGCCGACCGAAACAAGTGCGGTTTCGAGATGGATTTCAACGTTATGCAAAGCAAAATAGTCGCGCAAGTACGAGCTGTTAGCAAGACAAACGCCCTTGACGGCGATTATGTCGTTCTTCATTTCGACTATTATCGGCTGTTTGCCGCGCCTATGCAAATCGTAAGCGATTTCGCATCCGCTCAAACCGCCGCCGATTATTATAACTCTCTCGCCTACTTCGGTGCCGTACAGATAATCACAAGCCTCGATCGCCTTGTCGAGCCCGGGTATGGGAGGCATGTTTGCCCTTGCGCCGGTAGCGACGACGATTTCGTCGAACTCGGAAAGTGCGCTCTTGTCGGTAATTTCCGCGCCGAAGCGAACTTCTATATTAAGGTCCGCAAGTTCTTTATCGTACCAAGCGAGAAGTTCTTTATCTTTTTCCTTAAAGTCGGGAGCGGCAGCCGCTTTAAACACGCCGCCCGTTCTGTCGCTCTTTTCGAAGATAACAGGCTTATGCCCGCGAAGCGCAAGCACTCTGGCAGTCTCCATACCGCCGACGCCCGCGCCGATTACCGCGACTTTTTTGGGTTTATTCGTCTTTACTATTTTATATTTTTTAGACTGCATCGTTTCGGGGTTGATCGCGCAACGCGCCATTCCCATATTGTCGGAAAGGGATTGATCGTTTGCAACTCCGTTATAATGCGCCATGTTAAAGCAAGCGTTATGACAGCAAATGCAAGGACGAACGGACGCTTCGTCGTCGGCCATAAGCTTGGTGATCCATTGCGGATCGGCAAGGAACTGACGTGCAACGCCCATTGCGTCGATCTCGCCGTCGGCTATAGCCTTTGCCGCGCGCGTGGGAGTCATTCTGCCTGCGCAAACGACCGGCACGTCAACGAATTTCTTAATATGACTGACCTCGGCAAGGTTGCAGTCGGTATCCATATACATAGGCGGATGTGCCCAATACCAAGCGTCGTAGGTGCCGTTATCGCAGTTGAGCATGTCGTAACCGGCGTCTTGCAGATATTTTGCCGCCCGCTCGCTTTCTTCCATATCTCTGCCGACCTCGACGTAATCTTCGCCCGGGAGCGCGCCTTTGCCGAAGCCTTTGGTCTTGGAAACAACCGAATAGCGGAGTGATACGGGATAATCGTCGCCGCAAACCGCCTTGATCGCCTTGACTATGCGAACGGGGAAACGATAGCGGTTTTCGAAACTGCCGCCGTAATCGTCCGTTCTTTGGTTGGTATATTTCATCGTGAACTGGTCGAGGAGATATCCCTCGTGCACGGCGTGAACTTCGATACCGTCTACCCCCGCTTCCTTGCAGAGCGCGGCGGTACGAGCAAACGCGGTTACCATGTCGTCGATTTCCTTTACGGTGAGCGGACGAGAAATGCAGCTTTCGTCCCAACGGTTGGGAGTCGCGCTTGCGCTCGCCGACATATAATCGACGTTGAGAATGGGTTTCATTATCGTGCCGAGCGCCTTGTTTTTGAGGGCTTTTACCATAATATCGTTTATGGCAAGGCTCCTGCCGAAACCGGCGGTAAGCTGAACGAACATTTTCGCACCCGTTTTATGAAGCTCGTCCATAAACTTTTTGAGTTTTTTGAACTTGCCTTTGCCCTGATACAACCATTTACCTAAAAGCATGTCTTTTATCGGTGCAATTCCCGGAAGAATAAGACCGACGTTGTTTTTGGCGCGCTCCAAAAGGAAATTCGCCGCTTCTTCGTCGAAGTGGTTAGGCTCGAGCCAGCCGAAAATGGATGTTCCGCCCATGGACGTCATGACAATTCTGTTCTTGATTTCGAGATTGCCTATTTTCCACGGCGTAAATAAGGATTGATATTCGTCTTTCATTCGTTTTACCGCCTTGTTTTTTTCGGAAATTGCGAAATTTTTAAAAAACCGCAAACCCTTTTACCGAACGATTATAAATCTCAAACGGCAAAAAGTCAATACTTTTGCGATTTTTTCATTATATATTCACTTAACGCAAAAAATCATAGATAAAAACAGTAATTTTGCCTAAAAACTTTTTATGTAAGGTCTTTTATGCAAACGACCGACCGACGCGCGCTTATTCGTCGATTATATAAACGCCGTCTATAGGCGCGTAAACGTCCGACCTAAACAAATACGAGGATACGAGCACGCCGTTTTTGTATACGCTGACGAACGCGTTGCTTTTTAAGCCGTTCTTGGGCGCGATCGGTTGCTCGCCGCTACTTGCCTTGGTTCCGCGATTTTTCGCTTCGATTACCTCGGTTATCTCCGAACGGAAATCGTATGCGTATTCGGATTGGATTCCGTAAATCGTTATTTTAATATATTCTCCGTCGGCGGCGGCTTGCAAATATAACCGTCTGCCGCTGTCGTTTAGGAATACGAGATCGCTTCCGCTATCGCTGACCATAGCGTCGAACGACGGCGGAACGTAACTTACGGCAAGGCTGTGGCGGTGGTATTCGGTTATTTTTAGCCCCGCACGCAGAGCCGCGTTATACAGCGTTGTGGAAACTTGACAAACGCCGCCGCCCGTTCCGCTTGCGAACTTGCCGTCCGATATAACGCGAGCGTCTAAATAACCGTTCTCCTTAGACCGCTTTCCAACCCTTTCGTTGAACGAAAAACCAGCCCCCGAGTCGATTATCGCACCGTTCAGGCTTTTGCAAGCAAGCGCAATATTGCGTTTTCTTTCATCGGAAGAACCGCCGTAATAGGTTGTAAAAGTTGAACGAACCGCAGTTTCTTTTTGTAAATAATCTTTGCTAACCTTTGGCTTTAAATTGTTAAAAGTTGCCTCCACTTCGCTTTTGCCTACCGCAAGCGCGAATTGAATTTCACCTTTTAAGCGAACTTTGTCTATCGCTCTACCCCTCCTCTCGTCAGATATAATAAAAGGTTGTGCGCTTTGAGGGCGAAAGGATAACGCGGCGTCGGTCGGCGGAATTAGCGTGTCGAGATATATTTTTTCAATTATTCGGTCTATGCCGTTAAGCTCGTAGCCGTCGGGCGTGAGAGTCGTTTCTTGCGCGGAAAATCGGTACGCTTTGCCTCCCGCCATCACGACCAAACGTTCCGCGGCTTGCGCTTTAACGATTACCCTACCGCACGGAATAACGCTTGCAAAAAAAACGATTATTAAAACAATAATAAGAGCAAAAAACGAGACGGAATGTTTTTTGCCTACGCGATTTATCATATAACTATTTTGCGTACTTTGCCGGAAGGTATACCGAAAAAAGTCTTACGCAAACCAAAAGAAAGCGTTTTTGATGTTTTACCCCTTAAAACATTGCTTGAAAATTGAAAATGTATTACAATAGTTAGCGAAAGGAATAAGCCGTTTTCGGCTTAGACGGTTAATATGAAGAATTTTATTCGCGAACTCAACGAAAACAGACAATCGATTATCAAAGCGACCGCAAGCGGAAGTACGGGCGATACGTATAAAAAAATCGTTCTGCGCCCCATCGTGCTAAAAAACAAGAATTTTTGGCAAGCAGAACGCTTTAAGGGCACGCAGGTTTTCCACTTAAATATTGCCGAAAACGACCTCGAAACATTCGTTAATCAATCTATAGCCCCGTATTTTAAGCAAATCGATATTAGATATACCGACAAAACGGCGTGCCTTTTTATCCGCAACAAAAAGGTCGCAAAGCGCACCGAAACGGCGGCAAAAGCACAAGCCAAACCACCCGAAGAGCACGACCGTAAGAAACGTTCGCTGCTAAACGAAGGCGATAATATACCCGCCCTCGTCGACCTCGGCATATTTACGAACGATTTTAAAATAGTTAAAGGAATGAACGACAAGTTCAGACAAATCAACCGTTTTATCGAGATAATCGACGACGCGTTTGCAAAAAGCACCCTAAGCGAACCGCTAACTATTTTGGATTTCGGTTGCGGTAAATCGTATCTGACTTTTATAGTTTATTATTATTTTACGCAAATAAAAAAGATCGACGTCAAAGTCGTCGGTTATGACCTTAAAGCCGATGTAGTTCAAAAATGTAACGAAGTCGCGCAAAAATACGGCTACGAAAACCTTGGCTTTTACGTTAACGACGTAACCAAAGGCGTGCCGTATAACGGCAAAATCGACGCCGTTATCTCGCTCCATGCATGCGACGTGGCTACCGATTACGCCATTGCGCACGCCATTTCAAACGGCGTAAAATACCTCTTTTCGGTGCCTTGCTGTCAGCACGAAATTAACCTGTCGATTAAACCGAGCAACAGTCAAGACGGCGATCTTAATATACTTCTTAAATACGGTTTGATAAAGGAACGAGCCGCCGCCCTTTTGACCGACTCCGTTCGCGCAGCCGTCCTCGAAGATTTCGGATACTTCGTCGACGTAACCGAATTCGTAGACTTCGAGCACACGCCGAAGAATATTATGCTTCGCGCGGTCTTAGGCGCAAAAAAGAAAAATAACAAAAACGAACTTTTCAGACTAAAAGAAAAGTACGGATTTTCTCAAACGCTACTCGACCTCGTTTATAAAGATTAATTACTAAAGTGAACTT
>CAZHGN010000025.1:0-20370 GCA_964532155.1 uncultured Acidiphilium sp.
GAGGAAAATATGTTGGCTCAAAAAGAGTGCGTGGCTATGCTCCTTGCCGGAGGACAAGGAAGCAGACTTTACGCTCTTACTTCCGTAATGGCAAAACCTGCCGTTCCGTTCGGCGGAAAATATCGAATTATCGATTTTCCGCTTTCCAACTGCGTGAATTCCGGTATAGATACCGTCGGCGTTCTCACGCAGTATCAACCGTTGGTCTTAAACGACTATATAGGTAATGGACAGCCTTGGGATCTCGACCGTAGCTACGGCGGCGTACATATTCTTTCTCCGTACCAAGCCAAGCATGGCTCGGAGTGGTACAAGGGAACGGCAAACGCAATATACCAAAATCTTCCGTTCATTCGCAGATATAATCCCGAATACGTGCTTATACTGTCGGGCGACCATATCTATAAAATGAACTACGATAAAATGCTCGACTTCCACAAAAAGAACGGAGCCGACGTTACCGTAGCGACCATTCGCGTGCCTATGAGCGAGGCTTCTCGTTTCGGTATAGTCAACGCCGCGTCAGACGGGAGGATTGAACAGTTCGAGGAAAAGCCTGCCAACCCCAAGAGCGATCTTGCGTCGATGGGCATCTACATTTTCTCGGCGGATAAACTTTATAAATATCTCGAAAAGGACGAGACTAACCCCGAAAGTTCCAACGACTTCGGCAAGAACGTATTGCCCGACATGCTCGCCAACGGCGAAAAAATGTACGCTTACGTTTTCTCCGGTTATTGGAAAGACGTCGGAACGATAGATTCGCTTTATGAGGCGAACATGGACCTTTTGGGTAATCCTCCCGTATTCGATATAGCCGATTACAGCTGGAAAATCCATTCGCGCAACCCCATCGCGCCGCCCCATTACATAGGCGAGACCGGCAAGGTTTGCGAAAGTTTGGTAGCCCTCGGTTGCGAGGTGAACGGAACGGTTAAGAATTCCATTCTTTCCTCAAACGTAACTATAGAAAAGGGCGCCGTCGTAGAAGGCAGCGTCGTATTTGCGGGCTGCGTTATAAAGAGCGGCGCGCGCGTAATTAATTCTATAATCGACGAAGACGTTTCGGTGGGCGAAAACGCAGTTGTAGGAGCGGCGATAACGCCGAGAAAGATAACCGTTCTCGGCAAGGGCGTAACCGTTGCCGACGGCGAAACGATAGAAGCAGGAAAAATCGTAGAGGGGGATAGATAATGGACGCGCTGGGTATTATTTTTTCAAACATACACGACGATAACGTTCCCGAACTTACAATGGAACGCACGATGGCGTCGATACCGTTTTGCGGTCGTTACCGCCTTATAGATTTTCCGCTGTCGAGCATGGTAAACAGCGGAATAAACAAGGTCGGCGTTATTACTAAGAGCAACTATCAGTCGCTTATGGATCATGTCGGAAGCGGTAAGGATTGGGATCTCGCAAGACGTCACGGCGGTCTTATCATTTTGCCGCCTTTCGGCGTTCAAGAAAGTAAAACGCTTTACGGAACGCGGCTCGAGGCGTTAAAAACGGTAACCGGATTCTTGGGTAAATCGACCGAGGAATACGTCGTTATGTCCGACAGCGATATAGTTTGCAGTATGGACTTTAACGATCTTTTAAAAAGCCACGTCTCGCAAAACGCGGATATAACTCTCGTTTACGTCAAAGCGCCTGCGGAAGCGGTTAAAGAGGGCGCGAACAATATCGTTCTCGACGTCGATAAGACGGGTAGAATAACCGATATGGCATTCGATCCCGAATGCTCCGAAAGCGCAGAGGTCGATCTTTACGCAAACGTGTGCATCATGAAGCGTTCGCTTTTGCTTAACCTTATAGCCGACGCGGTCGCGCACAACAAGCGCCATTTCGCCGCGGATATTTTAGCGGCAAACCTCTCTCGGTTTAGGATTTTTGCCGCCGAGCATAAGGGTTATTTCGTTAAGATTTCTTCGCTTCAGTCTTATTATGAAGAAAGTCTTAAACTGCTCGAAAAGAAAAAGCGCGACGCGCTTTTCGGCAACGGGCATGCGGTATATACGAAGGTAAAGGACAGCGCCCCCACCAAGTACGGAAACAACTGCGTCGTCGAAAATTCGCTTATCGCCGACGGTTGCGAAATAGAGGGCGAAGTTTATAACAGCATTATTTTCAGAGGCGTAAAGGTAGGCAAAGGCACCGTCGTACGCGACAGCGTTCTTATGCAAGGCACCGTTACCGGTGAAAACGGCATTATAAACTGCATAATTACCGATAAAAACGTTATAATTAAGGATCGTCGGGTTCTAAGCGGCTGTCGGACGCATCCATTCTTCGTCTATAAGAACAGCGTTTTGTAAACGTTGCTCTTTAGGCGGTATACAAATTTTTAAGTAGGAGAATATTATCATGGCAGAGAAAAAAAGCGTTTCGGCAAAGCAATCGGAGAAGAAAACGGTAAAGACGACTGCTAAGACGGAAGCAAAGGAACCTGCGAAAAAAACAACGAAAGCGGCTGCCGCTAAGCCTGCGAAAAAGGTTGAAAAAGCTGTTTCCGCAGAAAAAAAGACGGTAAAAACGGTGCGTAAAACCGTTCCGCCGATGAAAATGCCCGAAACCGACGTGCAAGCGCAAAGCGAAGCGACGGTGGCGGTAACCAAGAAGAAAAGCGTATTGTTCGTCGCTTCCGAGGGATTGCCTTTTATTAAGACGGGCGGGCTTGCCGACGTTCTCGGTTCGTTGCCTCAAGCGATTGCAAGCAAGGGCGAATACGACGTTCGCGTTATAATGCCTCTTTATTCGGGTATAGACGCGGGCATGCGCAACAATTTCGCGTTCGTTACCAATTTTAACGTCGGACTCGCTTGGCGTAATCAGTATTGCGGATTATTCTCCTGCCGTTTGAACGGCGTTACCTATTATTTTATAGATAACGAATACTACTTCGCACGCGATAATTTATACGGCGCTTACGACGACGGAGAACGTTTTGCGTTCTTTTCCAAAGCGGTGCTCGATACGCTCGGCGTACTCGATTATTATCCCGACGTCATCGATTGCAACGATTGGCAAAGCGCGGCTACCGTAATCTATCTCAAAACGCTTTATGCAAACAGGTTCGGTTTTTCCGAAATTAAGACGGTATTCACCATTCATAACATAGAATATCAGGGCAAGTACGGAATGGATACCGCGGCAGACCTTTTCGGTTTTCCCGAAAGTGCGTACGGCGCGATAGAGTTCGACGGTTGCCTTAACCTTATGAAAGGCGCAATTCAGCTTGCCGATAAGGTCGTAACTGTCAGCCCGACCTACGCGCGCGAGCTTGCCGATCCCTTCTTTGCTTCTGGGCTTGAAAATATCGTAAAGGCAAATTCGTATAAGACCACCGGTATTTTGAACGGAATAGATATGGATTTATACGATCCGTCGACCGACAAAGCGCTTTTTGCCAATTATTCGGCGAGAGATACGTCGGGCAAAGCGGTCTGCAAGCGCGAACTTCAAAAAATGCTCGGTCTTCCCGAAAGAGCGGACGTTCCCGTAATCGCAGTAATCAGTAGGCTCGTTTCGCATAAGGGCTTGGACTTGGTTAAGAGAATACTCGACGAACTTTTATACGAGGACGTTCAGCTCGTAGTGCTCGGCAAGGGTGACGTCGATTACGAAAACTATTTTAAATATATGGAAGGGCGTTACGGTTGCAAGTGCCGCGCGCTCATAGCCTTTAACAGGGATATGGCATCCAAAATATATTCGGGTGCGGATATTCTGCTTATGCCGTCGAGACAAGAACCGTGCGGGCTTTCGCAAATGATAGCATGCCGTTACGGAACCATTCCCGTCGTCAGAAGGACGGGCGGTCTTGCGGATAGCATTAAGCCGTATAACGAGGCGCGCGACGTCGGCAACGGCTTTGCCTTTACCAATTATAACGCGCACGAAATGCTTTACGTTATCAAGGATGCGATTTTGACTTTCGGCAAAAAGGACGAATGGAAAAAAATCGTGGATTACGCGCTTGCAAGCGATTTCAGTTGGAATAAATCGTCGGAAAAATATATAGAGTTGTTCGATTCTTTAAAATAAAATCGACGAATAATTAAGGAGCTAGAACTAATTACATGAACGAAAAAATCGGTTTTACCAAAAAAGAGGCAGAAGAAACGATCAACGGCAAGCTCTCCCGTTTTTTCGGGATATCGGGCAAAGAAGCGACCGAAGAACAGTTGTATCAAGCGGTTGTTATGACCGTTCGCGATATACTTTTGGAAAAAAGGAAGAGCTTTAATTACAGAGTAAAAGAAAAGGCGGCGAAAAGGGTATATTACCTTTGCATGGAGTTTTTGCTCGGTCGCTCGCTTAAAAACAACGTTTATAATCTCGGAATAGAAAAACAGCTTAATTCGGCGCTCAAGGCGTACGGCACCGACCTCGATAAACTTTACGAGTACGAGCCGGACGCAGGCTTGGGCAACGGCGGACTTGGCAGACTTGCGGCGTGCTTTATGGATTCGCTTGCAAGCATGGACTATCCGACGATGGGCTTTTCGCTTAGATACGAATACGGCTTGTTTAAACAAAAAATTGTGGACGGCTGGCAAACCGAACTTCCCGACGAGTGGCTGCCGGGCGGCGAAGTATGGCTTACGCAACGTTTAGACAAGACTTTCCGCGTTAAGTTCGACGGTCGCATAGAGGAGCATTGGACGGAAAACGGAATGAAGGTCGAACATGTCGACGCAACCGAAGTCGAGGCTGTTCCTTACGATATGATGATTTCGGGCAAGGATTCGGATGCCGTTTCCGTTTTAAGACTTTGGAGCGCGCGCAGCTGCAAAACCTTCGATATGAGGTCGTTTTCGGAGGGCGACTACTTGCGTTGCATGAAAGAGTCGAGCGAAGCCGAGCTTATATCCAAAGTGCTTTATCCCGCGGACGACCATTACGAGGGTAAATCGCTTAGGCTTAAACAGCAATATTTCCTCGTTTCGGCTACGTTGCAGTATATAATTTCCACGCATTTCAGGCGTTTCGGCACGCTCGACAATCTTGCCGAAAAGGCGAGCATTCATATAAACGATACTCATCCCGCCCTTTGCATTCCCGAACTTATGCGTATTCTTATGGACGACTACGGCTATGCTTGGGAAAAGGCTTGGGATATCGTAACCGCTACCGTTGCGTACACCAACCATACCGTTATGAGCGAGGCTCTCGAAAAGTGGAACGAAGACCTTATCGAACGCAGATTGCCTCGTATTTATTCGATTATACGCGAAATTAACGCGCGTTTTTGCGGTGAAATGTGGCAACGCTTCCCCGGTCAGTGGGACAAGATTGACCGCATGAGTATTATGTCGCACGGTCAGGTTAAAATGGCTAACCTAAGCGTTATCGGCTCTAAAAAGGTCAACGGCGTTTCGGCGCTTCACAGCGATATTTTGAAAAAAGATACCTTTAAGGACTTTTACGAGGTATATCCCGACAGATTTACCAACGTAACCAACGGTATTGCATACAGAAGATGGCTTTGTCAGGCAAACCCTGAACTTACCTCGCTTATTCGCGATTGCATCGGCGACGGATTTATTAAGGACGCTTCGCTTTTATCGGGCTTTAACGCATTCGAAAGCGACCAAGCCGTTCTTAAAAAACTTGCCGACATCAAGAAAAAGAAGAAAAAACAGCTTGCCGATTATCTATATAAAAAGAACGGCGTAAAACTCGACGAAAGCACGCTTTTCGACGTTCAGGCAAAGCGCATGCACGAATATAAAAGGCAGCTTTTAAACGTAATGCATATCATTCACCTTTACGAGCAGTTAAAGGCTAATCCCGATATGCCGATGCAACCGCAGACTTTTATTTTCGGAGCAAAGGCGGCGCCCGGATATTATATGGCAAAGCAGATAATCAAACTTATTTGCTTCCTCGCCGAGGATATCGACCGCAATCCCGATCCTCGCATTCGCGAAAAACTCAAGGTCTATTACGTGGAAAACTATTCGGTAACACTTGCCGAACTCATAATGCCCGCCGCCGAGGTTTCGGAGCAGATTTCTCAAGCGGGTAAAGAGGCGAGCGGTACCGGCAACATGAAGTTTATGATAAACGGCGCGCTCACGCTCGGCACCTTGGACGGCGCTAACGTCGAAATGGCGCAAGCCGTCGGAAACGACAATATCTACATTTTCGGTCTGAAGTCCGACGAGGTAGACGCCCTTTGGAAAAAGGGGTACGACGCGTCCGCTTATTACAACAACAATCCCGCGTTGCATATAGTTATCGAAAGCCTTAAAAGGGGTTACGCAGGCGAGAGTTTTTCCAATATTGCCGACTATTTGCTTCGCCGTTCGCCCGTTGCCGATCCGTATATGTGTATGGCAGACTTTTCGGCATACGAGGAAATGCGCGAAAAAATGCTTGGCGATTACGCCGATACGGCGCTTTGGGCTAAAAAGAGCCTGAAAAATATCGCCGCAAGCGGAGTGTTCTCGTCCGACAGAAGCATTCGCGAGTACGCCGAAAATATTTGGGATTTAAAGCCGCTTAAATAATTAGATGCATAACGGAGGCGATTTCGCCTCCGAACGGTTTTTTGGTATGTCGTTTAAATTTAATCCACTTGACGTAAAGCATAAAAATATAACGGGCGGGGTGCCTGAAAACCACTCCGTCCTTTTTTCCGTTGAGTCCGACGCCGAGTGGATGGAAATGATCCTATATGGCGATAACGGACCTATAAGCCGACTTTTTAGCCGATCGGGGGAGAATTTCTCACTCGAGTTGTCTTTAAAGCGCGGCTTATACTTTTATAAAATAATTGCGTATTATGAGCGCGGTGTAACCGTTTACGGCGCGGACGAAAAACTGATGCCGACCGAAAACGGCGAATGCTGGCAGCTGACCGTTTTTTCAGCGGATTATTCCACGCCCGAATGGATAAAAGGCGGGATTATTTATCAAATTTTTCCCGACAGATTTTATCGGAGCGGTGATTTTACGGTTGGTAAAAACAAAGTCGCTCGGTACGATTGGGGTGGCACGCCCGTTTTCAGATCGCCCGACGGAATAGTTAGAAACAACGAGTTTTTTGGCGGAAATATAAAGGGAATAACCGAAAAGCTCGATTATCTATCGTCGCTCGGCGTTACGGCGGTTTACCTCAATCCGGTGTGCGAGAGTTATTCGTCGCACCGTTACGACACGGGTGATTACCTAAAAATAGATAGCGTTCTCGGCACCGAAGCCGACGTAAAAACAATGACCGACGAGGGCGAAAAGCGCGGAATACGCTTTATTTTCGACGGCGTGTTTAACCATACCGGCGCGGGTAGCAGATATTTTAATAAGTACGGCGATTACGATTCGCAAGGGGCGTATTCTTTTAAACAATCGCCCTATTACGATTGGTATACGTTTAGGAATTACCCCGACGATTACGAGTGTTGGTGGGATTTTAAAACGTTGCCGTCTATCAAAAAGGACAGCGAGAGTTTTCAGTCGTTCATAACCGAAAAGGACGGTGTTTTAAGTTATTGGACGGGGCTCGGTTTTAAGGGCGTAAGGCTGGACGTCGCGGACGAGCTTACCGACGATTTTATCAAAAAAATCAGAAAAAGCTTGAAAGCCGAAAGTGCCGATAACCTACTTATAGGCGAGGTTTGGGAAGATGCGACCAATAAAATAGCCTACGGCGTGCGCCGCAAATATTTTTGCGACGGCGAGCTCGATTCGGTAATGAATTATCCGCTCAAAGACGCTATCGTCGACTTTATTTTAAGCGGTAATTGCAAGCTTTTGGAAAGCACCGTTCGCACGCAGATAAACAATTACCCGAAAACCGCGCTCGATTGCCTGATGAACGTTTTATCCACGCACGACTCCGTGCGAGCAATAACACTTTTCGGCAGAAAAACGCCGGTGTACGACAAAGACGAAATGGCAACCGAAAAGCTCACGCGCGCGGAATATTTACGAGGGTGCGCAAGGCTTAAATGCGCTTCCGTATTGCAGTTTTTCCTTTACGGCGTTCCGTCCGTTTATTACGGTGACGAAGCGGGACTCGAGGGCGATCTCGATCCGTATAACCGCAGATGTTATAATTGGAACGACCAAGACAAGGAACTTTTGGCGCATTACGAGCGGCTTGCAACGCTTAGAGGAGATAACGCCGACGTGCTAAAAGACGGCAAAACCGAGATATTGCACGCGCACGGCGGTGCGTTTATATTCGCAAGACGAAACGAGTTCGGCAGTTTAATCGTGGCGGTGAACGTCGGCGGGCAAACGCTGACCGTTTCCTCTCCTACTTGCCTAACAGAATTGTACGGCGGTGCCTACGGTAAAAACTTCGACCTCGAACCGTACGGCTTTTTGATTCTAAAAGCCGGCAAAGACTCGGGTAAGGATAGCGCCGATTTTTAATTAACTCTTAAAAGGCTAAATTTTGCGGTCGCCTTTTGTAAAACAAAGGCGCGGGCGCGAAATCTGCGAAAAGAATATAAGAATTTATATAAGGAACAAACTATTTTACTATGGACGTTTTAAAGAGAATAACCGAAGAGTTTTCACTGACCACCGAGCATGCGACGAATATCGTATCGCTTTTAGACGACGGAAACACTATTCCGTTTATTGCGCGTTACCGCAAAGAGTTGACCGGGCATATAGACGATCAAGTGCTTCGCGAACTTTCAGACAGGCTTACGTATCTTCGCAATCTCGAGGAGAGAAAGGGCGAGGTCGAGCGTATCATCACCGAGCAGGGCAAAATGACCGACGAAATAAAGCAGTCGCTCGACGGTGCCGAAACGCTTACCGAGGTCGAAGATATTTACCGCCCGTATAAGCAAAAGAAAAAGACGAGGGCTACCGTCGCGGCGGCAAAGGGGCTAACTCCGCTTGCCGACGTCATGCTCGCTCAAGAGATAAAAGAGGGTAGTGCCGAGGCGCTTGCCGCCGAGTATATCAACGAAGAACTTGGCGTTAAGTCGGCAAAAGAAGCGCTTGCGGGAGCAATGGATATTGTTGCCGAGCGCGTGTCCGACGACGCCGAACTTCGCAAAAAACTACGCAACGTGTTTATGCGTAACGGCGAAATATCCGCAAAGCTTATAAAAGACGACGAGAGCGCCAAGGTATACGAAACTTATGCCGACTACGCCGAGCCCGTCTCCGAAATTAAAAACCACAGAATTCTTGCCATCAATCGCGGCGAAAAAGAGGGGTGCTTGCGCGTTAAAGTCGGCATAGACAAAACGTTCGGCGGCCGCATTTGTATGGCGGCGTTCGTAAAGGACGGCAGCATATTTACGCCTTACGTAGAAGCGGCTTGTGCCGACGCTTACGAAAGACTGATCGCTCCCTCGATAGAACGCGAGGTGCGCAACACGCTTACCGATGCCGCAAACGAGCAAGCTATAAAGATGTTCGAGGTCAACTTAAGACCGTTATTAATGCAACCGCCCATACGCGACAAGGTTACCCTCGGTTGGGATCCGGCGTACAGAACGGGTTGCAAACTCGCCGTTGTCGACGAAACCGGCAAGGTGCTCGATAAAACGGTGATTTACCCCACTCAACCGCAAAACAAGGTGGAAGAAGGCAAAGCCGTCGTAAGAAAACTCATTGCCAAACACGGCGTTCAGGTAATTTCCATCGGCAACGGCACGGCTTCTAAGGAAAGCGAAATAATCGTTTCCGAACTTGTCAAGGAATACGGCGGCAAAGTGGCGTATATGGTCGTCAGCGAGGCGGGCGCTTCGGTGTATTCGGCTTCTAAATTGGGCGCAGAAGAGTTTCCCGACTACGACGTTTCAGAGCGTTCTGCCGTCTCTATCGCAAGGCGTTTGCAAGATCCGCTTGCAGAGCTTATAAAAATCGATCCCAAGTCGATAGGCGTGGGGCAGTACCAACACGATATGCCCGAAAGCCGTTTGGACAGCGTTTTGAAAGGCGTTATGGAAGACTGCGTAAACAAGGTCGGAGCCGATCTTAACACGGCGAGCGTTTCGCTTTTGTCCTACGTTTCCGGTCTTAACTCTACCGTGGCTAAAAACATCGTCGCTTACCGCGAAAAGAACGGTAAGTTTAAAACGAGAAAAGAACTCCTCAAGGTTCCCAAACTCGGCGAAAAGGCGTTTACTCAGTGCGCAGGCTTTATGCGTATACCGGGCGCCGTCGATATTCTCGATAATACCGGCGTTCACCCCGAATCGTACGAAGGTACCAAAAAACTGCTTGCCCTTTTCGGTTATACCGACGACGACGTAAAGAAAGGTAATCTCGGCGAACTGCGCGATAAGATTAAAAAATACGGCACGAAATCGACGTGCGAGGCAACCGGACTCGGCGAAGCTACTCTTGCTGATATCGTTACCGAACTCTTAAAGCCCGGCCGCGACGTGCGCGACAGCCTGCCCAAGCCTATGCTCAGAGCCGATCTTATGGACCTTAACGATCTCGTTCCGGGCATGAAAATTAAGGGTACGGTAAGAAACGTTACCGACTTCGGCGCGTTCATCGATATCGGCGTTCATCAAGACGGACTCGTTCACGTCTCCGAAATTTCCGACCGCTTCATTCGCCATCCGAGCGAGGTACTTAAGGTCGGCGACGTCGTCGAAACTACCGTCATTTCCGTCGACGTGCGCAAAAAACGCATCGGTTTAAGCCTTAAAAGCAAGCCGATTATAAATAAGTAAATATTGAAGGAGCAAACTTGCTTGCAAGTGTTTGCGCCTTCGCGGTATTGGTTTTATAACAAAAGCACAATTATCATTAAGTGAATTAAATAGTGTTCTATAACAAAAAGCAAGGCGCTTTCATTTCGGTTTGAAGCGCCCTTGCTTTTTTGCATGTTTTGTAATTGATGTTTTATAACCACGCAGTAGTGGATTTATTCCGCTGAAAGCGGACTTCATTTTTTGCGTCTCTCGGCTTCATCCGAGAGGGCTTGACGGCAGTTGCCGCGTGAAGAAAATATGCCTTGGATATTGTAAAAATAAGTCTATAAGTCGATTATCGGCACTTTTACCTTAATATTACAAAGCAGAGGGAGTAAATTGCCTGTTCTACAATAAAATAGTCGCCGTCGTGGCAATATACCGATTTTATGCAAAAAACAATAAAAAGATATACCGATTTTATGCAAAAAACCGAAAATTAATATGCCGATTTTATGCATAAACGTTTGACAAAGGGTTAAAAAGCATATAAAATGTTATTGAGGTGGTTGTTATGCTGAGAAGAAAAATATACGACGATTTATTAAAATGGAAAGCCGAACGTAGAAGCGGTTTAAAAAAATGCTTGATGATAAAAGGGGCTAGACAAGTAGGAAAATCTTACATTGTCAAAGCATTTGGCGAAAGCGAGTATAAAAAGTTTATTTATATAGACTTTTATAAACAACCAATAATGAAAGAGATTTTTGCGGGTGAATTGTCGTCGGACGAAGTTTTTAAGAGAATGACGGCTTATATTCCTAATATAGAAATGATTGCGGGGGATACGTTGATATTTCTCGATGAAATTCAGTATTGCGCCAATGCGAGAACGGCGATTAAGTTTTTGGCTGAAGATATGCGATACGACGTTATTTCTTCGGGTTCTTTGTTGGGCTTGTCGTATAGCGACGATGACGATGATTTAGTCGAGGCGCCTACGTCTATCCCGGTGGGCTATGAAAGGCAAATTTTGATGTATTCTTTAGACTTCGAAGAGTTTTTATGGGCTTGCGGATATGGGGTAGAAGCCATAGGCTATTTAAGAGAGTATTTTGAGTCGGGTAGTCAAATTCCCGAGGTTGTTCATGGTAAATACGAATCTTTGTTTAGGGAATATATGGTTGTCGGCGGTATGCCCGAAGTCGTTGCGGATTTTGTCGTAAACAAAGATTTTAATAAAGTAGCTGCCATTCAAGCGGATATTTTAGCAGAATATCAGGACGATATTTCCAAACACGCAAAAGGGAAAGAAAAGCAATACGTAAGAATGTGCTATGACGCCGTGCCGAAACAGTTGGCGAAAGAAATAAAAAAATTCCAATATTCCACGGTAGAAAAAGGTCAAACGCGAAGAAAATTCGGCGGAAGCATTAAGTGGCTTAAAGATGCTAATATAGTTAACGCCTGCTACAACGTTCGCGAACCGTATATTCCGTTGCTTGCAAATGCAACCGAAGATCAATTCAAATTGTATATTAACGACACCGGGCTTCTAAGTTGTATGTATGGTTTTGAAACAAAGCTTGCTATATTGAATAATACGATCAAAGGCAATGCAAAAGGCGGTATTTACGAGAACGTAATAGCGGAATGCTTGATTAAAAAAGGATATTCTTTATACTATTATAAGCCGGACGATACGCATGAGGTGGAGTTCGTTATAGAAAAGAACGCCGAAGTCGTTCCCATAGAGGTAAAGGCGGGCAACTCGGCGTCGGTTTCGCTTAATTCGTTTATCGATGAATTCGCTCCGACTATCGCGTATAAATTGATAGGCGGCAGAAATGGCACGGTCGGCGTTAAAACAACCTTGCCGCATTATATGGTTATGTTTTTATAGTAACGTACACTAAAAACACGTGCCATTAGGGGCGATGAATATTAACCAACGTTATTAAAAAGCGCGCCGTTAGGCGTAGTGTGAAAATTGCAAAATGTTTTCTGCACCGATAGTTTTTCTGTGCCTATAACCTTGTGATTACTTTGCCGCTTTGCTCTTTTAAGTGGCGGTAAAGCAATTGTTTAACCGTCATTGCGAGCGTGCGTAAAGCACGCGCGGCAATCCCGAAATTTTTTTTAAAAAACCGCGCTATAGGTCGATTATCGGCACTATTTAATAAAAAAGCGAGCCAAAAAGGCTCGTTTTTTTATGCGGTAAAGATATTGCCGTCGGCACTCTTTTTCTCGAGTTTTTTAATAATTACGACATAGCATACGACAAAGAATATTCCGCCTGCAACCCAAGCGCACGGATTGGAAAAGCAGGCGCCGTTAAAGCCGAAGCCTTTTGCTAAAAGTTCGGCGGCAAGGAAGCGCATTAAAAGTTCGGTAAGTCCGCCGAAAATAGTAAGCGCGCTGTAGCCCAAGGCTTGCAAACATTGTCGGTACGCCATAAGCGCGTAGACGAAAAAGTAAAAGCAGGACTGAGTTAATATATATCGAAATACCCAAGAATAAATTTTTTCGCTTGCTCCGCTCAATAGGACTTTGGCGAACGGAATGCACAGCGGAACTATTAAGACGAAAGCCAATGCCGAATAAATAAGCCCCAAAAGCATTGCGGAGCGCATTCCTTTTCGCACTCTGTTTAGGTCGTTTGCGCCGAAGTTTTGTCCTACGTAAATAGACGTTGCGTTCGCCGCGCCCATTAGCAGTGAATTGAATACGTTGTCTATTTTAGAACCGGTTGATTGCGCCATTGCGTAACCGTTGTCGGGTAGTGAATTGTAAGCGCTCTGTTGAATCATGCAACCGATTGCCGTTATCGTGAACTGAAACCCCATCGGCACGCCTGTCGCGAGGTGACGCCAAGCGAAAGCAAAATCGAAGCGGAAGTCTTCTTTTTTAAGTCGTAGTACGGTGTGTTTTTTAAAAATGATAATAAATCCGACGAGCGCCGAAACGCCTTGGCTGATTACCGTTGCAAGCCCCGCCCACGCAACGCCCCAATCGGTGAAGAACAAAAGGCTGTCGAGTAAAATATTTAAGGTTGCGGCGATTATCAGTATTACAAGCGGCGTAGTGCCGTCGCCGAGCGCGCGCAAGACTTGCGAGGCAAGATTGTAAAGCATTATAAAGCCGAATCCTCCGAAGATTGCCGTTATGTACGAGCAAGCGTAATCGAAATAGGCTTCGTTGGTTTTCATAAGCACGAGCAGCGGCTTTGCCAAAAGCACGGTCACAACGGTCATAGCTACGGAAAGAATAACGCTTATTGTTATCGAGGCGGCAAAACTTTTTCGCATTTTTTCTTGGTCTTTTGCGCCTACGTATTGGCTTAAAACTATTCCGAACCCCGCCGCTATGCCCGAACCGAAGCCGAGTATCAGAAAGGAAAGCGATTCGGTAAGGTTAAGCCCGGTTACGGCGTCCTTTCCGCGCGAAAGGGAAACAATAATCGAGTCGCCCAGCGAGTATAGGTTTTGCAACATTAATCCGAAGGCGAGCGGAACCGAAAAGCGCAAAAGCTTAGAAAACGGCGAGCCCGTCGTCATGTCTATATTTTTTTTCATTTGTCACCGACTTTTTGCGGCGGTGCCGCTTTGTTTTAAGAGCGAGGGCGGTTGCCCTCGTTTTTGCAACTCTAATATTATAATTGCGGATAGCGCGTTAAGCAAACGAATTTAACGCCCATAGGTAAATTGTTTTGAAATTGTTTTGCTTAAAGTTTTCTTTTAGAGTTTAAAAGAGCGAAAAGAGGGCAATAACCTATTCAAAAAGCGATAGGGGGCGACGTGAGCGATGCACGGTATGAGCGGTTGCGGAAAACGTTATTCGGCAGTTTGCGGATTGACGGCGGTTGCTTGCGCTCTTCTTGCTTGCTTTTGCGTATTTTCGGTAAGCGTTTTTCCGAGCATGCCGAGCGGTAATGTTTATTACGCTTTTTGGTCGTCGTCGAGTAACGCCGTGATTTTAAGCGAGCAAGAAATTTCGTCCGTTGTGCCGCTCGCGGGTTTTAAAGGAAAGAGCGTATTCATCGGCGGCGAAAGGGAAACGGCTCTAAGCGAAATTAAAAAAACGCTTGACGGTTGCGGCGCGAAAGAGGTGTTTTCCGAGCAAATCACGGTAGGCGAACAGCATATTTCGTGCTTTTATTATTATTCGGAAGATATTCCGTTCTATCAAATAATAGATCGGGACGGTCAAAGCGAAAGGCAAGGCTTGTTTTTCGATTATTTTTGCAAGCGCTCGGTCAAGGTAAATATTCACGTCGCGCTGTCCGATCGCGGCGTAACGATAGGTTGTCCGTTTATTTACGGAAGTTATTAGTCGGCGCGTACTTGCATGCATAACGATGATAGGGCAAGGTAAAAAGCGATGCGAGATGGGGATGAGCCGGGTGCAAAGCGGGTGAATAAACTATTTGCAAAATATTTTTAATAATCGATGCAAAAAGTGCGCCGCCTCATGTATAAAAGCAAAAAAATCGGTCGATAACTTACATAACTTAAGGAGGTTTCATATGGAATCAAAGGGGAAAAGACAATCATTTTTTATTAAGAATATCTATTATTTCGTAATCGCGTTTATATTGCTCGCGGCGATTGCGGTAACGGTAGTGCTCGTCGCTACCGACAGTAACGACGGCATTATCGGCTCGCTCGATACCGGCGGCACGGTCGAAAAACCGCAGGACGATACTCTAAAGCCCGAAGAACCGAGCGACAATGACGGCGATAACCTGCCAATCGAAAAGCCCGAGGAACCCGACGTCAAACCGACGGTAAAGGTGACCTTTACTTTGCCGGTCGACGGAGCGACCGTTTTGACCGACTACACCGCGACGTCCGTCGTGTATAACAAAACGCTCAACGTTTATACGGGGCATTTGGCAATAGATTTTTCGGCGGCGGCGGGTACGCCCGTCAAGGCAGTTTACGGCGGCGTGGTCGAGAGCGTGGAAACGTCGTATCTTACCGGCACGACCATAACGATTTCGCACGAAAACGGTCTTAAAACGGTATATAATTCGGTCGAGGCCGACGAAACGCTAACCGCCGGAACTAAGGTCGAGCAGGGGCGGCAAATAGGTACCGTTTCCGACAATAACAAGCAAGAGTACAAGGACGGACCGCATCTGCATTTCGAGGTGTACGAAAACGGCAAAAAGATTTCGCCGTATAAATATTTAGCCGTGCAAGAAAAATAGTCGACGCGGCTTGGAACGGACAATTGCGAAAGCGCTTTAGAAAGTGATTTTAAAAGACAATCGCATAGTGCAAATTGCTCGAATATAGTATAAAATTTAAAGCCGCGCAATATTATTTTGTGAGGCTTTTTTATGTTTTTAAAAGTTAATTTTTTAAAAAACGCATTACGCCGCGCGGCTGTTTTGCTTGTGAGCGTTATTGCCTTTTGTTTGTGTTTGTCGGGGTGCTCGACTACCGCCGCTAAAAATCAAAAAGGGGGCTATAGGCTCGTTATCGACTATTTCGATAAGGTTTTGAGTGTAAACGCCGAGTATATTGCAGGGGAAGAGGACGAGCAAAAAGAACTTGTTTTTTGCTTTTATCCGGCAGTGATAGCCGAAAGTTTTAGTATAAACGGCGTTGCGGTTAACGGCATCCCGAACGAGCCGACTTTTTTCGGCGAAAACGGCGAATTTGTTTCGGTAAGCGCCGAAAAACCGTTTAGGGCTGGCGACGTCGTTTGTTTCGATTATACCCTCGTTTTGCGCGAGTGCGGAGATAGACTTGGGATTACCGAGCATACCGTTAATCTTGCGGCGTTTTATCCGATGAAATGCGTTTTCGACGGCGGCTTCGTAACGCATCCATATTCAAGGTTCGGGGATCCGTTTTATTGCGAGTTTAACAGCTACGAAATTAAGCTTTCCGTGCCGTCCGTATACGCCGTCGCTTGCGGATTCTATCCTACCGAATGCAACGTTATGGGCGAAAAAACCGAATACGTATACCAAAATAATTATATAAGAAACTTTGCCGTCTGCTTATCTGCCGAGTTTAACGTGTTGACCGAAAGCCGCAACGGTCACACCGTCGGTTACTATTATTACGATGACGAAAATCCCGAAAAAACGCTCGAAACGGTTGCGGACGCGCTAGATTATTTTTGCGGACAAATCGGCGATTACGCTTATGATATTCTTAATTTTGCGCAAAGCCCGTACGACAGCGGCGGAATGGAATATTCGGCGTTCTTCGTCTTGGGCGAAAGTACGTCGCAAAAAGAATATCTTCGTGCCGCCGCGCACGAAACGGCACACCAGTGGTTCCCGATCGCGGTTGGCTCGGATGAATATGAGAGAGGCGCTTTCGACGAGGGGCTTGTCGAGTTTTTGACTCGAGCGTTTGTTAAAAACAAGGATGGCGTTTATGCCGAAGAACTTTTTGCTCTGGCGCAAGCCTTTTACGAGGGGTATAAAAATAGCGGCAAAAACCTTGACGGAGAGCCTTTAACCAAGGGCGTTCCGCTCGATTGTTATTCGTCTTTATACGAGTACGCTGCCGTTGCATACGCCGCGTCGTCAATTGCGTTCGAGAACTTATGCGTTAACTTAGGCGAAAAAACATTTTATAATGCTTTAAGCCGCTTTTACGAAAATAACCGCTTTAAAAACGCGTCCGCAACCGACTTTTTCAAAGCTTTTCCTATAAACGTTAGGCGAAAAGCCGAAAAAATTGCCCGATCTTACGTCTAATCAAGCCGAAATTGCTTGCAAACAGAGTGGTATAAGGGTATAATAATTGTGATAGCAAGCGTTTTTATCGTTTTAACGCTTACAAAAGGAGAATTATGCCCCTTTACGAATTTAGTTGTCCCAAGTGCGGAAAAAGAACAGAAGAATTTGTGCGTAGCTTTGACGCAGTATTGCCTTGCCCGGATTGCGGCGAACCTATGGAACGCGTTTATAGCGGAAAAGTTTATTCGTCAACAGGTAAAAAGTCGGGCGGTTGCAGCGGTGATTGCAAGCATTGCAGCGGTTGCAAATAGCCGATAATCGACCTATAGGTCGGTTTTTGCCGTAAAACTCGTTATGTTTCGCATAAAAATTACGTGCGAGTTTCACTTTTGTTTGCAATACGAATATTGTTTAATCGTTTATCGAAAGTTGATATAAATGAATAGTAAGGAGCAAAAAAATGACAAACGAAGAATTAAAATTTTATCCCGCGCATCCGTCCGGCGTTAAAACGCATCAAATTGAAACGACGGCAATGCCCGTTTTGGATCAGACGGCGCCGTTTGACGTTAAAACGCTTTGCGCGGAATTTGCCGCCGACGAAAGCGCTTTTTTCGAGAAGTACGTTGATAAGAGATTTCAGGTGACCGGAATTGCCAAGAAGGTCGGACCGGATATTCATAACAAACCGTCGATTGAAATTTCCGATAGCGTGACCGGTCAAACGTATGCGTTGGTCATTTTTCCGACGAGCGAGCATTATAAAAAAGTTTCCGTCGGCGATAGGGTGGTTGTCCGTGCGAACTATCTTGTGATGAGTAACCACTACGGCACGGTTATGAAATTCAGTGAATTGCTTTCTTGCACGAAGTAAAGGAAGGGCGCGTGTCGCAAAGCGCCTTACGCGGCGCAAGAAAAATAGGTGATTTTATGAGCGCAAGCGATAAATTCGTTTTAAATTGCCCTATATTCGACGGAGAAAAAGTGATGGAAAGCGCTTCCGTCGTGGTAGAAAACGGTGTGATTATCGCCGTAGACAAAGCAGAGCATGCAGATTTGCACGGTTTTCTTATGCCCGGGCTTATAGACGCGCATACGCATATTTGCACCGAGCGGCAAATCGACGAAATGCTGCAAAACGGTGTCGTGGCGGCTTGCGACGTCGCTGCTTCCGTCGCCCTTGTCGAGCAATCGCGGCGTTTTAAAATTGTTTCTTCGGCGGGTATGACGTTTGGAACGCTGAGCGGAAAATCTTACGTAAAAAAAGCGATAAAAAACGGCGCCGCATATATAAAAGTATTGCTTTTTGAGCCGAATTTGATGCCGAAAAACAGTTTGAAAGAAATCTGCGCCGCCGCACACGAAAACGGAAAGAAGGTCGCCGTGCACGCAACTTCGGTAAAAGCCGTACGAATGGCGGTGGATTGCGGTGCGGATATTTTGCTTCACGTGCCCATTAAGGAAGAGTACCCTTTGGACCTTGCTGAAACGATAGCGGCGAAAGGTATCGTCGTTGCGCCGACTCTCGTTATGATGCAAACTTTCGCAAATAGCGGAAGAAACGGATATGAGACGGAGCATTTTCAAAACGCAAAAAACGCCGTTCGATTGTTGCACGAACAAAGCGTTTCTATTCTTGCCGCTACCGACGCGAACGACGGCTCGTTTGCTCCGTCCGTTGCGTACGGTTCGTCGTTGCATGCGGAAATGGCGCTTTTGGCGCAATGCGGAATGACCGAAACGGAAGTTTTGGCAAGCGCGACAATTAAGATTGCAAAAGCGTTTGGCATAAAAGGGTTAGGTTCGATTGCCGTTGGACAAAAGGCTACGTTTACTCTCGTTGACGGCCGCCCCGATAAACGCATAACGGATACGCAAAACGTTTTGCGGACGTGGATTGACGGTCAGCCGATTTCGCGAGGAAAGATATGAAAATAATTACTATAGAAGAACACGTTCACTTAAAAAAACTTAGTCAAACGCTGGCTAAATATTATAACGAGGACAGCGAAAACGCCAAAGATGCAGGCGGCAAAGACTTGCCGTATTTTCCCGATTTTCGTTTGTATGACGAAGACGGAATTTGCGAGCGAATTGCCGACATGGATTGCTTCGGCATAGACAAGCAAATTTTATCTTGCCCGGCGCAAACGCAAATTTTGGATAAAAAGGAAGCCGCCGCTTCCGTGAAGGAAGCGAACGACGATTTACTTGCTATTATTCAAAAACACAAGGCGCGTTTTGGCGGATTCGGTCTTCTTCCGTGGAGCGATATAGACGCCTCGGTAAAAGAAATTCATCGGCTGAGCGCTTTGGGTTTTGACGGAGTGTTGCTATCGGGCAGACCGTCTATAGACCCCGTGTTTTTAGACGACGAAAGATATTTGCCGATTTTGCGCGCGTTGGAAGAAACGAATACGCCCTTATACTTGCATCCTGCTCCGCCGCTGAAAAGCGTGCAAGAGCGATATTACGGCGGGCTCGGCGAACAATTAAGCGCGAGATTGTCGTTATACGGTTGGGGTTGGCATAACGAAGTTGGCGTTCAGTGCGTTCGTATGATACTTTCCGGCGTGTTTGAAAAGTTTCCGAAGCTGCAGGTGATTGTAGGACATTGGGGAGAGTTCGTGCCCTTCTTTTTGTCAAGATTAGATCAAGCGTTGCCCAAAAAAGTGACCAAAAATAAAAAGACGATTACAGAAACGTTTAAAAATAATTTTTACGTTACGCCGAGCGGAATATTCGATTATCCGCAGTTAAAGTTTTGTATAGATACGTTGGGCGCGGATAGAATTATATATTCCGTAGATTTTCCGTTTATTCTAAACGACGAAGCGAAAAGCTATATCGAAAATGCGCCGATCGGGCAAGAAGAAAAAGAATTGATTGCTTACAAAAACGCCGAACGGCTATTCGAGTGGTGATAAAAAGCCGGGCAAATATCCGCACTGTGATGGGTAAAACTTGAATCGAATTCGGCAATGAAGCGATATCGAGCGAAAAGGTGTTAGTCTTCGTGGAGGATTTCGCTTATGA
>CAZHGN010000026.1:0-18966 GCA_964532155.1 uncultured Acidiphilium sp.
AAATGAAGCGTGAAGCGCCGATAATCGACCTATAGACCGGTTTTTTAGTTACTTTATTCGACGCGCATTCTCCTTCGGTCGGCTTGCGCCGACAGTTTGCTCCCGGAGGAGCCGAGTAAAAAAGGCGCGAAAAAGTTGTCGGTACACACCGATAAGGCGAAGATGTTTTTCGGGTTGACGGTATAGCAATTTTTGCGCGGTTATTTTACATGGGTTATTTTAAGTCGCACATGCGCGCAAGGGATTGACAAAAGCGAGCGCTTGTCGTATAATTATTCCGTCGAAAAATAAGCGATAAACCGAGAGGCGGCTTTTGTTCCGCGACGGTTTAGGAGGTGTTCTATGTACGATATTGCCATTATAGGCGGCGGCGTTACGGGCGGAGCGATTGCTCGCAAGCTTGCATCGTATAAGCTCGATCTTGTCATACTTGAAAAAGAGGATGATGTTTGCAGTGGTGCAAGCAAGGCAAACAGCGGAATAGCGCACGCCGGGTTCGATGCAAAACCTAACACTAAGAAAGCGTATTTTAACGTTTTGGGCAGCAAAATGATGAAAGCTTATTGCGAGGAGCTTGGCGTTAAATATAAAAATAACGGCGCGCTTGTGTTGGCGTTCAACGAAGACGAGGAAAGAACGCTCGAGGAGCTTATGCTTCGAGGTGAGGAAAACGGAGTCGAAGACTTGCAACTTTTGGACGGCGAGCGGCTGCATGAAATAGAACCGCACGTTTCCGCGCGCGCAACGGCGGCGCTTTACGCAAAGACGAGCGCCATAATTTGTCCGTACGATCTTACTTTTGCCTGTATCGGAAACGCGATGGATAACGGCGCCGAGCTGAAAACCGAGTTTTTCGTTACCGATATCGTCAAAGAGGGCGACTTATATAAAATTACTTCACAAAAGGGCGAAAGCGTGACGGCGCGCGTCATAGTCAACTGCGCCGGCGCGGGCAGCGGTCGCATTGCTTCGCTTGTAGGCGACGACTCGGTGAATATAGGGCTAAGAAAAGGCGAATACATTTTATTGGATAGGGAAAGCGGCGATTTCGTGTCGCACACGATTTTCTGCACGCCGACAAAAGCCGGCAAGGGCATTTTGGTTACGAACACCGTGGACGGCAATATCTTGTTGGGTCCGACTGCGGAAGAGATTGAGGAAGAAGATAAAAATACTTCGGAATCGGGCTTGCGCTTCGTTCAGCAAAAGGCTTCGGAAATGGCTGAAAACGTCCCCTTCTACAATACTATAACGTCGTTTGCCGGAATAAGGGCGTATTCGGCGGACAGACATGACTTCATCGTTGAGAAAAGCGCGGTTGCGGATAACTTCGTCAACGTTGCCGGCATAGAGTCGCCCGGACTGACTTCGGCGCCTGCCATAGCCGATTACGTTGCCGAAAAAATACTTGCGCAAATGATCGATCTCGTGCCCGATCCGAGCTTTAAGCCGAGGCGCGAAAAAGAAATAGCGTTTTCGCTTTTAGATGAGGAAACTCAAAATCAAATGATTGCGCAAAACCCCGCCTACGGCAGACTGGTTTGCCGTTGCGAAAAGGTTACCGAGGGCGAAATCGTCGCCGCTGTTCACAGAAATCCGCCCGCCAAAACGATTGACGGAATCAAACGCAGAACGCGTGCCGGAATGGGTAGGTGTCAAGGCGGTTTTTGCCAAGCGCGAGTCGCGGAGATAATCGCTTCGGAGTTGAATATTCCGCTCGAAGAGGTAACTAAGTGCGGTGAAGGATCCGAGCTCGTCGTCGGAAAAACCAAAAACGGCGATTAATCGATTGGATTCAAGGTCGAAAGAAAAATACGGGGATAGAAAGATGAAGGAATATCAGCTAATAATAATCGGCGGCGGTCCCGCAGGGCTTGCGGCTGCCGTTGCGGCAAGGGATAAGGGTATCAAGGATATACTTATTCTCGAACGCGAAAAGAGGCCGGGCGGTATACTTAGGCAGTGCATACACAACGGCTTCGGGCTGCAACGTTTTAAGGAGAGTCTTACCGGCCCTGAATATGCGAATAAGTTTATAGCGCAGGTGGACGAGCGCGGGATCGAATATATGACCGAAACGACGGTGCTTTCGTTCGGCAAGGATAAAACCGTACTTGCGGTCAATCCCGAAGAGGGGGTAATGCGGCTCAAGGCAAAGGCAATTATTTTGGCTATGGGGTGCAGAGAGCGTTCACGCGGGGCGCTTAATATTGCGGGCAGTCGCGGATCGGGTATTTATTCCGCGGGCGCGGCGCAAAAATTCGTTAATATTTCGGGGTATATGCCCGGCAAAAGGATAGTCATACTCGGCTCGGGCGATATCGGGCTGATTATGGCAAGGCGCATGACGCTCGAGGGCGCAAAGGTGCTTGCCGTTGCCGAAATAATGCCGTATTCGTCCGGACTTAAACGCAATATCAAGCAGTGCTTGGACGACTTCGACATCCCCCTTTACTTAAGCCATACGATAACCGAAATACGCGGCGATAAGCGGGTTAGCGGCGTTACGATATCCCGCGTGGACGAAAACCGCCGTCCGATTAAGGGCACGGAAATATCTTTCGATTGCGATACCGTGCTGTTTTCGGTGGGGCTTATTCCCGAAAACGAGCTTACTAAAAACGCGGGCATAGAACTTTCGCCCGGGACGCGCGGCGCGGTCGTTTACGATAACCGCGAAACGCTTACCGAGGGGGTGTTCGCTTGCGGCAACGTTTTGCACGTTCACGACCTCGTGGACTTCGTTTCCGAAGAGTCCGAACTTGCCGGAAGATCGGCCGCCGACTATATTTTGAACGGCGAACAAGCGCGCGAAACGGCTAAGACGGTGAACGGCGCTAACGTCGGCTACGTTTTGCCGCAACTCGTAAATAAAAACGCCAAGCCTTTCGTTAAACTCTTTTTCAGAGTGCGTAAGGAAATTAGGAACGCGCGCATCGTTATTAAAAGCGGCGATGTCGTGTTGTCCGACAGAACAAAAAAAATCGTGGTGCCCGGCGAAATGGAAACCGCGATTTTGACCGATAAAATGCTCGAGGCGGCAGGCGCCGAAATTTGCGTGGAGGTTACCGAAAATGTCTGAAATTAAAACTTTGACATGTATCGAATGCCCCGTCGGCTGTGAAATCAGCGTTGAAATAAACGGCGATACCGTCGCTAAGGTCAGCGGCAACGGTTGCCCGAGAGGCGCGGCGTATGCGCGCAACGAAGTGGTTTGTCCGCGCAGAGTGCTTACTACGACAGTACGAACCGAAAGCGGTAAGATAGTACCGGTTAAAACGGACAAGCCTGTTAAAAAATCAGAGATATTTGCCGTCATGGCAAAAGTCAACGCTTGCCGCGCAAAAGGCGGCGTTAGGCAGGGCGACGTTATTATAGCGAATATCACCGAAGACGTAAACATTATAGCCGCCGACGACGAGCAGTGATACGGTAAGGTTTTGCGCAAGCCGTATAGAGATAGGAAAGGACGGTGTGTTTTTCGGTAAAAGTTGCGCTATAGGTCGATTATCGGGCATAAAAGTCGTTTTAAACGCTCGATTTTACTTTGTAAATTTTGTTTGGAGATCGCATGAATATATTATACCTTAAATATGCGGTGGCGGTTGCCAACGCAGGCTCGGTGCGCAAAGCCGCCGAAAAACTTTATATTGCACAACCTAACCTTTCGCGGGCGATAAAAGAACTTGAAAAAGAGGTCGGCATCGTGATATTCGAGCGTAAAGCAAACGGAATATCGCTTACGCCCGACGGCGAAAGGCTTATTACGATGGGCAAAAAACTGATACGGCAGATAGACGAGCTCGAGGACGAGTTTAAAAACGACAGGGAAAACAAGTCTGTTTTTTCTGCTTCGGTGCCTCGTGCGAGTTACATTTCTTATGCTTTCGCAAATTTTTCCAAGCAGCTTTCGCAAGAAAACAGAAGCGATCTTTATTATAAGGAGACCAACGCGCTCCGTGCGCTTACCAACGTTTTGGAAAAGGATTATAACCTCGGAATTATAAGATACGCCTCGCATTACGATAAATATTTCAAAGAAACGCTCGACGAGAAAAACGTCGTTTATGAACTTATAGCCGAGTTTAAGTACGTTTTGATTATGAGCAAACACTGCAAACTCGCGCAGAAAGAAGTGATAACGTTCGGCGATTTAGAGGACATGATCGAAATCGCACATGCCGATCCGTACGTGCCTTCGGTTGCTTTTTCCGAAATAAAAAAAGAAGAATTGCCCAACAACGTCAAGCGCAGAATATTCGTTTTCGAAAGGGCGAGCCAGTTCGATATTTTGTCGACCAACCACGAAACGTTTATGTGGGTATCGCCCGTTCCCGACGAATTGCTCGAAAAGCACGACCTCGTGCTTAGGCAGTGCGTCGATAACGAAAAACTCTATCGCGATATGCTAATTTATAAAAAAGGGTACAAGTTGTCTCGGCTCGATAAGGCGTTTATCAGCGAATTGTGTGCGTCTAAGCGCCGCTTTATCGACGGAACCGACAACGGCTAAACGGTGAAAATATGAAATTGTTAATTGCTTCCGACCTTCACGGCTCGGCTTATTACTGCGAAAAACTAATTGAACGTATAGAACAAGAGTGCGTCGACGGCGTGGTGCTTTTGGGCGATATTTTGTATCACGGACCGCGCAACGCCCTCCCCGGCGAGTACGATCCTATGAAGGTAGCCGAAATGCTCAACGCTAAAAAGGATTTAATCACTTGCGTTCGCGGAAATTGCGACTCCGAGGTCGATCAAATGGTGCTCGAGTTCCCGATAACTGCAGATTATTCGGTCGCTTATTACGGTGAACGGCGGCTGTTTTTTACGCACGGCCACGTATACGGCAAAAGCAATCCCCCCGCGCTCAAAAAGGGCGACGTGGTCGTATACGGGCACGTTCACGTTCAGGACGGCGAGGAGTCAAACGGCTTGATTTTCGTAAATCCCGGCTCTGTTTCCATACCCAAATGCGGTACGCCGCATGGCTATATAGTTTTTGAAAACGGAGTCTTTTATTATAAAGATCTCTTGACGGGCGAAACGTTTAAAACGCTTGCTCTTTAATGCTCGAAATTGCCGATAATCGACCTATAGGCGGGGTTTTGCTTGGATATAGTAAGATTTTTGCTTAAAGAAAAGCAATTTAAAGACGCAGAAAAAATAATTCTTAATAAATTAAGGCTCTTTTAAATAAGGCGATTTTGCCGAAAGTGCGGTTTTTGCGCGTTCGGTAAAGCATAAATCAGTTTAATATAACGCTTGAACGCGGCGACGATTATCGTTGCCGTGTTTTTTGTGGTGAAAAATAGTTTACGGTAAGAAAAAATAAAAACGTGGCGAATTTTTTGCGCCACGCCTTTTTAATTATGCGGTATTTTTTAAGATATTCGGTCGGTTCGACTTGCCGTAGTAGGTGTTTTATATAAGGCTATACTTGGGGCGGGCTCTCGATTTTGTTGCCGACCGAGTATTTTTCAATGTATTCGGTTGGCGTTAAGCCCGTTTGTTCCTTAAAGAATACGCTGAACCTTGCGGGTGTGGCAAAGCCGATTTTTAGGGAAATTTCCGTATTTTTGGCTTTCGTGAACATCAATAATTTTTTTGCGTAGTTGATTTTTTTATCGCGCAAATATGCGGACGGAGATATTCCGACCTCTTCTTTAAAAATGCTGTTAAAGTGCGAATAGGAATAATTGGTTTTTTCGATCAATTCTCTAAGCGACATAGAAAGGTTTGAAACGTCGGACAGCAGTTCGATAAAAGTAGAAACGCCTTTTGAGTAGTTATGAATGGTTTTTACGTCGATATTAGCGACGAGTTCGTTTGAAAAAAGCATGAAAAGGCGGTTGCAGACTATCGAAAATTTATCTTTTGACGAGGCGAA
This sequence comes from uncultured Acidiphilium sp., assembly GCA_964532155.1. GTDB lineage: Bacteria > Bacillota > Clostridia > Christensenellales > Borkfalkiaceae > HGM11416. Next base: position 5,891 of record CAZHGN010000026.1, read on the forward strand.
ATATCCGTCGGTAACGCTCTTGACGTAATCGGCGAAAATTTGCGTAACGCTAAAAGAAATATACGGCTTTTTTAAGAGAAAATCATACAGTTCGGAATTGAATTCGTTTAAAAAATTATGAATGAATTGGTCGGTAATACACAAGTTAAGGTACGAGGAGTTTTTATTTTTTTGTTTAAGACGATGCACGTCGTTTTGGCGAATAAGAAAAACCTCGTTTTTGCTTTGAATAAATTCCTCGTCGTTGAGAAAGTGATAATATTTTCCGCCGCAAACGTAAACGAATTCCCAATAATCCGTATGCGAGTGAATGATGGGATAGCCGTTGTTGCCGTAATAAAAGCACATTTTATAAACGGTGTCGTCGTCGACTTCGCAAAATGGCATAGGGTATCTTATCATTTTTCTTTTGTTCCCCCGTTTCTTAGTCGATTTTGATTTTAGCACCGAAAAAGGGATATGTCAACCGTTTAAAATTAAATCAAACTATTTTTCGGCAATATTAGAAACGTTCTCAAAAAACACGGTGCCGCAAAAAAGAGACGAATAGTTAGTAAAATTATGGCAAATAAAGCGCAAAAAACGGCATAAAATGCACAATAACGAAAATTAAGTTCTCGGTTTTTCGTGTTTTTTAAAACGTCAAAAAATAAAAAATAAGCAAAAAAAGAAACAAGTCAAGCAAAATAAGTATTGAAAAAAGACAAGTGAGCGTTTACAATAATAGTGATCGAAAGTGCCCCATCGGCAAGTTCGTAAAAAAAAGAACGGCGAGTTCGTGAAAAAGAACGGCGAGTTCGTGAAAAAAGAACGGCGAGTTCGTGAAAAAAGAACGGCGCGCGAGCCGAAAAAATGCGCGAAAGGGGGTACCCCCTTTCCCCGTCTGACGACGGGGAATCCCTCTTATAAGAAAGAAGACAAAAAAATGGAAAAAGGGTTTTTCAAAAAAATCGCAAGAGGCGTTCTTGCCGCGGTTGCGGCGTTGAGTATGTCGGCGTGCGGCGGTGGCGGTACAGCCGGTGGCGGTGGCAATAATAAGCCTGTCGATACGTCGAAAACGCAAATCAACGTCAAGCTCTACGACGCGGGCTTCGGCGACGGATGGTTTAATGCTATTGCCGAAGAATTTGAAAAGAAATACGAGAATGTTTCTATTGAACCCGGCAAAACCGGGATTCAGTTATTACACGACGGCGGAATGGATCACTTCTCTTCTACCGCCGCGATGACTCAAAACGATTACGATATTTATTTCCTCGAAAACGATTCTTATTACGCTCTTAAAGACGGATTTGAGGACTTAACCTCTACCGTTACCGAAGTCAATCCTTACGACGATAAAAAGGTCGAGGACAAGCTCACCGCTCAGCAAAAGGAATTTTTCGGAATAACGGAGGACGGCGAAACGCATTATTACGCGTTGCCTCACTATTACGGCAATATCGGTATCGTCTATGACAAAGATCTTTTCGATAGCGAAAACTATTATTTTGCGGCAGACAAAACCGATGGTGATTTTATCGCGGGCAAAACGCAGAAAAAGAGCGCCGGTCCCGACGGTGAGTATAATACCGACGACGACGGACTACCCGCAACATACGACGAATTTTTCGCTTTATTAGAAGAAATTGCAGCAAACGGCGACGTTCCGATCGAGTGGACGGGGACGTATAGAACGGGATATTTCTGCTGGCTTATGGACGCATTGATTGCCGATTGCGAGGGCGCCGAGAATATGACGATGAATTATACGTTCAGCGGAACGGAAGATCTCGTTAGGTTCGACGCCGACGGCAGCCCCGTATTCGACGCCGACGGCAACCCCGTATTGGAAAGAGTTATCATAAGCAAGCAAAACGGTTACGACGTCGCTCGTCAGCCCGGCAAGTATTACGCGTTTAAATTCCTTGAAAGACTTTTGTCTGACAATAGGTATTATACCGATAAAGCTTTTTCGACATGGACGCACACTCAGGCACAGCAAGCGTTCCTCCAGAACGGCAAGATTAATAACGAAAAAGACGTAGCAATGCTTTTTGACGGACCTTGGTGGCAAAGAGAATCTACGGTCGTTGCCGAGTATATGGCCAAAAAGGATCCTAAGTGGGATATAAAGAACAGAAATTTCGGTTGGATGCCGTTGCCTAAGGCTACTTCCGACAAGGTCGGCAGCAAAAACGTTTATACCGACGGTTTGAACGCTCTCGTTTGCGTGATGAAGGATAGGGGAGCGAAGAAGGACGTTTGTCTCGATTTCGTTAAGTATATCAACAGCGACGAAGGACTTAGAATCTTTACCGAAAAGACGGGCGCCTTTCGCGGATATAAATACGATGTTCCCGAAACTTCGCTAAACGAACTCACTCCGTTCTCTAAGAGCCTCGTTAAATATTTATCGAATGCCGACGTTTTATACAAATATACCGGCGACGCATTCTATAACGGTAATTTAAACATATTTAAGTACGACGTAGCTTATGCGGTTCGCGGTTATACCAATCCGCTTTCTGCGTTCGAGGAAAAAAAACACGACGCTAAATCCTATTTCAAAGCGTATTACGACAACTTGAAGAACGGACACGGCGATTTATGGACGAAAGCAAACTGATATTAAGCGCGTTTGCGTTTAACATATAATATCTTTTAAAAAATGTTAAAGGAGAAAAGAAATGAAAAAGGATTTTTTCAAGAAGATCATGAGCGGCGTTCTTGCCGCGGTTGCGGCGTTGAGTATGTCGGCGTGCGGCGGTGGCGGTACAGCCGGTGGCGGTAACAAACCCGTCGATACCAACAAGACGCAGATTAACGTCAGATATTTTGACTCGGGATACGGCTCCGAATGGCTCAGCGCAATTGCCGAGGAATACGAGAAAAAGAATGCGAACAAGTCTTTCGAAGAGGGGAAGACGGGCGTTCAGGTTCACTTCGAAGGTGATAAAAACGCTTATACTTCCACGACCGTTATGGCTACCGAAAAGTATGATATCTACTTCCTCGAAAACGATTCTTATTTCGCATTGGTAAATTCGGGCGACGGGCTTGAGGATTTGACCTCTACCGTTACCGAGACTAATCCTTACGACAGCAAAAAGGTCGAGGATAAGCTTACAGAACAGCAAAAGAACTTTTTCGGAATTAAAGATTCGGCAGGCGAAACGCATTATTACGCGTTGCCGCACTATTACGGCAATATCGGCCTTGTTTACGACGTAGACCTTTTCAATGAAAAGAATTTCTATTTCGCAGACGATAAGACAAACGGCGACTTTATTGCTAGCAAAACGCAGAAAAAGAGTGCCGGCCCCGACGGTGAGTATAATACCGATGACGACGGACTTCCCGCAACTTACGCCGAGTTCTTTACTCTTATGGACGAGATGATCGCAAACAATATCGTTCCGATGACTTGGGCAGGAAATGAGAACATCATGAACGGATATATGTGCGGTTTCCTCGACGCGTTGATCGCCGACTACGAAGGTCTTTCCAACATGATGATGAACTTCACCTTCGAAGGAACGGAAGACCTTGTTAAACTTGACGAAAGCGGCGCTCCTATGTTTAAAACCGACGGTACTCTCGACTTGGAAGAAGTTACCGTAACCAAGAATACGGGATACGAGGTCGCTCGTCAGCCCGGTAAATATTACGCTTTCGAATTTATCGAAAAACTTTTAAGAAATGACAAATATTCTACCGGTAACAGCTGGAAAGAATCTACGCAAACTGATGCTCAACAAACCTTCCTCGAAAGCGTAAATAAGAATGAGCGCGTAGCAATGCTTTTGGACGGACCTTGGTGGCAGAGAGAAGCTACGATGGTATTCGAATCAATGGCGCGAAAGAACGCAAACTGGGCTATGAATAAGAGGAATTTGGGTTGGATGCCGTTGCCTAAAGCTACTTCCGACAAGGTCGGCAGCGCTAACACCTATTGCGACGTTATAAACGCTACCGTATGCCTTAAGAAGGGCGCCGGTACGAGAAAGGACGCTTGCCTCGACTTCATTATGTATCTTAACAGCGACGAAGGTCTCAGGCTCTTCACCGAAAAAGCGGGTGCTCCTCGCGGATACAGCTACGACGTTCCCGAATCTTCGCTTGCAAATCTTTCGCCGTTCTCTAAATCGCTCGTAAAATATACGATGGACGCGGACGTTATTTATAAGTATACCGGAGATTCCTTCTACAACAACAACTTGGCTACTTTCCATAACGAAAAGGTTTACGGCGCCGGCAATTACAGAAGTCCTATAGCCGCATTTAAGGAGTCCGCAAAAGAAGGAACTTTAAACGAAAATACCAAATCGTACTTCAAGGCTTATTACGATTCGTTCAAGAACGGTAACGGTAATTTGTGGAAAAATGCTAAATAATAGCGATAAATAATCAAAAAATCACGGCAATAGTCGGCGAAGAGTTTTCTAAACTCTTTGCCGACTTAAAATGCCCTTTGAACAAATATGCGATTTACGAAAGCGGCGACTTTAAAATGAGCTTATCGCGTTTTCGTAAAAGGAGAAATTAATGACGAATTACAAGCATAAAGCGTTCAGAAGCAGAAAGAGTCTCATTTTTTACGTGAGTCTTATGGCTTGGCCTATGCTTCAGTTTGCGATTTTTTACGTGTGCATCAACTTCAACTCGATTTTGCTTGCGTTTAAAAAAATCGACGCTCAAACGTTTGAAACGCTCGAATGGACTTTTTCGAATTTTACCGACTGGTTTACAAGATTAAACGATTTCGATCAGCTTAAAAACGCCTTTTTGGTGTCTTTGAAAACGTACGGCTTAACCTTGGTTATAAGCGTTCCGCTCGCGCTGTTCTTTTCGTATTACATCTTTAAAAAACTTCGCGGAGCGATGTTGTTCCGTACGATGCTTTTCTTGCCGTCGATTATATCGAGTATAGTCCTCGTTACCATTTTTAAATATTTTATGGACTATGTTTTTCTCGACGTTTTGAACGCTTTAGGTATCGTCGTCAAAAAATCGCTCGTATCGTCGGAAAATTCAAGATATGCGGTTTTGATGTTCTACAGTATATTCGTAGGGTTCGGAACGAACGTCTTGCTGTATTCCAACAAAATGTCGACTATTTCTCCCGAAATGATCGAAGCCGCCGAACTTGACGGCGCGGGCGCGTTCAGGGAATTTTTCAGCATCGTGCTTCCGCAGTCGTTTTCGACGATTTCAGTCTTTTTGGTAACCGGGATAACGGCGATATTCACGAACGAAATTAATAACTTTTCTTTCTTCGGATATAACATGCACTACAATACGACGACTATCGGCTTTTTGATGTTTTATAAAACGCAGCATGCAAAAGCTGATATGTCGCAATATCCGCCGATAGCGGCTTTAGGTCTTATGTGTACCGCGGTTGCGATACCGCTTACCTTCCTTGCGAGACGGCTGCTAAACAAATACGGTCCGAGCGAGGATTGACGGGAGGTCGATTATGTCAAGCAAAATGAAAATTAAAGAAAAAAGAGCCCGTCTTTCGCCGCTTACGATAGTAATGCTCGTATTGCTTTCCGTTTATTGCGTACTGCTTCTGTTGTTACTTTTGTGGGGATTTATGACTGCTTTAAAATATCCTCTCGATTTTAACGACAACATGGCGGGAATCCCAAATCCTTGGTATTTCGAAAACTTTTCGTACGTTTTAAATAACGCAACGCTAAAAAGGCAGCAAGGCAACGTAATGTTTAGCGAAATTATATGGAACTCGGTTGTATATTCGATAGGTTGCTCGCTCGTAAACACTATCGTTTTGTGCGTAACGGCGTACCTTTGCGCGAGATATGCTTGCAAGTTTTCGAAATTCGTTTACGGGCTCGTTCTCGTTGTTATGACAATTCCTATCGTCGGAAGCGAGGTATCCACCCTTCAAATGGCGATAAAATTGCATTTATACGATACTTGGATAGGCATGCTCGTCATGAGAGCAAACTTTTTAGGGCTCTATTTCCTCGTGTTCTACGATATGTTTAAGGCGACTCCTATGGCGTATAGCGAGGCGGCTGAAATAGACGGCGCGGGAGATTGGCAGATAATGATTCAAATATTCTTCCCGATCGTTTCAAATACGTTTATCACGATATTCCTTATCAACTTTATACAATATTGGAATAACTATCAAACGCCTATGGTATTCGTACCTAACCATCCTACGCTGGCGGAATATATGTTCAGAATAACCAGCATAACGAACGGATATTTCCCATACGTTCCCACACAGATGGCTGCGGCGTTCTTACTGTTGCTGCCCGTCGTAGTAATTTTCTTGGCTTTCCATAAAAAGCTTCTCGGCAACTTGTCGATCGGCGGCGTAAAAGGCTAAAAGGGCAGAAATAAAATATCAAATAAGAAATTGAACCGAGTAAATCGGTACAAAATAATTATTTAAGAGGAGAAAAGATGAAAACAGGCATTAGAACCGACAAGAAAGCATTAACGATTCTTTTGGCATTTGTTGCATTGTGTTTCACCGTTTTCGGCGTAAGCGGAATAATCAGTTCCGACGCGCAAGAGCAGTGGGCGGAAATTGCAATCGAAGAAAGTTATGCTTACGGCGCAGTGTTTGAAGTCCCGACGCGTAAGGTTACGGTGGGCAACGAAGACGTATTTGCTTCGCACACCGTTACTTATCCGAGCGGAAAGACCGTCACGCTCGATGAAGTGACGCTCGATGAAATGGGCGATTATCTCGTAAATTATTACGCAGAGCAAAACGGTAAGCAATACAAGAAAACCGAAAAGTTTTCGGTAAAAGGCGTGGCATACACGTTCAGCGGTAACAAGAGTACCGCTTCGTACGCTCATTACGATACGTTCGGAGCAAATTCGGACGGCCTTTTGGTAAGACTTGCTTATAAGGAAACGCTTGAATTTACTCACGTTATAGACGTCAATTCGCTTACGTCTACCGACGAAATCGTAAAAGGCTTTATAACGCCCGACACGCGCGGCGTTTACGATTTTAAAAAGCTTATATTCACTCTTACCGACATCGTCGATCCTTCCGTTTACCTTCGTTTCGAGATAAACAGATATAATCCCGACGACGCAAAGGGTTTGGGTTCCGCTTTCGTCAGCGTTGGCGGTAACGGTCAAGATATGGTCGGCTTCGAGAATAACGGATCGTCCATTAAGCACCATGTAAACGACGACCTCGGCGCAAGCATTCAATTATCGTTTACGGCAACCAAAAACAAGGACGACTCTTGGGACGGCCCCGCCGTAGATTACTTGCCCGACACCAAGCCGTTCACACTTATGTTTGATGCGGCTACGCTTACTGCAAAGGCGCAAAGCTCGACGATAGCGACTCTTAACGATCCTACGCACTACGAAAAAGCGCTTTGGAACGGCTTTAAGAGCGGAAAGGCAAGACTTTCCGTTTCGGCAAGCGGATACGTTTCGGATACGGCAAACTTCTGCCTTATGAACGTTTTCGGAATTACTAACGAGGCGTTAAGCGAAAACACCTTTACCGATAGCGAAAAGCCCGAGATTACCATTAATAAGGAATACGAAACGATGCCCGACGTTCAAATGGGCTATACCTATACCATTCCTTCGGCTACCGCGTGGGACGCTATCGCAGGCGTATGCGAAGTAGAATCTGACGTATATTATAACTACGGTACCGATTCGCAAGTAACGATCGGCGTTGCCGACGGCAAGTTTACCGCAAGCAAACTCGGCAATTACGTTATCGTTTACACCGCGAAGGATCGCTTCGGCAACGAAGCAAAGGAAACCTTGCTCGTTCGTTCGCTCGAAAAAACGCCCGACGTTGAGGTAACTCTTCCCGAGGGATACGCAATCGAGGCGACCGCAGGCATTCCCGTTGAGTTCGACGGCGCAACGGCAAGCGGCGGAAGCGGCAAACTTATCGAAAAAATTACCGCAACTTTAGGCGAGAATACGGTAGAGATTTTAGACGGTAGTCACAGATTTGACGAGGTAGGCGTTTATACCATCACTTACACGGTAACCGACTATATCGGAAAATCGACTTCTGAGGATTACGAGTTGACCGTTACGGCAAGCGAAGATCCGCTTTTCGTCGACGATATCGTGCTCCCGAGAATATTCATTTCGGGTTCCCAATATACCGTTCCCGAATACTTCGCAGTCGATTATAGCAGCGGCAAGGCGGAACGCAAGGTTTGCAACGTTAAAGTAACCGACGCGAACGGAATGAAAGAATACAAAACGGGCGCTAAAATTACTCCCGTGGTGGCAAACAACGGAGATAAAGTAACGCTCGAATACGTTTGCGGCACCGCTACAAAGTCGGTCGAAATTCCGACCATCATTGCAAGATACGCCGAAAACACGAAAGTTAAAATGGATAATTACCTTTTCGGTGATTCGATCGTCTCCAGCAAGGATGAAAACGGCGCAAACATTTCGTTGGGCTTGGCAATCGTAAGCGAAGCCGCAACCGCAAGTGCAGGCTGGACGTTCGCCGCACCCCTCCTTGTAAGCGCGGCGAATTTCCAAATTCAAACGCTTGCAAACAAGACTCATTACAGTGCGTTCGAAATCGTAATATCCGATCCGTACGACTCAAATCTTTCGGCTAAAATAATCGTTAAGCCGAACGGCAATAAGATGAAAGTCGTTCACGCCGGAGAGGAAACGACGTTTGACGCAAGCGCTATTGCAAACACGCTCACGTTCTCGTTCGACGGCGAAAAGCTTAAGATTAAAGCGGGAAAACTCACTCATACCGTAACTTTAACGCAATATGCAAACGGCAAGATGTTTAACGGCTTCAACGATAAAGTATACGTCGGCATGAACGTTTTTGACGCTCAGGCAGGCGATAGATATATACTCAACTCTGTCGGCGGTCAGGTCCTTTCTTACAGAGACAAAGATTCGAGCGGTCCGTCCGTATCACTTATAGGCGATCACGGCGGAAGATATTCGCTCAATTCCGAATACACCGTTCGCGCGGCTATTTCAGGCGATACGTTCGCACCCGAATCCGCTTGTACGGTAACCGTAGAAGCGCCTAACGGAGAAATCGTTACCGACGTTGACGGCAATAAGCTCGAAAACGTTGCGACCGACAAAGAGTACGTAATCAAACTTACTCAGTACGGAATGTACAGAATTAGTTATAACGCCGAGGAAATAAATTGGCTTGACAATAAGAGCAGTATTCTCGACAGCGTATACGTACCCGACGAACAGGCTCCCGAAATTAAATTTACGAGCGTTGGAACCACTAACGCAACCGTTGGCGACGTAATCGTAATGCCTAATTATAAGGTAAGCGATAACATTAGCGAAGCGGCTTCGATAAAAGTTAACAAATACGTAATCAACCCGAACGGAAGAATAATTCAGCTCAAGGGCTCGTCCAACTCGATCAATGCGCAAACGAAGGGCGTTTACACGTTCGTCGTCAGTGCGGTTGACGAAGAGGGTAACATGGCAACGGCTAAGTACACCGTTGAAGTTAAGTAAAGGTGAAGAATTATGAAAAAGAACAGATTATTTATTCTTTTGATAACGCTTTTAATGAGCTTGTCGTTCATTCTGCCCGCCTGCCTCGTCGCACCGGGCGGCACGCCGTCCGATTCAGGAAGCGGCGGACAAACGTCGGGATCTATAGATAACAGAGTGCCCGACGCGGTTAATCCGACCGAAGACGTAACCGATCACAAGGTAACCGAGAACGTACTCCATGAGATAGACGTAAATTTCACCACTCCAGTAGGCGTTTTCACTGCAAACAATAGCACCGAATATAAAATTGCGCCCAAGCATGGTTATTCCATAGCGGCAAACCATATCGCAAAACACGTCGAAGGCGCTACCGGCGCTAAGATGCAGGTTATCGAAAGCGAGGACGAACCGACCGTTGACGTAAACGCAGGCAAGTATATCGTTATGGGCGACGCGGCGACTATGGAAGAGTATGCTATCGTAATGCCCTCTAAGGACGAACTTAAATCGGCGGGCTATTATATTAAAACTCGTGGCGACGACGTTTTTATCGGTTTCTATTCCGCTCATGGCGCACAGCTTGCGGCTATAGCGTTTTTGAGAGAGGTCGTTGGCTACGATATGATTTCGGACGACATGGTTATTTATGAAAAGGACGGTTCCGTTCTTCCGCAAATGACCATAAAAGAGCGCCCGGACTACGAATTCCGTATACCCGACAATAAGATTACGGCGAGCGAAAAATACGGAATGGGCTTTACTACGGTAAACACGATGCTCATAACGAGCTCGGGCGATAACGTTCACAATATGTACGACTTCTTCACACCCGAAGAATTTGTTGAACACAGCGATTGGCTTTCGGATGGCGCAGTTTGGGGCACGGGCGGAAACAGAATAGGTCAAATCTGCTTTACCGCACGCGGAAACAAAGCTTCTTATACCGAGTTCGTAAACTTTTTTGCCGAAAAGCTCGAAACGTATATAGAAAGCTCCTCCGAAGACGTCGTAAACATGCGTATTTCGCCTAACGACGTAGCGGTCAATAACTCCATTGCGGTTTGTAACTGCAATGCTTGCAACAAATCGGTCGAACATTACGGCACGATCGGCGGCGCAATGCTCGCGTTTGCAAACGACGTTTCGACCGTTATCGACGCATATATGGCGGAAAATCACCCCGATAGAGAGTTTAACGTAGTTCTTCTTGCGTACGGCGCAGGCATTCAAGCCCCCGTTGCGCGTTTGGATAACGGTCAATACGACCTCGACGAAAACGGCAAGGGCAAGCCCGTAACTCGTTACGAATTCGATGAAAACGGCGTTTGGTCGCCCGTAACGGACGCCGAAGGCAACGAGGTGAAACTCGTATTCGGCAAAAACGTCGGTTGCGAATTTGCTCCGTCCGCGGCATCTTGGTCGCATACCTTCTATGAAGAAGAAAACAATCGTTACTCGTCCGCTCTCGAAGCATGGTCGGGCATTGCTCACACCCTCTATATTTGGGCGTACGAAGTAAACTTCCCGAGTTTCTTCTATCCGTATAACAACTACGATATACTCGTTGAAAACCTCAGATACTTCAAATCCTACGGCGCGAACTATCTGTTCCCCCACGGATGCGATTGGCAAAACGCGAACTGCCCGGGCTTTATGAAGTTCAGAACTTACGTAAACTCCAAGGCAATGTTTGACGTAAACGTCGATTATACCGAACTCCGCGCGAAATTCTTCAAATATTATTTCGGCGAAGCGGAAACCTATATGTCGACTCTTCTCGATATGATCCAGCTCAACCTTAAGGATAAAGAATCCGTAACGGGTAGCGGTATCCAAAGCGAAAAATACGCCTCTACCGAGGTGTGGAGCCACGAAATACTCGTTCAGTTCATGGGATTAATCGAAAAATCGTACGAAGCCGTTGAACAATATAAGACGGAAGACAGCGAACTTTACGAAGTCTTGAAGAAGCATATTCTCATCGAATCGCAGTTCCCGAGAATCGCTATTTGTTCGCTTTATCCGCTCGAATATTCTCCGGAGACTATCAAGGCAATGCGCAAATCATTTTTGGAGGATTTCTACGCGCTTCAAAATACCACTCATAAAGAACACACCACCAATAAAATCAACGACTTAGTTGCTGATTGGGAATTAGATTGATAAGGGATTAAAGGCGATGAAGAAAAAATTATTATTTTTATTTGCGATAGTCATGACTCTCGCACTTGGCTTTACGGCGGCATGCTTTTCAACCGACTATACTCCTATTGATAGCAGCAGTTCCGGAAGCAGTTCCGGAAGCGATTCGGGAAGCGAAAAAGTCGGCGTTATGCTCGACAGTGCGAAACTCACTTTAAGCGAATATGAAACAGCCGTCCTTAAAGCAACGGTTACGGGCAGCGGCGAAACGCTCGTTTGGTCGTCGTCCGACGAAGCCGTAGCAACCGTGTCGGACGGAGTCGTTAGCGGTATCAAGGCGGGTAGTGCCGTTATTACCGCTACTTACGGCGAGGCGACTGCCGAATGTAATGTTACGGTAACCAAAACAGTATACGCTCCGCAGATTAAGTTCGAAGACGAAATCAACCTCGACCTCGGCGACGAATTCACCGACGAAGTCAAGGTTTTGTGGAAGGGCGCTCAGTTAAACGAGGGCGTAACTTACGCTTGGACGCTCGCCGACGGTGAAGCGGACGACATTTGTGCGGTAACCTCTAATGGTAAATACGTTACAATCAAAGCTAAAAAAGTCGGTCAAACCGCATACTACGTAGCAGTTACCGCAAAAGGCGTTACGGTTAGCCATAAGGTTACCGTAAAAGTTCAGAAACCCAAGCCCACGCTTATTCCGACGGACGATAGCATTTCGTCTACTAACGAAGGATATAAGCTCGATCTTTGGACAACGTCCGAGGGCGGCGATACCGAATTCACTCTTTCTTTCAATGCATTCGACGGAAACAGCGTTATCAAAAACGCGGCTATTACTTGGGATACCGAGGCTGAAACCTACGATAGCGGCATTGCTATTATCGAACAAACTACAACCGCGGGCAGCTACCTTATTAAAAAAGTTGCCGCCGGCACGACTAATCTCGTCGGTAGCTACACTTCGACCGCAAACGGCGAAGTCGCAACCGTAAAAGTAACCGTAACGGTTAATAAAGTCGTGAAAACGCTTGACTTTAAGCCTACTTGGGAAGTTGCAAACCTTTCGACGGTTTCCAAACCGGACGGCGTTGTCGGTTCGCTTGAAAAGCTTTTCATTGGCGGAAAAGACGTAACCTCGTCCGCAAGCGGTGACGCCGTTACCGTAGATAAGACGAAACTTCCGCAAAAGGTCGGCGACCTCGGCGAAGGAAAAGCTTGCGCTATAGAAACCGATACTTTCATCTATAACTTCACGGCTGATATCTATACGCTCATAATAAGCAATAAGGGCGAACTCGATAATTTCGGAAAGCTTGCAAGAGACGCCGGTAATTGGGACGATGATTCAAAGAATGATATTCCTAATTGCGGTTTCCTCGACGGATACTTCATTTTGGATAGCGATATAGACTATAACGGTACGTTTACCTCTATTGTTGATACCGATT
>CAZHGN010000027.1:0-17442 GCA_964532155.1 uncultured Acidiphilium sp.
AAAAAGGTAATTTATACGGATAATTGCAAAAAAACAAGCGCAGTCTTTCACCTTCGAAAGGCTGTTTTTTGTTCCTTTTTTCACGATGTATACGCCAAGCAAAAAGTCGCTTTACTCAACGCGCTAACTCTTTACGTCGGCTTGCGCAGACGGTTTCCTCCTAGCGGGCGCCAAGGGAAGTGAAGTGTGGAATAATTAGCAAATTCGCGTGCTGAAAAATAACGATATACAGTCTGTAAAAAAATATTAAAAAAAAGAAATACCGCCGATAACGGACTTATAGCCCGACTTTTGGGGGTATTTTTGTGTTTAATCTTTATAAACTGTTTTTTTCGAGTGAACGCATAAGGTCTATGGTTATCCTTTTTGCGGAGTCGCCGAGCCTGTCGTAAAGTCTGAAAAAGGTCGCGTCGTTCTTGGTTTTAACTCGTTGATTAAAATCATCTTTTTTCACGCCGAAGTCGTCTTCTCTGCCGACCAAAAAATCTATCGTGCAGCCGAAATAATCGGCAAGTTTAATCAGTTGCGAGGCAGACGGCTCGTTAATTCCGTTTTCCCATCTGCCGATGTTGCTTTGCGTGGTTTCGATCTGTCTTGCAAGCTGTTGCTGCGATAGTCCTTTTTCCAACCGTAATTCTTTTAGTCTTTCCATTTCGATAAACCGTTTTTGTTTTATTTTAAAGCAAAATTGCATTAATTGCTTGACAAATGCAAAAATGCGTTATACAATTATTGAAAATGCAAATATGCATTAATTACAAAGGAGATGTTTTTTTTATGAAAGCTAAGTTGAAAGGTGCAATTATTCCTTACGTCGTTACCGTGCTATGGATGATTTTTGGGTTATATATTTCTAGTGATAATTCTTTCTATTTTAGAATTAATGATCTTTTTTATTTTAGCGTACCTTGGTTGTTTATTTCTCTATATTCGCTTTTCAATAAAGAAGATAATTCTACTCAAAAATATTTAATTGCTTTATCCTTGCTTGCCGTTTTTGCGTGTTATTTGATTTGGCGCGATGTCAGGGAATCAAATCCTTTTCTTGTTTTTCTACATAATTTTGCAGTCTTTATTTGTCTGTTTCTTATTATTACTTCTTTATGTATAGGACTAATAAAACTTTATTACATAATAGATAAAGATAAAAAATTACCTTTTATAAAATATTTAATGATTTTAATTTTGTCATGTGTCGGTGTCAAGCTAAATTATTATTACGATTATTATTGCCCTTTTTTTTCTGTGTTTGTATTATTTGGATTGCAAGCTTTATTTATTGAATATAAACGAGATGAAAAAAATAAAGTAATAAATAGTGTTTTTTCCGGTTATGGTTTTTTAGCGATATTCACGATAATAACTAACTTAATAATGTGGATAATTCTTGGAGGATATCATTATGATAATAGCCATAAATATGATCTTCTTTCTATTTTAAACCCATTATACGGAATTATATTTTTAATAGGATACGAATTTGGTGGAGAAAAAGAAAACACCTTATTAAAATACATTCTGGCAATATTATTATGCCCATTCTATTATAATGTATATGAAATGATGACAAATGTTCTATCAATCCTAATAAGATATATTCCCATAATTGTATGCTTTATATTTGAACTTTCAGGCAAGTCGATAACGGCGGCGATAGCTAAGGCTATAAAGAAAACCGACGGCGGAGATTGCGGCGCGGTAGTTCATCCGGAAAAATCTTCGGAGCTTCGCAGTCGCGCGAGGGGGCAGCTCGGCGGAAGAATATTTGCTACCGCTTGGCTTATGATGGTTTTAGTGCAGATAATATACGGCGCAATAAGCGGATTTTCCGCAATGACGCTCATAGGCGGCTTGTTGGTGGGTGGCCCGCTCTCTTACGGACTGACGAGAGTGCAAGCGCGCCTTGTAAACGAAAGCGGTTACGAGGTCGATTTATCCGATCTGTTCAAAGGCTTTTCCGAAAGTTTCACGCAGTCGCTCGTGCTCGGTTTTATGAAAACGTTGTTCACGGCGTTGTGGAGTATTTTATTCGTCGTGCCGGGTATCGTAAAAACTTACGCTTATTCGATGGCGTTTTACATTCAACAGCAGTCGGATGATAAAAATTGGAAAAAGGCTTTAGAACAAAGCCAGCGTCTTATGAATGGAAATAAAATGAAACTGTTCTTGCTCGATTTAAGTTTTATCGGGTGGTATATACTCGGTAGCATGTGCTTCGGCATAGGTATCCTTTTCGTTTATCCGTACCATATGACTGCGCGCGCAAACTTCTTCGATTCGTTACTTAAAAACAGCCTTGCTGCGGCTGAAGAAACGGTTTCTGCCGAACCCGAAGAGTGCTGCAGTGTAGAAGAAGCCGCCGCTTCGGCAGACTTAAACGCTTAAAACATGCGCAAAAAGCGTTATGGAAAAAACAAATTTTAAAATGTAATATTAGCCGCCTCGTTGGGCGGCGAAAAACAAAAAAACACGCCGATAGGTCGATTAACTCAACCTATCGGCGTGTTTTACTAAAAAAGAGGTAATAAAAAAGAATAATGGATAAGCAAATGAAAAAAAGTGCGGATAATCGACTTATAGGCGGGGATTTATCCGTTTAACGCGCCTACGTAATAAAGAATGAGGGCGATGGTGTTCATAACGCCGTCGATATGCGTGCGCTCCATCCCGTGCGAGGCGTGAACGCCCGTGCCGATCAGTGCGCCGGGAACGTCGTGCCCCGCCGTCCACATAGCGCCGACGTCCGAGCCATAGTACGGATAAACGTCTACCGCATAAGAAAGCCCGAGTTTTTTTGCGGCGGCGACGAGTTCGTTTGTAAAATCGTAATCGTACGGACCGTGCGAGTCCTTGGCGCAAATGCTGACCATTTTTTCCGTGCAAGTCAAATCTTTGCCGACGCAACCCATGTCTACGCAGAGCATTTTGGATATGCCGCCCGGAATAAAGCTTGCGCCGTGCCCGAGTTCTTCGTACATAGTTATTAAAATTTTGAGGGTATAGGGCAGTTTTACGCCGTTGTCTTTTATAATTTTAAGAACGGTTAAAAGGGCGGCTACGCTTGCCTTATCGTCGATAAAGCGAGATTTTAAATAACCCGACGGCGTAACGACGGTTTTGGTGTCGATAGCGACGTAATCGCCGACGGATATTCCGAGTTTTTCGAAGTCGTCCTTGCATTTTACGTCTTCGTCGAGACGTATATACATATTTTCCTCGGTGTGCGCCAAAGTGTCGCCGTCGGTATAGACGTGCTTGGACGGGCTTACCGATAAAAACGTTCCGCTGTATTTTTTACCCGATCTGGTAATAACGGTACAATATTCGCCGTCAAGGGTAGATAAAAGCGGACTGCCGACGCGTGAAAAATTGATTTTATCGCCCGAGAACGAGCGGATCATCGCGCCGAGCGTGTCGGCGTGCGCGCATAAGCCGAGGGCTTGCTCGCTTTCGCCTGCGACCGTTAGAACGAAACACCCCTTATTCGTGCGTAAAAATTCGGCGCCGAGTTCGTCCGCATACTCTTTTAAAAGCGGTTCGATTTCGGTGTAATAACCGGTTGGGCTCGGTGTTTGCGTTAATTTTTTCAGCAAAACGAAAAAGTAATTGGAATAGCTTTTATAATCGATCATTTTTTGCCCGTCCTTTCGAGGAATTTCGACATTTATTTTTAATTAAATAATATCATTGCTAACCATATTTGTCAAGTCTTTCGTATTAATTGCGGGCGGAATGCGTCGAAAACGGGGCGGACTGCGCGGTTTTGCTAATTTTGAAAAAAAATCATCGAAAAAATGCAAATAAGCGCAAAACGTTTTGCTATATTTATAAAATATGGTAAAATATAATGCACGAGGTTAATATGGACAAGACGATTGAAGCGCTTAGACGCGCAAGAAAAGAAAAAGGACTGACTTTAAAAGAGGTATCCGAGATTACGGGGATATCCGTGGGTACCGTTAATAAGATATTTTCGGGCGGTATAAACAGCATTAAGACCGAAACCGCAGAAAAGCTCGCAAGGGCGCTCGGCGTTGATTATGCAAGACTTGCCGCCGCGCCGACTTGCGAAATAGCACGCAAGCATAGCTACGGCTTTGTTAAATGCGGCGCGTTTACCAACGAAGTAAAGTCGGGCGACGTCGATTTTAACGTCAAAACAACGATAGAACTTATTAACGTTGCGGCTAAAAAAGGGGTTATGCTCGCAGTTTTTCCCGAACTTAACGTTACCGGCTACACGATCGGAGACTTGGTTTATCAAGACGTGATGATGCAAGCCGCCGAAGATGGCGTTAGGCGTATTGCCGCGGCTACCGTCGGCAAAAATATGCTCGTTTTCGTCGGCGTGCCTGCGCGTATCGACGGGCGCATTTATAATTGTGCCGCCGCTTTATGCTCGGGCAAACTCATCGCGCTTATAGCAAAGCGCAATCTACCCAATTATAACGAGTTTTACGAAAGGCGGTATTATTCGCCCTCCAAAGACGGCGTTTATGCGGTCGAGTACGGCGGATTTACCGTGCCTTTCGGCTACAAAATTATTCTAAAAAACTCTTTAATGCCCGAAATGCGCGTTGCGTGCGAGATTTGCGAGGATATTTGGGTTCCCGATTCGCCGTCGATTTCGCATTCGCTTGCAGGTGCGAATATTATCGCTAACCTTTCGGCGAGCAACGAATCGACCGGCAAGCAAAACTATAGGCGGCAAATGGTCTCCATGCAGTCGTCTAAGTGCCTTTGCGCTTACGTTTACTGCTCGAGCGGCTTTGGCGAAAGTACGACCGACGTCGTTTTCGGCGGACATAATTTAATTTACGAGGCGGGCAGGACGATTGCAGAAAGCCTTCCTTTCGCCGACGGCGTTGCGATAGGCGATTGCGATTGCTCCTTCCTCGACTACGAGCGTTCTAAAAAGTTCACGAAGGAATGCGATACGGATGGCTACGTTTTCGTGCCGTTCGAGGTTGAGCCTTCGGATTTTGCGCTCGAAAGGCGTTATTCGCGCACGCCGTTCGTGCCCGAGGAAAAAGCGCGGCGGGACGAGCGTTGTGCTGACGTATTGAATATTCAGGCGTACGGCTTGATTAAAAGAATGCGCACTGTTCAGCCTAAAAAACTCGTGCTCGGTTTATCCGGCGGCTTGGACAGCACGCTTGCCCTTCTTGTGTGTATCCGCGCGATGAAAATCGAAAAAAGACCGCTTACGGATATCGTTGCCATAAGCATGCCGTGCTTCGGTACGACCGACCGCACGCGCAACAACGCGGCGCTTCTCGCAAACGCGCTCGGCGTGCAATTTAAAGAAATTGATATTACCGAAAGCGTGAAAAGGCATTTTGCCGATATCGGACACGACGGCGTTACGCCCGACCTCACGTTCGAAAATTCGCAGGCGCGCGAGCGCACGCAAGTGCTTATGGACTATGCCGGCTTGGTCGGCGGTTTCGTTGTCGGAACGGGGGATATGTCCGAGGCGGCGTTGGGTTGGTCGACCTATAACGGCGATCACATGTCGATGTATAACGTAAACTGCGGCGTGCCTAAAACGCTCGTGAAAGAAATCGTTTTGTACGAGGCGGAAAGATCGGGCAAGGCGGGTAAAATTCTTATAGACGTGGTCAATACGCCTATCAGTCCCGAACTTAAGCCCGCCGTAAACGGCGAAAACGCGCAGACGACCGAGGGTACCGTCGGCCCGTACGTCTTACACGATTTTTATTTGTATTATTCGATAAAGCACGGCTTTGCTCCGTCAAAGGTTTATTATCTTGCAAAACACGTCTTTAACGGCGAGTTTTCTAAGCAAGAAATCGCCCGCACGCTCGAGATATTTATTAAGAGATTTTTTGCTTCTCAGTTCAAGCGTTCTTGCGTGCCCGACGGCGTTAAGACGGGCTCGTTGTGCTTGTCTCCGCGCGGCGATTGGCGTATGCCGAGCGATGCGAGCCGCGAACTTTGGCTTGCCGATCTTAGGCGTGCCGTTGAGGAAGACGTTTGATTTTTTGACCTAAAATTTTTCGCAAACAAAAAGGCTGCATTAAAGCAGCCTTGTCGTAAAAGTCGGCGTATAGGTCGATTATCGGCTATTATTCATCTTTGTTTTCAACGGTAATTACCGCGGTTGCGGCAAATCGTTTGACCGACGCGAACGCTTTTTCGCACTGTTCGCGGGTGGAATAACCTTCGCCCACGCAGAGCAGTCTGTTTGCGCCCGAAAAGATTTTAAAAACAAAATTGCCGTTTTTGTCTAAATTGATGGCGTAATTGTCCTTTTGGATATTTTTCTTCAAAGTGTCGATTCCGCTTTTAATTCCGCTAAGCGACGAATAGCCCTCGGTGGCGAGCATTTTTTCGCCGTTGGATGCCTTAAGATAGGCGTAAAGGCGACCGTCGTCTTCGGTTGCGATTACCCACTTGCCTGCGTAGCGTTTGGACGGTTGCTCTGCCTTTGCGCTTTCGGTTGCGTCGTTAGGCTCTGCGCTTGCTTCGTTAATCGGTTCGGCGGGTTGGACTTTGACTTCGTCGTTTTTGTCGGCGGGCGTCCGTTCAGCCGCTGAGGATTCGGACGTTTTCTCGCTCGAACTTGCAGCCAAGTCGCTATTTAGTGCGTTTTCGCTTTTTGCGGTTTGGCTTACGTCGCCGCTAAGTTCGGCTTGCGTAGTTTCACATTTTACGCCGTCACTCGGTTCTTCGCGCTCCTCGTTTTCGGCGTCATATTCCGAAAGCATTTCGTCGTCGACGAGGTTTTCCGGAATGGCTTTTTCCTCGAGTGTTTCGCTGATTTCGGCGTTTTCCTCGGTTTTGCGTTTCTTTTTTGAATAGGCGGCAACGAGAATTGCGGTAAGTACGATAAGAACTACGAGCGTTACCGATAAAACCAATACGAACGAGTGGTTTTGCGGATCGGATAAGTATTCTACGATAGATTTCATTAAAATACCTCTTGTAAAATTAGTTTATTCGGCGGTTAGTCGGAATAGTTTTTAAAGTAGGCGGTGCCTATCTTTATTAAATATCAACCGTGCCGCATTTTAATACAAAAAACGTTTTTTGTCAATAGAAAAGTGCATATTCGTCGGATTTTAACCGTAATACGCGGTTTTAATGCGAAAAAACAATTCGGAGCAATTATGAAAAAATATAACGTTGCCATCGTCGGAGGCGGATTTTCGGGCTTATGTACCGCCGTTTTGTTAAAAAAACAAGGCGTTTCGGGCGTGGTCGTGATCGACGCCAATAAACGTATCGGCAAAAAAATACTCGCAACCGGCAACGGACAGGGTAATATTACAAATAAGGAAATAACGCCCGAGCACTACCATGGCGACGCTTGCTTTGCCGCAAAAGTTTTAAAACGGTACGGCAGAGACGAGCTGTTAAGCTTTTTTTCGGAAATAGGGCTTATTGCGACCGAGCGCGAAGGGCGGTTTTATCCCGCTTCGCTTTGCGCGTCGAGCGTTGCCGACGTGTTGCGCTTTGCACTTGAAAATTCGGGTACGGACGTAATCACCGACGATAGAATAATAAAAGTCGCGCGCGAAAAAGGATGTTTTTCGTTGACGACGGATAGCGGATTAACCGTGTGCGCCGCAAAAGTCGTTCTCGCATTCGGCGGAAGCAGCGGCGACGGTTTTTCTACCGACGGAAAAAGTTACGGTTTGGCAACGGCGTTCGGGCATACGCTTAGCGAACTTTCGCCGTCGCTCGTTCAACTGAAAACCGAGCGCGAAAAAATACGCGGTTTAAAGGGGATAAAACAGCAAGCGAGCGTAACGCTGTTTGACGGCGAGCGTGCCGTTCACACTTCTTTCGGCGACTTGCTTTTTACCGACTACGGCGTGAGCGGTAACAGTATTTTTTATCTTTCGGCATACTTGCGCGGCTTGCGTAAGCCGCATATAACGGTATCCTTTTTGCCCGACCTAACGGCGGGCGAACTTAAAGGCTTGCTTATAAACAAACTCGGGCTGCTCGGCAAAATCACTTGCGAAAAATTGCTTGTTTCTCTTCTTCCGTCAAGGCTTTCGGAATGCGTAATTCGCGCGACGAAAAGGGAACTTTCGAGCCTTGCCGATTACTCGTTTATAAACGACGTCGTTGAACAAATAAAGGGCTATAGGTTGATTATCGAGGGTACGGCGGGTTTTAAAGCTTCGCAGGTGACAGCCGGCGGCATACGCTGCGCGGAAGTTGATCCGTATACTATGCAAAGCAAGCGCGAAAGGGGTTTGTATATAATAGGCGAGGCGCTCGACGTCGACGGAGATTGCGGCGGTTACAATTTGCAGTGGGCGTTTTCGTCCGCCGCCGTATGCGCGGAAGCTTTATCCAAGGGCTAAGCGCGGAGTGAACGGTATGAAAAGAATTGACAACTTAAAGCTTGCCGTGGGCGAAAGCGAAAATCGCCTTGTGGAAAAGGCGGCAAAGCTTGCAAGAATAAAGCCCGACAGGGTTAAGTTCTTTAAAATATTAAAAAAATCGATTGACGCACGCGACAAAAACGCCCTTTGTTACGTTTATAACGTGGCTATATCGGATAGCGAAGAACAGCCGACCGAGCCGTTTGTTTATCCTAAGGCGGCGGGCAAGGTCGCCGTCGTCGGGGCGGGACCGTGCGGACTGTTTTGCGCGTTGTATCTTGCTCGTTGCGGAATTACGCCCGTAGTTTTCGAGCGCGGGCTTGCGGTTGACGAGCGCAAGGCGAAAACCGACCGTTTCGCAAGCGGAGGCGATCTCGATCCCGAATGCAATATTCAATTCGGCGAAGGCGGTGCAGGTGCGTTTTCAGACGGAAAACTGAATACGCAGGTGAATAACGGACTTGTAAAGCGCGTTATCGAGGATTTCGTCGAGTTCGGTGCTCCAACCGAAATAGCGTATCTTTCCAAGCCGCATATCGGTAGCGACAAGTTGCCGTCGGTTATTAAAAACATCCGCAACGAGATTATATCTTTGGGCGGCGAGTTCGTTTTTGGCGCTAAAGTTTACGATTTTATTATAAAAAACGGTAAAATCGACGGTATAAAGTTTATAAAAAACGGTATAGAGCAAGAGCGACTTTTCGATGCCGTGGTGCTTGCCGTAGGGCACAGCTCGCGCGATACGTTCGAAAGGCTCAATTTTATAGGCACCGTGCTCGAGAAAAAGGCGTTTGCCGTAGGTTTTAGGGTAGAACACTTGCAGTCGTTTATAGGCAAGGCGCAATACGGAGAGAGTTATCCGCTTTTGCCCCCTGCCGATTATAGGCTTGCAAGCCATGCCGGCGAGCGCGACGTATTCACTTTTTGCATGTGTCCCGGCGGCTACGTTATGCCCGCGGCGAGCGAGGAAGGCGGGCTTGTCGTTAACGGAATGAGCGAATATCTGCGCGACGGCGTGAACGCCAACAGCGCGATTGTTTGCCGTGTGGACGAGCGTGATTTTATCGGCGACGACGCACTCGGCGGCGTTCGTTTCCAGCGCGAGTTAGAGCGTAAGGCGTTTACAATGGGCGGCGGCGGTTATAAAGCCCCCGTGCAGCTCGTATCCGATTTTTTAAAGGGCAGAACGTCCGATTCGTTCGGCGAGGTTTTTCCGACTTATCCGAGAGGTACGAACTTTGCGCCCTTGGACGAACTGTTTAATCGTTCGATTACTAATTCGATTTCGGCGGCTATGTCGGACATGAGCCGCAAGATCAAGGGTTTTGCCGAAAACGGAGCGTTGTTTACGGCGGTTGAAAGCAGAACGTCTTCGCCCCTTAGAATAACGCGGAACGAGAAAATGGAAAGCGTTAATACCGAAAACCTTTATCCCGCCGGCGAGGGCGCGGGTTACGCGGGCGGTATAACGAGCGCGGCGGCGGACGGAATAAGGGTTGCGCTTGCCGTTGCCGAAAAGCGCAGAACGGTATAAAAGAGCGGAAGTGTTTACGCGGTTTTCGGTTTGGTTGCGTTTTTCTTGCTTTTTTACCAAGGCGCAAAAACGAATAGATTTTAAAATCGATAATAAAGAGGTTTAAATGATAATAAAATATTTCGGGCATTCTTGCTTTAAAATAACCGACGGCGACAGAACTATAGTTTTCGATCCGTTCGGCAATATCGGGTATAAGCAAGAAGACGTTGCCGCAGACTATTGCGTTTGTTCGCATTCGCACTACGACCATAATACTTTGGACTTCGTTAAGGCGAAGAATTTTGTGGAAAACGATAATTTGCCGAGTTTTTTGAAAGCGGTCAGAACTTTCCACGACGAATGCGGCGGTACAAAGCGCGGCGTAAACGACGTTTTGATATACGGCGGCAAGGACGGAACGGTGTTTTGCCATATGGGCGACGTCGGCGAACGTTGCTCGGACGAAATAGTCGCTAGGATCGGCAAAATCGACCTTCTCGCAATTCCCGTCGGCGGCAATTATACTATAGACGCCGAGCGTGCGGCGGAATACGTAAAACGCCTTTCGCCGAGCGTGGTCATTCCCATGCACTATAAAACGCGCCATTCGAATATCGATATTTCGGAAAAGGGTGAGTTTTTGGGCTTGTTTGAGAGCGAAAAAATCGTTAAAGCGCAAAGAGAGTTTACCGTTCTTAAAGAAACGCTAAGCGGCGGTTTGACGATAGTCGATTTTTTCGACGGTGATTTTTAAGCCGCGCGGCAACTGCTTGACGGCGATTTAAATTAAGAAAATAAATTTGTAAAAACGAATATAAAAAGTGAGGTGCAAAATGGCGGATATTAAATATACGCAAAGAGATCTTGACAGCTTAACAATACACGATTTGCGAATTGTTCTCGCAAAGCTCGGTGGCGTACCTAAACTGAAAAACAGGCAGGTACTCGTCGATGAGATTTTGCAAATACAGGACGGAACGCTTATTCCTACGCGAAGCACGCGCGGCAGAAAGCCTAAGTACGTAGAGAGCGAGGCGCTCGAACGAAAAAGAGCCGAAGCGCTCGAAAGGGAGCGTGTAGCGGAACTCGAACAACAGCATGCCGAGGAAGCCGCTCGCCGCGCGGCTCAAATTCAGTCGGGACAGTCGGTCTACGTCGGAAGAAGTACGGGCTGCGGAAACGACGGATACGGCTCGCATACGCAGTACGGCGACGTAAGACAGCCGCAAAACGGATATAATTCCGGCGGTAAATACGGCGGTGAGCGCGTAACCGTTACCGACGTGGATGCGCAAACCGATAAAATGGTCGAAGCGCAAGGCGTGCTGGAAATTATGGAGGGCGGCTACGGATTTATTCGTACTTACGACTGCCGATTAAACTATCCCGATTTTTACGTCGACCGCCAAATTTTAAGGCGTTACGGACTCAGAACGGGTGATTTCGTCGTCGGATACGCCATAAACAAATTCGACAGAACGTCGCTCAACGTGCGCGAGGTAACCGAGATTAACGGAACGCCGGTCGCCGACTTTAAGCGCGGCAGACATTTCGACGATTACCCCGCCGTTTATCCAGACGAAAAATTGGTTTTGTCTGAAGGCTCGAACGATTTTGCACTCCGTGCGATAGACGTAATTTCGCCCATAGGCAAAGGTCAGCGCGGTCTTATCGTCGCTCCGCCCAAAACGGGTAAAACTACGCTGTTAAAGAAGCTTGCTACTTCCATACAGAACAACAACCCCGACGTTTATCTTATCGTGCTGCTCATAGACGAACGCCCCGAAGAGGTTACCGATTTTGCCGAAATTATAGGCAAGGGCGAGGTCGTGGCTTCCACATTCGACGAATCGCCCGAAAAACATATTAAGTTCGCCGAAATCTATCTCGAACGCGCGAAAAGATTGGTCGAATGCGGCAAGGACGTCGTCATTCTTCTCGATTCCATAACTAAACTCACGAGGGCGTATAACAACGTTATTCCTCCGTCGGGCAAACTTTTGTCGGGCGGCGTAGATCCTCAAGCGCTAATTCTTCCCAAAAAGTTTTTCGGCGCGGCAAGAAAACTCAAGGGCGGCGCAAGTCTTACCGTTATATCAACCGCGCTCGTCGAAACGGGCAGCCGTATGGACGACGTAATCTTCGAAGAGTTCAAGGGCACCGGCAATATGGAAATCGTTTTATCCAGACATCTTTCCGAACGCCGCATTTTCCCCGCTATCGATTTGTTTAAATCGGGTACTCGCAACGAAGAAAACCTATTTACCAAGGAACAACTCGACGGCGTTTACAAACTTCGCAGATTTTTATCTCAGCAAGACGTGCCGTCCGAAGTCTTCCTCGAAATGGTTCAAAAGACGTCGAGCACGGACGATCTTTTGTCAAGAATCGACGCTTGGATTAAAATGTTCGGCTAAGCCGTAATAGTAAAAAGTCGGGCTATAGCACGATTATCGTGTATTTAGCGTGCAAAAAATAAGGCGTTTTAACACCGTTTGCGCGTGTTATAGGGCGGAAAGAAAATAATCGTAAATTTTAATTCCGCTTTCGTCGCCGCCGAAAAAGGGGCGTTCGGGGTGAAATTGCACGCCGATTATGCGTGTGCCCTTGACTTCGATCGCTTCGATCACGCCGTCGCGGCTTTTGGCGCAGCAGCGCACGCCTTTTGCAAGAATATCTATTTTTTGGCGATGGCAAGAGTTTACCGTCGGATTTGCTTGATACACTTTTGCCATAAAACCGCAAAGACCGCCTATCGGATGGTAGGCGTCGCCGCTTTCGCATTTGTGCATTCGTGCATTCGTTATCGACTGCGCAAGCGTGCCGCCAAAGTATACGTTTATAAGCTGAAGACCGCGGCAAACGCCGAGTATCGGCGCCGCGCGCCTTTCGAAAAGGGCGAGCAAATATTGTTCGGTTACGTCTCTTACCAGGCTTACCGATTTGCAGTTTTTCTCGATTGCGCCGTAGAAGCAAGGCGAGACATCGCCGCCGCCCGCAAGAATTAGCGCGTCGCAGTCTTTTGCGGCGGTTGCGTTTTCGGAAATAACCGCCTTGCCGCCTGCCTTTTCTACCGCGATTTTATAGTTTAAGAGGACATTTTCGTCTCCGTATATAAAAACTTTTTTCATATTATATTTTACGAAAAGAGTTACGCGCTTGTTAAGAATTTACTAAAAACAAAGGAGTTTTACAGTGAAAATCGGTTTAATTATAGCAATGGATAAAGAAATGAAAGGCGTGATGGGCATCGTGAGCGAGGTCGAAAGGCTTGCCGTCGGTCCCGCGTTCGAGGTTTACCGCGCGCGGTACGAGGACAAACTGCTGTATATTGCGAAATCGGGCATAGGCGAGATTGCCGCGGCGACCGCCGCTCAATTTTTGATCACGGCGTATTCGGTCGACGTAATGCTAAACTTCGGTATTTGCGGCAAACTGGGCGACAAACTCAAACTTTTGGAAACGGTTGTCGTAGAGTCGGTCGTTCATTACCACTTCGACCTTTCGGCAATAGATCCCGTCAGCCCTGCCGTTTATCCCGAATACGGCACGCCGTTTATTCCCGCGCCCGAATACCCGAAATCGATTGCGCTCGGTTTGGATAGCGAACTGAAAACGGCGATATGCGCTTCCGGTGATAAATTTATTGCCGACGAAAAGGATAAAAAAGGACTTTTAGATGCGTACGGTGCAAGCGTGTGCGAAATGGAATCCGCAGGCGTTTTGCTTACGTGCAACAGAAGCGGCGTACCTTGTCTTATTATTAAAACGGTCAGCGACGACGCTTCGGCTATGGATTATAACGAGTTTTCGAATATTGCCGCCGAAAAGCATACCGAACTTATCGGCAAAATTTTAAAAAGCCTTTAAGGAGTTTGGAATGAGTCGAAAAAACTGCGGTACGGTGCGAATAATTTGTGCCGGCGAAAGGGGCAGACTCTTTGAAAAAAAGAGCGGCGACTTGGTTATTGCCGCCGACGGCGGGCTCGATTACGCGAGGAGCGCGGGGATTAAGCCCGATATTTGCGTGGGTGATTTCGATTCGGTAAAGTGCGATTTGACGGGTGAAAACGTGATACGCCTTCCGACCGAAAAGGACGATACCGACACTCTTTACGCCGTAAAAAAAGGGCTAAAGCTCGGTTTCGACGAGTTTGCGATTTACTGCGGATCGGGCGGTGAAATTGACCATTTAATAGCCAATGTTCAAATTCTTTTAATGCTTGCAAAAAGCGGAAAACGCGGTTATCTTATGGACGGCAAAAGGGTTATAACCGCCGTTTGCAACGAACGCATTACTTTTTTTAAGTCGTGCTCGGGTAGGTTTTCGGTTTTTGCCGCAGAGGACAGCGCGACCGTTTATATAAGCGGCGCCAAGTACGATTTTTCGGGGCAGCTTAAGAATACTTTTCCCATAGGCGTAAGCAACGAGTTTATAGGTGAAGAAGTGCAAATATGCGCCTATAAGCCCGTTATCGCTGTTTTCGACAGTGATATTTACGACCGAGGGGATTTTAAAAGAGAACGAGGAGAGTAAAAAATGACGGTAAAAAGCGATATCGAAATTGCGCAGGCGGCACGCTTGCGTTCAATAAAAACAATTGCCAAAAAAGCCGAAATACCGCACGCGGCGCTGTTACCGCGCGGAAAATTCGTTGCTAAAATAGATTGCGCGTTTGCCGAAAACTATAAGGAAAAGGGCAAACTCGTGCTGGTAACCGCACTCACGCCGACAAAATCGGGCGAGGGCAAAACGACGGTTACGATAGGACTTGCCGACGCGCTCGGACTAATAGGCAAAAAAACGGTAGTTGCTCTGCGCGAACCGTCGCTCGGTCCGGTATTCGGGCTTAAAGGCGGAGCAACCGGCGGCGGCTATTCTCAGGTCGTGCCTATGGAAGATATAAATTTGCATTTTACCGGCGACATACACGCGGTCGGCGCGGCGAATAACTTGCTCGCCGCAATGCTCGATAACCATATTATGCAGGGCAACGAACTTAAAATCGACTTAAATCGTATTACTTGGAAGCGTTGCGTGGATATGAACGACAGACAACTGCGGTTCGTTACCGACGGACAGGGCGGCGGCAAGAACGGAGTGGAGCGCAAAGACGGCTTCGATATTACCGTTGCGTCCGAGGTAATGGCGGTTTTGTGTTTGGCAAGCGACGTTACCGATTTAAAGCGGCGGCTTGGCAATATCGTAGTCGCTTACGATATACAAGGCAGACCGATTACTTGTCGCGACCTAAAAGCGGACGGCGCTATGGCGGCTTTGCTTGTCGACGCGTTAAAGCCTAATTTGGTGCAAACTCTCGGCGGCACGCCGGCAATAGTTCACGGCGGTCCGTTTGCTAATATTGCGCACGGCTGTAATTCGGTCGTGGCAACGCGGCTTGCGCTAAAACTTGCCGATTACGCCGTTACGGAGGCGGGCTTCGGTGCCGATTTAGGCGCAGAAAAGTTTTTCGATATAAAATGCTCGTCGGCAAAATTAAGACCGTCGGCTTGCGTAGTAGTTGCGACCGTGCGCGCGCTGAAAATGCACGGCGGCGTTTCGCAAGACCATTTAAAAACCGAAAATATCGCGGCGATGGAAAAAGGTTTTGCCAACCTTTTGCGCCACGTCGATAACGTAACGAGCGTTTACCGCTTGCCGTGCCTTGTTGCGATAAACCGTTTCGCGACCGATACTCAAGGCGAACTTAAAAGACTTGTCGAACTGTGTTCTGCTCGCGGCGTAAAGGCTATCGTTTCAAACGTTTGGGGCAAAGGCGGCAAGGGCGCGAAAGAGCTTGCAAGTGCGGTCGTCGACGTTTGCGAAAACTGTCAAAATTCCTTTACGCCTTGCTACGATTTGACTCTTCCGATAAAAGAAAAAATCGAAGCGGTTGTAAAAAAAGTGTACCGCGGCGACGGAGTAGAATATACCGAGCAAGCCGAAAAATCTATTTCGGCGGCGGAAAAGAACGGCTACGGCGGTTTGCCCGTATGCATTGCAAAAACGCAATATTCGTTCTCGGACGATCCGACCGCGATTTGCGCACCGACGGGCTTTACGGTTACCGTAAGGGATATTAAGGTTTCGGCGGGCGCCGGCTTTATTGTCGTTTATCTCGGTGACGTTTTGACCATGCCCGGGCTGCCTAAACATCCCGCCGCGGAAAATATCGACGTAACGGAAGACGGCAAAATCGTCGGGTTGTTCTAAGCAACGTAACAATTTTTTAGGACAAAACTCATATGTATATTTGGTCGGGTATATTGGTCGAAGACGAGCTCGAAACCCTTAAAAACAGTGCTATAGCCTTAGAAAAGGAATTGGATATCCCCACGCTTTTCGATTTTCCGATGCATGTTTCAACGAAGATTTCGTTTGACTTAAAAGGCGAAAAATATTTAAAAGCGGTAAAACGCACGATTTTAAAATTATAAAGAGAGTGCCGCTTAAAAAAGTAGGGCTATAAGCCCGAAAACGGCTATTTACGGCTATTTTATTATTAGTAATACAAATAAAAGCGCAGAGACTTTTAACAGTTGAACGCTTTAAGGAGAAGAAAAATGTCTAATCTTTGGCACGACGTATCCGACGAAAGAATTTCCCCCGAGGATTTTTTATGCGTAATCGAGATAAGCAAGGGCAGTAAGAAAAAATACGAGCTTGACAAGCAGACCGGGTATATTATTCTCGACCGAATTTTATACACGTCAACGCACTATCCGGCAAACTACGGCTTTATTCCCAAAACGCTCGGCGACGACGGCGATCCGCTCGACGTTCTTCTGTTGTGCTCCGAATCGCTCGATCCGCTCACCCTTTGCAGAGCGTACCCGATCGGCGTTATCGCTATGGTCGATAACGGTCGTTTCGACGAAAAAATTATTGCCATTCCCTTTTCAGATCCGACCTATAATTGCTATACCGACATATCCGAATTGCCTGCTCATATTTTCGAGGAAATGCGCCATTTTTTCACGGTGTATAAGAACTTGGAGGGAATGGAAACCGCGGTAGAGCAGGTAAGCGGAAGGGAGCGTGCAATAGAGGTAATTCGTCAAACGCTCGATCTTTATAAAAGGACTTTTTCAGACAAAACGTCGGGCTATAAGTCGATTAACACGGTAGAAATGCGCCTTGCGCCAAGTCCTTTCGAAATGATAAAAAGCGGGGATAAGGTGTATGAACTGCGCCTTTACGACGAAAAGCGGCGGCTTATAAAGATAGGCGACGTTATTCGTTTTACTCAAACGGAAAGCGGCGAAACTATTTCTTGTACCGTCACCGCAGTCTTGCAGTTTAAGAACTTTAATGAATTATACGCCGCGCTCCCGTACGACGAAATCGGCTATTTACCTCACGAAAAAGCCGATCCGTCCGACATGAACGCCTATTATACGGACGAAGAAATCGACAAATACGGCGTCGTTGCGATTAAATTGAATTTAAACTGAAAAGCAAACGGTTTTTCACACGATTTTTTCAATAAAAAATGCAATAAAATGCGATTAAAATTGAAAATTGCGTTGACAAACTTTTCGTATAGTGATAATATGTATATA
>CAZHGN010000028.1:0-17067 GCA_964532155.1 uncultured Acidiphilium sp.
CTTGGGCATAATTTCGGTGAATGGATAGAAGAAGTTCCTGCAACCGAGAAAGCCGAAGGCGTTAAGGCACATAAAGACTGCTCGGTTTGCGGTAAGCATTTCGATAGCGAGGGCGTTGAACTCGAAAGCCTCGTGATAGCAAAATTACCCGAAAGCGGATGCGGATGTGGAGCTAAAAACGGTAGCGCAGTTGCCGGTTCGGGTGGCTTGGCGTTCATTCTGTTCCTCTTAAAAAAGAGAAGATTTATATAATCTTTCGGGTATAAAATAACGTTAGTAAAATTGTGGCACGGAAAACCTTTCGTTTTACCGTGCCTAAAATAACGAATAATACCCGAATAAGCCGATAATCGACTTATAGCGCGACTTTGTAACAAAAATTAGAAATAATAAAAACAAATTTAAAACGGCGCGTTCGTAAACAGAACGCGCCGAATTATTTTTGCTTGAGTTGTTATTTGTGTCGGTGTTAATAAAGCCCTCGTTTGCCGCCGATTACATCATATCGACGATTATGGGGAGAAGGCGGTTAACGCTTTCAGACTGTTCTTTGGCGGATTTTTTGAGGGTTGTTTCGCAGTTTTCGAATTTAACGGAGGGGAAGGTTAGGCAAGAGAAATCGACCGCCTTGTTGGCGAGAATGTTGATTGCTTGTTCTTCCATATTATATCCGCTGTTTACGCAAACGAACTGAAGTTGCTTTTTCATTGCCGCGCTGAAGTTGACCTTAAGGCTTGGATTGGTGAAGCCCACGAATCCGATAGTCGCGTTAAACGATGCAAGTTTGATTGCGAGATCGGTATTGATATTGCTGTCCGAAATATAGACGACCTTTTGCGCCATACGCGCGCCTGTACGTTCGGAAACTTCACGCTCGACCTTATTGTCCGAAAAATAGTTGTAGTATATGCCTGCGCCGCGCGCACGACTAAGATTTTCGTTATTGTTGTCGATTAAAATCGGAACCGCTTGATAATAAATAATAAGCAGTGCCATTATCGTTCCGAGAACGCCGCCGCCGATAATCGCAACGTGTTCGCCCTTTTTAATGTTGAGCTTTTCTATTGCGGAAAGAGTTATGGCGAGATAATCGATTAAAAGTGCGTCGTTGTCGCCGACGGACGGGGGGAGTTGATGCAAATACCTATTATCGAGAACCGCAAAATCCCTAAGAAAACCGTTAGTGTTTTTGCCTGCCACGAAAAAGTTTGAGCAATCTGCGACGGCACCGTCAATGCAAGCGGTACATTTGCCGCAGTTGCCGACCGGGCTGATGTAAACGCGAGTACCCCGAGTGAGATACGCGGCTGAACTTGCGTCCGAAATTTGCCCTATAGCCACGCGCCCGGGAATTACGGGATAGCAAACGTCGTCGCAATCGCCGGCGATGGTGTCTAAATCTTCCGGGGTGACGAGGGTTTTGATGATTTTGATTTTGGACGAATCGACGAAGTCGCACATCTCCATCTTGCTGATCTTCGTAAGCTTGCCGTCGCGTGCAGTTTCTAAACCTGTCATTAGATAAATCTCCTGCGCAAAACGGTATTATCCGCTTTCGCTTTCACAAGCATTATATTATATCGAGAGAATAATTGCAAGTAAAATAAAGGCTTTTTTCAAATTAGCGCACGAATTAGAACAAATGTTTGTGATTTTTATTAAAAATATTTTAGATTATAATTAAATGTGGCGTTCAAATAATTGACTTAACGAAAAAAATGTAATATAATAACAAACGGCATTGCACCAAAGGGCGTAATGTAACAAACTGAGCGAGGTGATATAATGAAGCCGAATATACATCCGGAGTATAAACCGGTGAAGGTTCAGTGTGCTTGCGGTGAAACCTTTATAACCGGATCCACCAAAAAGGGCGATCTCATCAAGGTCGATATCTGCTCCAAGTGCCATCCTTTCTTTACCGGTAAGCAGAAGCTCGTCGATACAGGCGGACGTGTCGATAAATTCAAAAAGAGATACGGTATGTAATCTTGAAAAAACGATAACTCTATGTTCGCATAGAGTTATTTATTTTATACGGCGTTTTAATATTAAAGCCGTAGTTTCATTTTATAACAATGGGTAAAAATAAAGATAAAAAAATCAAAAAAACCGCAATAGGCGGACAAGCTGTAATCGAGGGCGTCATGATGCGCGGAAGAGCCTCTATGGCGACAGCCGTGCGAGACGGCGAAGGGCGTATACAAATCGAATCGTCGAGGCTCACGCCGACCGATAAAAAACCGCTTTTTTTGCGCCTTCCCATCGTTCGCGGCGTGGTTAGTTTTATAACCTCGCTCGTCGGCGGAACTAAGACTTTAATGCGCTCCGCCGCCGTTTTCGGCGAAGAGGAGGAGCCGTCGCGTTTCGAAAAATGGCTTGCCGAAAAGCTGCACGTCGATCTGTTCGGCGTTGTCGGAACGATAGCGATGTTGCTCGGCGTTGCGCTGTCGGTATTTTTGTTCGTCATGCTGCCGCAGTGGGCAACCGGCGGACTTGAAATGCTTTTGCATTTCGGCAAGACGAGTTTTTTATATAATCTTATCGAAGGTCTTATAAGAATAGCGATATTCGTTTGCTACATTTTGCTGACGTCGCTTATGCCCGATATAAAACGCACGTACATGTATCACGGCGCCGAGCACAAGACGATAACTTGCTACGAAAAGGGCTTGGAACTGACCGTGGAAAACGCAAAAGGGTGCAGGCGCGTTCACGATAGATGCGGAACGACGTTTTTGTTTTTCGTTATGCTCGTAAGCATTCTCGTTTTCTCGGTGGCAAACAGCATTTTGCAAGTGGAAGGCTTGCTCAGAATGCTTTTAAAAATAGCCCTTTTGCCGGTGGTTGCGGGGCTTTCTTACGAACTTTTGCGCGGACTGTCTAAGACCGATTCGCCGATATTTTATCCGTTAAAGGCTCCCGGCCTTTTACTTCAGCGAATTACCACGAGCGAACCGACCGACGACATGCTCGAAGTTGCGATAACCGCTTTTAACACCGTTCTGAAAATGGACGAGGACGAAAGTATTTTGCCGCAAACGTTTATTACCGCTATGCGCGCCGATAAATTATGCGAAGAGGTGAAAACGATTTTATCTCGCGGCGAAATAACCGACGAATCCGACGTCGAATGGATAGTAAGCATTGCTTCCGGTTTAAAACGAAGCGACGTTCAAAACGGCAAGGATATAGTTCAGCCGTCGGCTGTTAAACGCGCGCTCGATTTTGCCGAGCAGCGTGCAAGCGGCAGACCGCTTTGGTACGTCGTGGGGGACGCCGATTTTTACGGCTATACCCTTAAAGTAGACGAGCGGGTTCTTATTCCGCGCCCCGAAACGGAAGAATTAGTCGCGCTTGCGCTCGAAGTCATAAAGCCAACCGATCGCGTACTCGATTTATGCACGGGGAGCGGCGCTATAGCCGTTGCAGTCAACCTAAAAAGCGGAGCCGAGTGCGTGGCGAGCGATATAAGCGAAGGTGCGCTTGCGCTCGCGCGGAAAAACGCCGAGTCTTGCGGTGCGAGCGTGCAATTCGTGCAGAGCGATATGCTCGAATCGGTAGAGGGCGTTTTCGATTGTATAATATCCAATCCGCCGTATATTCCGACCGCGGATATAGACGGACTTGACCGCGCCGTGCGCGATTTCGAGCCGAGAACGGCTTTGGACGGCGGCGCCGATGGGCTTGATTTTTACAGACGTCTTGCAAAAAGCGCGCCCTTAAGACTTAAAGAGGGCGGCAGACTGTATCTCGAATGCGGTATAGGTCAAGCGCAAGCAATAGCAAACTTGCTTGCGGAAAACGGTTTTTGCGATATTGCGGTTAAAAAGGATTTATCGGGTATAGAGCGAATGATATACGCTCGAAAAGGGTAAACTTTATAAAACTTTATAAAAAATTGCTAAAACGGTAAACGGACAAGGAGTGTCAAATGATAGAAAAACTCGAAGCCATATATAAAAAATACTTGGAGCTTACCGAGAAGATTGCCGATCCCGCGGTGATCGCTCGCATGGACGAATGGCAAAAAATAGCCAAAGAACGTGCGGATATGGAGCCTACGATAGACAAGTACCTCGAATATAAAAAAGCAGAAGAGGACAAGCGTTCGGCGGAGGAATATTTGCAGACGGAGACCGATCCCGAAATGCGTGCCATGTACGAAGAGGAAATCGAGGATTGCAAGCGCAAACTCGGCGTAATTTTCGACGAGCTTAAAATATTGCTTTTGCCCAAGGATCCCGACGACGAAAAGAACGTTATTTTGGAAATACGCGGCGGTGCGGGCGGCGAGGAAGCCGCACTTTTTGCCGCCGAACTTTACAGAATGTATATACGTTACGCCGAAAGTCATCGTTTCAAAACCGAGGAGATCGACGTAAACGAAACCGAGCTCGGCGGTATTAAAGAAGTTACGATGATGATAAACGGCAAGGGCGCATATAGTCGTTTAAAATACGAAAGCGGTGTTCACAGAGTTCAGCGCGTGCCCGAAACCGAATCGCAAGGCAGAGTTCACACTTCGACGGCGACGGTTGCCGTTCTTCCCGAGGCGCAGGACGTCGAAGTCAATATCGACGAAAAAGATTTGCTTATAGAAACTTGCCGTTCGTCGGGCGCGGGCGGTCAGCATATCAATAAGACCGAATCGTGTATAAGAATGGTTCACTTGCCTACCGGCATAGTGGTTAACTGCCAAGACGAGCGTTCGCAAATCAAGAACAGAGAAAAGGCGATGAAGGTAATGAAATCACGCCTTTACGACTATTACAGCACTAAATATAAGAGCGAGTACGCCGAAAATCGCAAAAGCCAAATAGGTACGGGCGACCGCTCGGAGCGTATAAGAACGTACAACTTCCCCCAAGGCAGAGTTACCGATCACCGCATCGGACTTACCCTTTATTCGCTGGAGGATTTTCTTGCCGGCGACATCGACGAAATGCTCGACGCGCTCGCCATTGCGGATCGCGAAAAGAAACTTTCGGGCGAAACCGATTGATTATTTTCGGATATTAAGTCGCAACGCGTTTTTTAAAACGATTATTTTTTACGGATGCTAAAAAAGCGGCATCCGTTTTTACTTGCGACAAACGTTTTTGCTTGCTACAAACGTTTTTGCTTGCGCCAAAAGTTTTTGCTTGCCGAGACTTGTCAAAAACTCGGTAAAAGCGACTTTCGGTTAACTTCGGGTTACGGGAAAAGACCGATTTCGACCAAAAACGAGGGAATATCGAAAAATATCGACGATATATGAAAAAAGTTTGTAAAATGACTTGAAAAAATCGACGAAATGATATATTATAAAGATACAAAGATTGTTACCGTAACGGAGGACAGAATATCATGATCAAATTGATTTACGGCGAAAAGGGCAGCGGGAAAACCAAAATTATTCTCGATTCACTCAACGAAACTGCGAAAAGCGCGTTGGGAAACGTAGTTTTTATTTCTCAGAAAAAAGCCTATTCCGCAAATATAGATTTTAACGTTCGTTGCATTTATGCCGAAGATTACGCGATCTGCGGCGTAAACGGACTTATCGGATTCGTCGACGGACTTATGGCGGGCAACGCCGATATCGAGTACGTTTATCTCGACGGCATCGTCCGCATTGCAGACTGCACGCTCGAAGACACGGCGGCGTTCTTCGTCGAGGCGGAAAAACTTTCCGCAGAGTACGGCGTTAAGTTTGTTCTCACCATTTCTTCCGACAAGGAAGCAATGCCCGAATTTCTTAAAAAATATTGCTAATAACGCAAGATAGAATTTGGCTTGTCGGCGGGAATTTCTTCCTGCCGATAATTATTATTTACAGCGTGAACGGTTAAGTTTTGCGGTGCATAAAACAAGGGGCTTTTGCGCCTTGTTTTGGCATTGTTTTGCGCATTGTTTTGCGCCGCCGCTTTCGCTTTGGAGTAGGTTATGGAAGAAAAAAAGAGGTTATTCAGTGCGGTTCAGCCGTCGGGTACTCCGACGATCGGAAATTATATAGGCGCGATTAAAAACTTTTCCGCCTTGCAAGACGAATTTGAGTGCATTTATGCGGTGGCGGATCTTCATACGCTTACGGTTAGGCAAGATCCCGCCGAACTTCGCGCACGCACGCTCAATTTGCTCGCTCTTTATATCGCAAGCGGAATAGATCCCGAAAAATCGGTCTTATTCGTTCAGTCGCACGTGCATGAGCACGCCGAGCTTACTTGGATACTCAACACGATAACCTATCCCGGCGAACTTTCGCGCATGACTCAGTTCAAGGATAAATCGCGCAATCATGCCGACAACGTGAACATGGGGCTTATGGATTATCCCGTGCTTATGGCTGCCGATATCTTGCTTTACGGTGCGGCGCTCGTGCCCGTCGGCAAGGATCAAAAGCAACATCTCGAGATTGCTCGCGATATAGCCGAACGCTTTAATAACAGATATTCGCCCACCTTCGTTATGCCCGAAGGTTATATTTCGGAAACGGGCGCGAATATTATGAGCTTGCAAGATCCTCTTCACAAAATGTCCAAGAGCGATCCCAACGTAAACGCTTACATTTCGCTTTCGGACGACAAAGATACCATTTTGCGCAAATTCCGCAAGGCGGTAACCGATTCGGAGGGTATAATCAAGCGCGATCCCGCGCGTGCGGGCATAACCAACCTCATCAATATTTATTCGGCTTTTAGCGGCATGGCGCCGTCCGAGGTCGAAAAGAAGTTCGAGGGGGCGGGTTACGGCGAGTTTAAAGCGGAGGTCGGCGAGGTCGTTGCGGCTACCGTCGTTCCTCTCGACGAAAAGCGCAGGGAAATTCTTGCCGATAAGAGTTACCTCGAAGACGTAATGGCAAGCGGCAGAGAAAAAGCCTCGCGCATGGCGGCAAAAATGCTCGATAAGGTTTACCGCAAGGTCGGGCTCTACCGCATAGGTAAACGCTAATGTTCGGCTACGTCAAGCCCGACGTACCTTATTTATACGTCAAGGACGAAACGCTTTATAACGCGTTATATTGTCAACTGTGCAAAAGTATAGGTCGCGAATGCGGGCAATGCGCACGTTTTTCGCTCACGTACGACGTTGCTTTTATGTCCGCCGTTATACACAACCTTACGAAGACGGACGTAAAGATCGAACGCAAGCATTGCGTGGCGCATCCGATCAGAAAAAAGCCGATGGCAGCGCCCGACGAAATATCGTGCGTTCTCGGCGTTTTAAACGTCGTTCTTGCTTATTACAAGCTGACCGACGACGTGCTCGACAGCGGCAAGGGACGTGCGGCGCGGTTGTTTTTATCGGCCGGTTTTAAGCGTGCGGCGAAAAAGCATCCTAAACTTGCGGAAATAGTCCGCCTAAATTACGAGGCGCTACGCGTGCTCGAAAAAAGCGGCGAAAAGAGTATAGACAAAACTGCCGATCCGTTTGCCTTAATGGTTGCCGAACTTTCGGACGAACTGCTCGGCGACAAAGCGAGCGAAAGTTCTTACCGATTTTTTTACAATCTCGGCAAGTGGATATATTTGATAGACGCGCTCGACGATTACGACAAGGATATCAAAAAGAAAAATTATAATCCTTTTTATTACGCTTACGAAAAAGAGGATTACGACTTATTAAGAAGGGATTGCGGCGAAGAAATTGCTTTTATAATGTCTTCTACGCTGAACGGAATATCCGACGGACTGTCGGGGCTTAAGTTCGGTTTTAACGCCGACCTTATAAGAAACGTTGCGCTTAGGGGAACTACCGAGCGGACGAAAGCCGTTCTTTCGCGTAAGAAAAATAACGAGGTCAAGGATAAATGACGGATTTAGAAAGATTATACGCCGTCGTCGGGTGCTTGGAAACGGATAGCGACGACGAGATTTACGCCAAGTATTTGGAACTTAGAACGAAATACCAAAACGATAGATTTCTCGAGGGCGAGGCGGGCAACGAAGCGGCTCGCAAACTGACCGAGCTCAACGAGGCGTATGCGGCAATAGTCGATTACAGAAAGAATTTGTCGAGCGGGGGAGACCGTTCGGCGGCTCTTTCCGAGGTCGACGCACTGATAAAAGCGGGAAAAATTTCCGAGGCGCAAGCCGCGCTCGACGCCTTCGACGAAAGAAACGCCGAATGGCATTATTTGCAGTCGGTCGTGTTCTATAAAAAGAATTGGGCGAACGAAAGCAAAAAACAGCTCGAAATTGCAATCTCTATGGACGGTTCGGTCGAAAAGTACAAAACCGCCTACGAAAAGCTTTGCAAACAGCTCGACTTTAACGATACGGCTAAAAAAGGCAAGTCCGACTACGACAAGTCGGGTAGCGGTAACGGACGTTTTAACGAGTCCTCCTACGAAGAACCTACCGAAATGATGGGCGGCGATTCGTGCGTGGAGTTTTGTTGCCGCTCTATGGTGTGCAGTGCGTTGCT
This sequence comes from uncultured Acidiphilium sp., assembly GCA_964532155.1. GTDB lineage: Bacteria > Bacillota > Clostridia > Christensenellales > Borkfalkiaceae > HGM11416. The sequence continues at coordinate 8,410 of CAZHGN010000028.1, forward strand.
TAACTGTTGCTGTTCTTGTAGGTGAGTAAATGAAAAACTCTAAGGCGATCGCGCTTTCAGCGCTTTCCGCCGCGGCAGCGGTTCTTTTGCTTTTGCTCGGTGCATTTTTCGAGGTTTTGGATTTGTCTTGCTTGTTTTTGGCAAGTCTAACGCTAATGCTTCCGCTGGCAAAAAACAGCCGCTCCGGCGCCTTTCTTGCGTACGTCGCGAGCGCTATCCTCGGTTTTATCTTGACCGGAATGCGTTTGCAGATTATGATTCCGTACGTTCTCTTTTTCGGGTTGCACCCCATCGTGAACGATTTTCTCGAAAAAAAGAAGGCAAACCTTGCGCTATCGGTATTGGTCAAGGCAATTTGGTTTATCGGTGCGATTTTCGTCGTATACTTTTTTACGAGTTTTTTCGTTGTCGAAAACGAAATGATTAAGCGTTATATCGTGCCTATAATAATAATCGTCGGCGGTGCGTTTTTCGTCTTTTACGATGCGGTTATGCGGCGCATGCAGAAATACGTAAACGCTCTCGTCGTGCGTTTAAAACTGTAAATATAGTTGCGGCTTTTATTAAGCCGCTTTTTTAAACTAAAAGGCAAAAACGGGCGTATAGGTCGATTATCGACATATTTAGGAGTTAATTATATGAAAAAAAACGATATACTTACGGGAACGGTGGTCGGCTACGGTTCGGAGGGCGAGGGCGTAATTAAAACGGACGGTTACGTCGTTTTCGTTCCGTTTACGATCGTCGGCGAAAAAATAAGCTATCGCGTTTTAAAGGTTAAAGGGCAGGTGGTATACGCTCGGTTAGAGTCGGTTATCGAGCCGTCGAAAGACAGAGTTAAGCCAGAGTGCCCCGTATACGAAAGGTGCGGCGGTTGCAGATTGTTGCATATGTCTTACGAGGCACAGCTCGAATATAAAAGGGAGCTTATTGCAACCGATTTAAAAAAGATTGCCTTTTGCGATACGGCTGTAGAACCGACCATCGCAAGTAATCCGCATTTTAGGTACCGTAATAAACTTCAGTTGCCGCTAAGGTCGGTAGACGGTAAAAACGTCGTCGGTTTTTTTGCTCGGAACAGCCATAGAGTCGTGCCTATAAACGATTGTCTTATTCAGGGCGAGTGGTGTAGCGGAGCGATACGCGCCGTGCTCGAGTATGCCGACGAAAAAAAGATTGATTTTTACGACGAAACATCGAATAACGGACTTATACGCCACCTTTTGGTAAAAAAAGTGGGCGAAAGTTTCCTTGCGTGTATTGTTGCGACCGCTTGCGCTTTGCCCGATTTTAACTCTTTGGTTTTAAAGCTTAAAAAATATTTAAATACCGATAATGTTACGCTAACGCTCAACGTCAACTGTTCCACGGCTAACGTAGTGCTCGGCGATAAAACTATCGTGTTGTTCGGCGACGGCGTAGTTTACGGCGAGCAATTCGGCGTAAAATACGGCGTGGGAACGGAAAGTTTTATTCAGGTCAACGACGACGTGAAAGAACGCCTTTATAAAGATGCGGTGAACGCCGCTTGCGAGTCTTCTCCGTCGCTTGTAATAGACGCTTATTGCGGAGGCGGACTTATGACCGCTCTGCTTGCCCGCAGGGCTAAACGCGTCGTCGGTGTTGAAATCGTCGACGAGGCGGTCGAGAACGCAAAACGGCTTGCAAAAGACAACGGTGTTCAAGCGGACTTTATATGCGCTCCGTGCGAGGACGTTCTTCCCGAGCTTGTAAAAAACGCCGACGGCGATTCGGTCGTATTGCTCGATCCGCCGCGCAAAGGTATCGATAAACGACTTATAGAGCCACTTTTGAATGCTCCCATCAAAAAAATCGTGTATATTTCGTGCAATCCGTCAACGCTCGCGCGCGACGTTGGCTTGCTCACCGGCAAACTTGTTTACGACGGAAACGCACTCGTTAAAAATCCATCCGCTATCGGCGGCTCCTTCTATTCGGTTTCTTCGGTCGCCGGCTACGATATGTTCGCTAATTGCGCCGGCGTAGAAACGCTCGTTGTCCTTTCCCGCAAAAAACCCGACGCGACTACCTTTGTTGAAAACGTTAAAGGTAATTAAAGGTGCATTAAAGCATTTTGAAATTATTAGCCAAATAAATCGTTTGCGGTTAAAAGTTTTACGTTGTGCTTTTGCTTTCATCGAGTACCGCTTGCGTATATCCGCTTTTTACAAAGACGTAATAGTATCTTTCCGTAACGTTCGTAAAAATATCGCTTGCGGCAATCAGGTCGTAGAAATCGGAAAGAGAGAACGGCTCTTCCTTGGCGATAAAGGGAAATTCGTCGATAACGTTAACTGTTTTCTCTTCTTTCATATGGTCGGAAATATATTCAAAAGCAGACTTTCAAGAAGGGAATTTTATTCCGCTTGTTTCGCCGTAATAGGACAATATTTATTCTCCGAAATCGGATATATTCAACGCGGAATTTTTTTTCTGCTAAAAAGAATAGGACTTTATGATTAAGCGCAAATTTTTTTAAGATGGTGGTTTTCCCGATGCGACGGCGACCATACATAACGAGAAATTCAAAATTCGGGGATTAGTAAAGATTCTCAAGTTGATTTAATTCAGCGTCTCTACCGATAAAATTCACATAGCGCATCCGAGATTCTAATTAAGATTACTATAATCCAAATTAGAATATTTGCCAAGAAAAAATAAAAGAAAAATTGTAGAAAAAAGAGTATATTCGGACGTGAAATAGGGAAATGAGGCGGACGCAATTTTTTTGCGATTTTTTCAAAATATCTTCAAATTTTAAAGACATTTGGTCAAATATATGTTACAATAAATGAAAATAACGCATCGAAACTAAAAGTTATTATTTAGCTATAATTTAAGTTTTTAAAGACTGCAAGCACGAAAATAACATAAGCGCGAATTATTGACCTGCCAAAGGTCGCGATTTTTAAAGATTACGTATAGATAATCCAAAGTTTTAAAGCGAGGTAAAATTTTTTATGATAGGTGCGATCATCGGCGATATCGTCGGGAGCAGGTTTGAGTTTATCGAAGACGGAAACAGGGGTAAAAATTTCGCGCTGTTCACGGGCGGTTGCCGTTTTACGGACGACAGTTTAATGACTCTTGCCGTGGCTAAGGCGTTGTTGCTTTCCAAGGGTAATTACGACGGATTAGGCGAACTGACCGCAAGCATTATGCGCGATATTGCAAAGCCTTACCCCGGAATAGGCTGGGGCGGAATGTTCTATAAATGGCTGTTTGAAGGTGCCGGGCGCACGGATAGTTACGGAAACGGCGCGGGAATGCGAATCAGTCCGGTCGGCTGGGTTGCCGAAAGCGAAGAAGAGGTTAAAACGCTCTCTAAAAAAGTAACCGAAATTTCGCATAATCATCCCGACGGTTTGAAGGGCGCCGAGGCGGTTGCGATGGCTGTATATCTGGCTCGAATCGGCAAAGACAAGCGGTATATTAGGGAACGCATGTGCGAATATTATCCTTTGCTTTGCGATAAAGATTTTACCGTTTATAGTCTAATGGGTAATTACGGTTACGATTTTTGGGGGCGTTGGGTTACTTGCGAGGGTAGTATTCCGCAAGCGATCGTCTCCTTTTTGGACGGCGAAAATTTCGAGGATGTAATTCGCAACGCAGTCGGAATCGGCGGCGATTCCGACACTATAGGCGCAATGGCGGGTGGTATTGCCGAAGCGTTTTACGGCGTGCCTGCCGAGCTCGAAGAAAAGGCGCTTTCCTATCTTACACCCGATCTGCTCGGCGTGTACCATGCTTTCAGAACGATTAAGAAAAACCGCGTAAAAAGATAAATCAGCGAAGATGAAAACCGCGACGATAGCGGGCGGCGAAACGGCGCAAAGTGCCGATAAACGACCTATAGCGCCATTTTTAAGTTTTTTTAGAATTAACCAACAAATCGATAAAGGCTGAGGTGGAAATAATGAGCGTATTCAAATATAAAACTCGCGGAAAGTCAACTCCTTTCGGTAAACCGAAAATTTATTTTACATGTCATCCTTCGGATTTTTGGCTTTTAGACGAAATGTGCGAGGCTATTTTGGACATGCACGACTGCGTGATTTTTTATACCGAAGATATGAGCGCGCCGCTGCCCGAACCTTACCGCACGACCGATCTCGGGCAGATGAACCTTTTCGTTATTCTCGTAACGTTTTCGCTTTTGCAAGAGCATAGTCGCGCTATGGACGAAGATTATGCGTTTGCCGAGCAACATCATATTCCCGTTCTTCCGCTGGTGATGCAAAACGGACTCGACGTTTTATACGCAAAAAAATTCGGCAAAAGGCATTATTTCAGTCCGTACGAGCAAGATATGACGGCGATCGGTTACGAAGAAAAGCTTAAAAAATTTCTTTCGTACGTGCTTTACGACGATCAAACCGCGCAAAGCGTCGAAAAGGCGTTTTCGGCTCGTCTTTTTTTAAGCTACCGCAAAAAAGACAGGCATTATGCAAACGAGCTTATGCGGCTGATTCATAAAAATCCCGAACACCAAGACGTTGCCGTCTGGTACGACGAATTTCTCATACCGGGCGAGGCGTTTGACGAAAATATTCGAGCCGCTTTAACAAACAGCGATTTGTTTACGCTTTTGGTAACGCCGAACCTTGTCAACGAGAAAAACTACGTACAAACCGTGGAATACCCCGAGGCGGTTGCGGCGAAAAAAAGGGTATTGCCGGTGGAAATGGTCGAAACCGAAAGGAGCAAACTTAAGGAGCAATATCCCGGTATTCCCGATTGCGTAGACGGCTATGCCGAAAGCGAACTTTGCGAAAGGCTAAGAGTTGCGCTTAAGGGCGTTAATGGGAGCGGTGAAGAAGATTTTAACAAGGATTACCTTTTGGGACTTGCGTACCTGGACGGTATAAACGTTGAAGTAAACAAAACTCTTGCGCTCGAGTATATAACGCGCGCCGCAAACGCTAACGTTCCCGCCGCTATGAAAAAGTTGTATCATTTATACGGCGAAGGCAGCGCAGTCGAAATAGATTACGAAAAATCGCTCTATTGGATAAAACGTCTCGCCGATTATAACGAGCGCACTTTGGGTAGTAATCACCCCGAAACGATATTGTCGTTTATGGATTTGACCGTTGCTTGCATTAAATTCGGCGACTATAAAAAAGCGCGCGAATACGGCGAAAAGGCTTATAATACTTCGCTCGAAGCGTTCGGGGAAAACGACTCGCGCACGCTGGTTTGTATCGACAACTTGGCAAGCACGTGCAGCATGCTCGGCGATTATGAACGCGCGCTTCAATTGCAAAAAAAAGCGTATGCCCTTTTGCGTGATAATTACGGTAAAAAATACGTACATACGCTTATAGCGCTTAGCAACGCGGCGGACTCTTACTATAATCTCGGCGACTATGAAAAAGCGTTGAAATTCGGCAAAAAAGCATATTTGCTAAAAGCGGAAACGCTGGGCGAAAAACATCCGCAAACGCTTTTGTCGCTTTGCAATTACGCAAGCGCGTGCGTTAAAAACTGTCTTTACGGCGAATCGATAGAGCTCGCAAGCAAGGCGGTCGACCTTTGTTCTAAAACGCTCGGCGATTGCCATCCGCAAACGCTGCAAGCAAAAAGCGTTTTATCGGACGCGCTATGCGATTCGGGAGATTATGAAAAAGCGTTTTCCATTCTTAGTCACACGTTGAGGGTATGCATAAGCGCGTTGGGCGAAAAACATTCGCGAACGCTTGAGGTGCTGTGCCGGATGGGGAGTTTGCTTTATGCGGTCGGCGATTATAAGCAGGCTGCCGAGATTAGCGAAAAAGTGTATAAGTTAAACTGCGAGGTTTACGGGACGGAAGATTTGCGCACGTTGATTACGCTTTGCAACCTTGGAAACGCGCATAACGGACTCGGTGAACACGAAAAGGCTTTTTGGGAACTGAAAAAGGCGTACGACTCGCTGAAAAAGAATTACGGTGAAAGGCACGTTAGTACGCTGGAAGCGTTTTTTGATTTGGGGTATACGTGCGGCGAACTGGGACGTTCTGAAAAAGAACTGGATATAAAGGAACGAGTGTACGCGGCGAGAAAAGAAGTTCTCGGCGAAAACCATCCCGATACCGTCAAATCGCTCGGCGATCTCGCGGGATTGTACGGCGCCGCCGGTAACCTCGAAAAAGCTAAAGCTTTTCAGCAAAATTATTGTTCCGCTGTGCGTGCGCTATATTCTTGGACGAACCCGAACACGCAAGCCGCTCACGTCGATTTAATCGTGATATGTATTAATTTGCGTGATTTCGAAAGGGCGTATTCGGTCTGCCGCGAGGTGTGGATTTCCTCCTTTAAATTAACCGAGGAACTCGGCAACTTGGTGGCGGAAGTATTCGATGCTTGCGGCGAAAGGGATAAAGCCGAAGCTATTCGCTCAAGAATAGTTAGGTAATTTGCGAAAAGCGGTGCGGTAGTAGTGTGCAATTCGCCGAAAAGCGGTGCGGAAGTAGCGCGCAATTTGCGAAAAGCGGTGCGGTAGTAGTGTGCAATTCGCCGAAAAGCGGTGCGGAAGTAGCGCGCAATTTGCGAAAAGGCGTTTTTAAAAGACCTTTTTTTGCGATTTTTTGAGTTTTTTGCGAAATCGGTAAAAAACGGTTGCAATAAACCTTTCTATATGATAAAATGATTGGCGTTGTAAATTCACACTCGTATATCGACGGCTTCGTGCTCTGAAATCTTTAACGGAGTTTGCGCCGTCCGCGTCCCGACCGTTGCTTGGCTCGGGGTTATGCGGGGAGGAATTAACGGAGGTAAAAAATGGCAGTAACAAGCATGAAACAGCTTCTGGAAGCCGGCGTACATTTCGGCCACCAGACGAGAAGATGGAACCCCAAAATGCGTAAATACATTTACGGCGAAAGAAACGGGATTCATATCATCGATCTTCAGATTACCGTAGGCCTTATCGAAACGGCTTACAATTTCATCGTTGACAGCGTAAAAGCCGGCAAGACCGTTCTTTTCGTAGGTACCAAGAAACAGGCTCAAGAGGCTATTCAACAAGAAGCCGAAAGATGCGGAATGTACTACGTTAATTCGAGATGGCTCGGCGGTACGCTCACCAACTTCAAGACTATTCGTTCCAGAGTCGAAAGACTTAACAAGCTCGACCAAATGGAAAAAATGGGCGACTTCGATCTTCTTCCCAAAAAAGAAGTTATCGCGCTCAAAGCCGAAAGAGATAAACTTCAAACCAACCTCGGCGGTATCAGGGAAATGAGAAATCTTCCCGGCGTTATGTTCGTAGTAGATCCTAACTGCGAAGACATCGCCGTTAAAGAAGCAAGAAAGCTCAACATCCCCGTAGTTGCTATTACCGATACCAACTGCGATCCCGACCTCGTCGACTACGTAATTTCGGGTAACGACGACGCTATCCGTGCCGTAAAACTTCTTTCTTCCATCATTGCAGACGCCGTTATCGAGGCTAAGCAGGGTGAAGACGCCGTTCGTCACGGCGAAGAAGTTACCGATATGGCTTCGGTCGAAGTAACCGCTGAAGAAGTTGCACGCGAAGACGCCGTTGCCGAAGAATCGGTTGCCGCTGTCGAAGAAAAGAAAGAAAAGAACGACTAATTGTCCGTTCTTCCTAACTATTATTTAGATTTAAAGGAGAAAAGCTATGGGATTCACTGCTAAAGACGTAATGACTCTGCGCCAAAGAACGGGTGCCGGAATGATGGATTGCAAAAACGCACTTACCGAAACCAACGGCGATATGGAGAAAGCTATCGACTATCTCCGCGAAAAAGGAATAGCCAAAGCCGCTAAAAAAGCCGGCAGAATCGCTGCCGAAGGTATCGTCGAAAGTTACATTCATATGGGTGGTAAGGTCGGCGTTCTTCTCGAGGTTAACTGCGAAACCGACTTCGTTGCTCGCGGCGACCAGTTTAAGGCGCTCGTACACGATATCGCTATGCACATCGCTGCAAGCAAGCCCGAATATCTTTGCTCCGACGAAGTATCCGCCGAAGTTCTCGAGCACGAGAAGGACATTCTCCGCGCTCAGGCAAGAGAAGAGGGTAAGCCCGAAGCGATTATCGAAAGAATGGTAGAAGGCCGTATTAAATCCTATTACGAGGACAACTGCTTGCTCAACCAGAAGTTCGTTAAGGATACCTCTAAGACGGTAGGAGATCTTATCGTTGAAGCTACCGCTCAAATCGGCGAGAAAATCGCCGTCAGAAGATTCGTTCGCTACGAAATGGGCGAAGGTCTTGCAAAGAAGAGCGAAAACCTTGCCGACGAAGTCGCCGCTCAGGTCGCTTCCGCAAAGAAATAATCGTTTATATTAAAGAATTAAGGCTGTCCTTTCGGGCAGCCTTTTTTTGTGCAGACAACTATATTTGATAAACTAACTTAACCTAAGATAACCGCATTATAAGTCGATAATCGACCTATAGCGCGGCTTTTTGTATGTATTAAACGTTTAAAGTTATGCGATTAAACAAGTTCTATACAATGCCTCACGAAAGGCAATAAAAAACGGAGGCCACTTAAAACAAATGAAAAAAGGGTTCGAATCCCAACCGATATTCGATAGAGATTTGAACCCGTAAAATTTTGTCTAAAAAATGCTCGAAAATAAAGCAAAAACCCAACCAAACCTTGCGGGTTCAGTTGGGTCTC
>CAZHGN010000029.1:0-16854 GCA_964532155.1 uncultured Acidiphilium sp.
CTTAGCAATAGCCGCCGTTAACGCCGATAACTTGACCGGTTATATACGACGCCTCGTCGGAGGCAAGAAAAGCAACGACGGAGGCGACCTCGTCTGCGGTGCCTATCCGCCCGAGAGGAACGCATTCGACAAACGATGCGACCTCTTCTTTTGACAGATGCGCGTTCATGTCGGTATCGATAAAACCGGGCGATACCGCGTTGACGGTTATTTTAGACGGCGCAAGTTCTGCGGCAAGCGCTTTCGTCAGTCCGATAACGCCGGCTTTCGTCATGGAATAAACAACCTCGCACGAGCCGCCGACTTCACCCCAAACGGAAGCGATATTGATTATACGACCGCCACCGTTTGAAAGCATTCCGTCAACTGCGCGGCGACAGCAATTAAAAACGCCTTTAAGATTGACGGCGACCATTTTATCGAACTCTTCGTCGGTTACCGACTGCAAGACCTTTTGCGGCAGAGCAATGCCCGCGTTATTGACGAGAATATCCACGCCGCCGTACTCTTTCTCAATCATGCTAAACATTCGCTCCACGGCGATCGGATCGGAAACGTCGGCTTGAATGCACAAGGCACCCCTAAGCGAACTTGCTACGTTTTTTGCTCTAACGGAATCGACGGAATAGTTGATAACGACATTATAGCCCTTTGAAAAAAGGGCACGGGCGATACTTTCGCCTATGCCCCTCGAAGATCCCGTAATTAAAACGGTCTTCATTATTTTTTCACTCTTTCCATATATTCGCCGGTACGCGTATCGATACGGATAACGTCGCCTTCGTTTACGAACATAGGAACTTGCATCGAAATACCCGTTTCAAGTTTTACGATCTTGGTAGCGTTGGTTGCGGTATTGCCTGCAACGCTGGGCTCTGCTTCGGTAACCAAAAGTTCGACGAAGTTCTCGCACTCGACGGAGAACGCTACGCCCTTATGGGATTTAACGAGAACGAAATCGTTTTCTTTAATGTATTGGAGCGCATCCTCTACCTGATCGTGATTGAGGGGAACGAGGTTGTACTCTTCGTCCATAAAGTAATACAAATCGCCGTCGTTATAGGAATATTGCATCTTTTGCGTTTCGATAACGGCGTTTTCAACCTTTTCGGTGGGGTTGAAAGTTCTTTCGAGAACGGCACCGGTAACGATGTTTTTAAGTCTCGTTCTGACGAACGCCGCGCCCTTACCCGGCTTAACGTGCTGGAAGTCAACAATCGTGTAAATGTTGCCCTCGAATTCGATGGTTACGCCCTTTCTGAAATCGCCTGCTTGAATCATATGTTTATCTCCTGATTTTAATTTCTTATTTATTATTCGGATTATTATCCGCTTTATCGTCGGATATTATCCGTCGGTTACAGAATATATTTTTGCATCCCCGAGCCGTCTATTACGATGAGTTTTTTGTCCTCTTTCATAAAGGTGTGCAAGGTGCCGTCCTTAAGGTAACAGCTGTCCTCTATTCTTATGCCGAACTTGCCGTCGAAATATACGCCCGGCTCGTCGGAAAACACCATTCCGTTTTCGAGGTCGCACAGTTCCGCTCTCTTAGACGGAGCAAGCCAAGGATATTCGTGAATATGCACGCCGATGCCATGCCCCAACGAATGAGTAAAATACTGCGCATAGCCGTAACTTTCGAGCACGTTACGGGCAAAAGCGTCGGCTTCTTTGCCGGTCATGCCCGCCTTAATGCCGTTGAGTGCGGCAAAATGCGCTTCGTATACGGCTTTGTAAGCGCGAAGGAATTTTTCATCCGGTTCGCTGCCGAAAAACACGGTCCTCGTCATGTCCGAGCAGTAGCCCGAATATACGCAACCGAAATCCATAAGCACGGGAACGTTCGCTTTAAGGCGAGTTTTGCCCGTTTGATGGTGCGGAACAGCCGAATTTGCACCGAACGCCACGATCGTGTCGAACGATTTATCCGACGCGCCGTTCTTTTTAAAACGGTACTCGAGCTCAGCCGCGATATCCGACTCGGTTACGCCGATTTCCAAGCAAGGCAACGTTTCCATAAAAGACTTTTCGGCAATGGCGCAAGCCTTTGCAATCGCCTTAATTTCTTCCGAGTTTTTAATCGACGCCTCGCATTCGAGCTCCGGCCCTATATCGAAAAACTCTATATTAGGCAAGGTCTTTTTAAGCAAATCGAGCTGTTTTATCGTCGTAACGGAAAAATCTATGCCGAGAACGCGCGTTTCGGTAGATATAACCGCTTCTTTTAAAAAAGTATAATCGCTTCCGCAAACGACGTCGAACCCCTTGGGTTCCAACTTCTTTTTCGCAGCGTAATAATAGCGCTTATCTATAACGAGAGTCGTCTTTTCTTTCGAATGAACGACGTAACCGTCCGTCGAAGAAAAGCCGAGAAAATAAAGCCTTTCTTTTTCGTCGGTTATAAGACATAAATCGTAATTGGAAAATTTCATCAAAAACCTTCCCTGACCGCAAAAAGCGTGCGCCGCTTTTGCGTGCAGTCGCAAAAAATCACTTTATCGTTTCGATAATACCACATCAAGTACGTTTATGTCAATTTTTTTACGCCTTAAAGCGCAAAAAAGCGCAAAATTACCCCCATTCGCCGACAAAAAACATTAAAAATCGTAAAAACGACTTTTTGAAACTAAAAAAAATTGTTTTGGATAATATTAAAATTCTTTAAGGCAGTTCATCTTTCAACATGTGCGCTGCCGTTTTTGTAAATTTTATAAAAAGCCGAGCGCGCCTTTCTTGCTCCGCTACCCCTAAAAACGACGTGCGGCTTAATAAAACCGTCTTTAAAATCGCAATCGGGAACGGCTAAAATATTCCTTGCCCTTTTCACGACGTCTTCGCTTCCGTCGACGAGGGCGGCGGCGGGAAACATTTTTTCAAATTTGCCTTTTATAAGTCCGTAATGCGTACAGCCGAGCACTACGGTATCAAACTTTTCTTTTTTGAATTCCGAATAGGTATCGCGTATTATTTCAAGCTCGGAAAAACATGCTCGGTCAAGTTCCAAAACGCCCTGCTCTATTTCTCGCGCCAAGGTGTAAAACGGATAAACAAAAACGCCGTTTTTAGCCGATAATCGCCTTATACGCCCACTTTTAGCCGTTGCCGCAGTGCAAAACAGCACCGCCTTGCAATACGTTTTTTCTCTTAATGCATCGGCGGCGGCGACGGTAAGAACGGGCACTTCGCTTTTAGAAAAAACGCTTTCCCCTACGAGCGACATCGTATTGCAAGCAACCACCAATAAATCGGCGTTTATGCTTTTCGCAAAGCGCACGCGCCGCTCGCAATAACCCTTTACGGCTTGTTCGCTTTTGTTACCGTAGGGCATATTTTTTTCATCCGAATAATAGACGAACCGCGCGAACGGTATTGATAACGTCAATGCGTTTAAAATCGGCAAGCCGCCGACTCCGCTATCTGTTACGACGATTAACAAATCTTTTTTCGTCTTCATTTTTAACTTTTGCCACTATAACAGTGTATGCAAGCGTGCCCAAAAAAAAGATTTTGCCGTAATATTAAACTTTTTTTGATAAAAACATTCTTTTTTTTGCCGAGTTTTAGGAAAAAGGCGAAAATTCCTTGCATTAACCGAAAAGATATGCTAAAATAACGGATAGTAAGATACTTCCTAAGGAGATAAATAAAGTGCCTAATATCAAATCCGCGAAGAAACGCGTACTCGTTAACAACAAGAAAGCAGAAATCAACAAGAGCAACAAGTCCGAAGTTAAGACCGCTCTCAAAAAGATGAACGCTTTACTCGAAGCAGGCAATATCGAAGAGATCGAAGCCGGCTACAAAGCTACCTGCAGTGTGCTCGACAAGGCAGTCACTAAGGGGATTATGCACAAGAACACTGCGGCAAACAAGAAATCGGGTTTCGCCGTAAGAATCAACGCATTAAAGAACGCTTAATCTTAAAGCTGCCGTTCGCTCGGCGGCTTTTATTTTTTTATATTTTTTAAAAAACGGAGAATAATATAATTATGATAATTAAACTTACGAACGAAAATTTTAAGCAAGAAACTTCTTCGGCGCAAAAAACTCTCGTTGACTTTTGGGCGCCTTGGTGCGGTCCTTGCAAAATGCTCGCCCCGATCTTAGACGAAATCGACCGAGAAACGCCCGATGTCAGAATCGGCAAAGTCAACGTTGACGAACAACTCGAAATCGCCCGCGAATACGGCATTGCCGCCATCCCCACACTTCTTCTTTTCGAAAACGGTGAAGTAATAAAAAAATCCGTCGGGCTTTTAAGCAAAGACGAAATTTTGGAACTTTTAAAATAAATATGACGCTTTTCGATAAAAGCCGCTTACGCAGCGGCTTTTTATTTTTTGTTTCGTTAAACGATTAAAACCGCTTAAATTCAAACTCTTTACGCCACGCAATTTTATTACAAACCCAAAAATTGCAAACGCCCCGCGCAAACTATAATTTAAAACAACGGTATAAAACTTATTGAAAAGCGGCAAAATATGCGGTATGGAAGAAAAAATAACCGAAACAGTATTCAAAAACGCATATCAAAACGTTCAAATGGCACTTTTATCCCTCGACGACGTAATTAAAATTGCAAACGGCGCGCTTAAAGAAGAACTTTTAAACGAGCGCGAGGGCTATGAAAAACTTATTACCGACTTAACCGTATTGGCGCACGAAACGGACGTTAAACTTCCGGACGTGGGAGCGATAAAAAAGACTATGCTTTCGGCTTCGATTTCAATGAAAACGATGGTCGACGATTCGGACTCGAAAATTGCCGAAATGACGCTTAAAGGCACGGTAACCGGTGTAACCGAGCTTATAAAAGACATTTCCGAATTCGGACATTTACTCGACGAAAGAACGCTAAAACTCCTTGAAACGCTCAAAGAATTCGAAGAGCAATGCGAAGAAAACCTTAAAAAATACCTGTAACAGCTTATTTTAAAGCACAAAAATTTTTTCGCAGCAAAATTCAGCACACGAAAACGGACGCCCCGCCCGCTTCGCTCATCGTATAATCCGACGCTCGACAAAAGACACGAAAAATTAACCCCTACCCCAAAAAAAATCGGACTCCGCTCGGGAATCCGATTTTATTGCTTAAGTTTAGAAGTTTAAGCCGTGCCGCGTAATTTAACGGCGGCGCACCGACCGAAAATTAGTCGAGCTTTTCGAGAAGCTTGAGGTCGATGCCTTTTTCGCTTATCTTGATGATTTCGACTTTAACCTTGTCGCCGATATTGAGAACGTCTTCAACGGTGTTGATGCGCTTGTCGCTCATCTTGGAAATGTGAATCATTCCGTCTTTGCCGGGAGCGAGTTCGACGAACGCACCCTTCTGCGAAAGAATACGAGCAACAGTGGTAATGAACATATCGCCGACTTCGAGGTCGCGAGTAATAGCCATTATGATATCTTTAGCGCGTTCTGCTTGAGCAACGTTTTCGCCGACGGTTGCGATATAAACTTGTCCGTCGTCGTTGATATCGATCTTAACGCCCGTTTCGGCAATAATCTTATTGATAGTCTTGCCGCCGCTTCCGATAACGTCCTTAATCTTTTCGGGATTGATGGAGAAGGTGATAATGCGCGGAGCGTATTTAGAAAGTTCTTTATTGCTCTCGGGAATGCAGTCGAGCATTTTGTTAAGAATGAAATGTCTTCCTTCGTTAGCCTGCTTGATTGCCTGACGTAAAATAGCCTCGTCAATACCTTTGATCTTGATATCCATTTGAATAGCGGTAATACCCTTGACGGTACCTGCTACCTTGAAGTCCATATCGCCGAGGAAGTCTTCCAAACCCTGAATATCGCTGAGAACGGAAACTTTTCCGCTTTCGGTATCCTTGATAAGTCCCATAGCGATTCCGGCAACGGGGCGTTTGATGGGAACGCCCGCATCCATAAGCGCCATAGTCGAACCGCAAACGGAAGCTTGCGAAGTCGAACCGTTGGAACTCAATACTTCGGAAACAAGACGGATAGCATAGGGGAATTCGTCCTCGCCGGGGATAACGGGTTCGAGCGCTCTTTCCGCAAGTGCGCCGTGACCGATTTCACGCCTACCGGGGCTCTTAAGTCCTCTTGCTTCGCCCGAAGCGTAACCGGGCATGTTGTAGTGATGCATATAGCGCTTAGCCGTTTCGTCGTCAAGACCTTCGAGCTTTTGAACTTCGCTCATCATACCGAGAGTGCAAGTGGTCATAACCTGAGTTTGTCCTCTCGTAAATACGGCGGAGCCGTGAACCCTCGGCAATACGCCGTGTTCACACCAAATAGGTCTGATTTCGGTAAGCGTTCTACCGTCCGGACGAACGCCGGCGTTAGTGATTTTCGCTCTTACTTTTTCTTTAGTAATGTAATAAAGGCTGTCCTTTATTTCCCTTTCCATATCGGGATAGATATCGGCAAAATGCTCGAGGCAGTCTTTTTCTACGGCGTCTTGACGGTCGCTTCTTTCTTGTCTGTCAAAGGTGTCGAGCGCATAGTCGAGTTTTTCGCTTGCGTACGCTCTGACGGCGGCGTCGAGATCTTCGGGAACATGGTAAAGTTCCATTTCTCTCTTAGGCTTGCCGACCTCGGCAACGATGCCTTCGATGAAAGCGCACTGCTTTTTAATCTCTTCGTGACCGAAGAGGATTGCGCCGATCATTTCTTCGTCTTCGATTTCCTTAGCGCCCGCTTCAACCATCATGATGGCGTCCTTGGTGCCGGAAAGGTTAAGATGAAGAGTGCTCTTTTCGCGCTGTTCGCTATCGGGATTGATGACGTACTTGCCGTCTACCAAGCCTACGGTAACCGAACCGGTAGGTCCTGCCCAAGGAATGTCCGAAATGCTGAGCGCAATGGACGAACCGAGCATAGCGAAAGGCTCGGGCGCGATATTGGTATCAACCGACAAAGCCGTTGCGATAACGGTTACGTCGTTGAAAAGTCCTTTGGGGAACAGAGGTCTGATAGGTCTGTCGATAAGTCTCGAAGTCAAAATAGCCTTATCGCTCGCTCTGCCCTCTCTCTTTTTGAAGCCGCCGGGGATTTTGCCTACGGCGTACATTTTCTCCTCGTAATCCACGCTCAAGGGGAAGAAATCCATACCCTCGCGCGGCTTTTCGCTCATTGTAGCGTTTACCATAACCACGGTATCGCCGCATCTTACGACGCACGATCCGTTTGCTTGCTGGGCGTACTTGCCCACGTCCACGATGACTTCCCTGCCACCGACTTCGGTCTTGAAGATTTTGTGATTTTCTAACATGTTCTTTACTCCTTATATTTGACCTTGTACTTTCATTTCAAAATTAAGCGGATGCAAAAATGGGTGAATATAGCCCGATATTAGGCATTTTTAAGCCGATTTTCGCGGCAAAAAGCGCATCCGAAAGACAGGCTGAATACTGAAAAACGGGAGAGCGCGTTGCTCCCCCATTTCCGTGATTACTTTCTGAGACCGAGTTTACCGATAAGCTCCCTGTACTTGTTGATATCTTTGGATTTAAGATAATCGAGCAAGCCTTTTCTTTGACCTACCATTTTGAGAAGACCGCGACGTGAATGATTGTCGTTGGGGTTTTCTGCAAGGTGAGCGTTGAGATGATTGATTCTCGCCGTCAAAAGAGCTACCTGAACCTCTGCGGAACCGGTGTCGTTTTCGCTAATCTTGTAAGTTTCGATAATTGCCTGTTTGTCCATTTGTTTTATCCTCCTATGGAACGTTTCGCTGTTACCAAAGTCAGCCGTTGAGTATTCGTACCGCCTTGGCAAAGTATATTCTTATTTTAACACATGCGCGCAATATTGTAAAACGTTTTTACACGTTTTTCGTTTTTTCTATGCTAAAAATGACAAAAAAACTTAAAAAAAGGTCAAAGCGCCCTCTTGTGCATAAAACTTTTATACAAAGTTTCAATCCTTTTGCCGTAAAAACGCCGAATACGAAAAGATCAACCGAGAACGGCATGTGCAATTTGCCGTATTTCGTCGGTAGTTTCGGCGGCAAAGACCTTGACTTTCGCCTCTTTTCCGCCCCTGTACCCCTTAAAAAGCGGCGCGACGAACTTTCGCAATTCATGCGCGACTATGCGGTCGGGCAAGGTGCGCTTGCGCTGTTCAACGAGATAGTCTATGCAGTCGGTAATCGTAAAATCCGTTCGAGTATCGGAAAGCCTTGCGAAAAGCAACGGATCGGACAAAGCCCCCCGCGCTATTGCAACGCCTGCCGCTCCGGTACTATTCAACAAGCGCTCGGCGTCTTCTTCCGTAAAAATTCCGCCGTTCGCAACGACGGGAATATTCACCGCGGCGACCGCCTTTTCGATCTCGCCGTAATGAACGTCGCCCGAATACATACCCTCGCGCGTTCTGCCGTGAAGGGTTATAAGACTTGCGCCCGCTTGCTCCATTCTTTTTGCAAAATCTGCGGCTATAAGTCGATTTTCGTATATTCCGGCACGAAATTTTACCGTGATGATTTTCCCTGAACGAGAGCATTCTCGGACGATTGCTTCGGCAAGTTCGGGTTCTTCCATAAGCCGACTGCCCTCGCCGTTTCCGTAAATTTTGTTTACCGGACAACCCATGTTAATATCGACGATTTCAAAATTTGCAAGCGCCTCGCTTTCGCAAGCGGCGCGCAAAACGTCCGGCTCGCTACCGAAAAGCTGCGCCGCCGTAAGACTTTCGTCCTCGCATTTTCTAAGAAGCGCTTCGGTATTTTCGTTTTTATAAAGCAGACCTTTCGCCGAAACCATTTCGGTGACGACCAACCCCGCGCCAAGCTTTGAGCAAAGTCCGCGAAAAGCATAATCCGAATACCCCGCCATCGGCGCGAAAAATATATTGTTTTTAGTCGATAATCGACCTATGTCAAGACTTTTTAATTTCATTATAGTATTTATCGAGTTCTTCTTCGCTAAGTTTTTTCATATCTTTTCCGTCTTTTTCAACGGCTTGTTCGAGCAATGAAAAACGATTTAAAAACTTTTCGCACGAAAGGCGCAATGCCTCTTCGGAGTCCACGCCGTAAAACCTGGCGAGATTAACTACCGAAAAGAGTAAATCTCCGATTTCCTCTAAAACTGCGGCGTTGTCCGAGCCGCCCTCGCGCGCTTGCTTTACTTCGGCAGACTCCTCTGCGATTTTCTCGTAAATTTGCTTTTCGTCCGAAAAATCGAAGCCGTACTTTGCGGCGCGCTTCTGAAGCTTTTGCGCACGCATAAGCGCGGGAAAACTCTTGGGAACGAGAGACAAATATTCTCTGCCGTTATCGTAACCCTTTTCTATACTCTTGTTCTTTTCCCATACGTCGAGAGCCTGCTCGCCGTCCGCCGCCTTGTCCGTTCCGAAAACGTGGCTGTGTCTGAATATCAACTTGGAACAAATGCCGCTCACGACGTCGTTGCGGTCGTAAGCGCGCTCTTCTTCGGCAAAAACGGTATGGAAAACGAGCTGTAAAAGCATGTCGCCGCTTTCTTCCAAAATGCCGTCGATATCGTCGGAATTTATCGCGTCGTACAGTTCGTAAGCCTCTTCTATAAGATTGTTTTTAATGGTATCGCGCGATTGCACCTTATCCCAAGGGCAGCCGTTTTCGGCGCGCAAAGCGTATATGATTTTATACAAATCGTCCATGTTAAACCGCTCTTTTTTCGTAAGCGCGCGATCGTATACCACGAGCACGGTATCGTAGCCGTACCCCTCGAAACCGTCCGCCTCGTAAAGGCTGATTTCGTGAAGTTTGCCGCCGATATATAATGCGGCGGGCGCTTCGTCGCCGAAAGCGTCGGTTAGCGCAAGTTTCCACTCGGACGCCGTAAGCCTGTCGTCAAGTTCGTATATAGCAAGCGGCAAAACCGCGGAGGAAGTAAATTTATCTTTTCTATACGCCGACAATGCGGTGTAACCGCCGCGATCGGGAAGAGCCGCAATAGCTTTCGCCGCCCTCGAATCACCTTCTATTACCGTTACGTTTTTGCACTTTTTAATGATTTGAGCGCAAGAATTATCGTCGGCAACGCTACCGTCCACGCAATAAACGACGTCGGCGTTTTTGCCCGCTTCGATTACGCGCTCGGCAAGTTTTTTCGTGAGCGTATCGAAATTTCGCGACCGTTCAAACAAGTCGTCGAAATATTCCACGTTGATTCCGTATTCTTCAAAAACGGCAACTCCCTCGGTTTTCGCCGTACGGCAAAACACTCTGTCCGCCGCCCCGATTGCCTTTAACGCGCCCAAGGATATTCCGTCCTTGCCCGTGCCCAGTCCTGCTAATGTTATCATCGTTATCAGACCGTCCTTCGACCTTTTCGATCCTTTTGTTTATAGATATAATATATAATAAATTTAAACTTAAAGCAACGAAATAACAGCAAATATCCGAAATTGCAAGCGAAAAACAGCTCGTAGCCCTTTGATTAACCAGCATATAACATACGGCTATTTTGACAGCGGCGCCCACCGCGTTGTTTATTAAAGACGCCGTTTGCGCACCTTTAGAAAGCATTACCGTTGACAAAGTTTGTAACAGCGGTAACGCAAAAACGGACAACGACGAGAGGCGAATAAGACTTTCGAGAAGCGTTTTGTTTTGCACCTTAAAAAACAAAACGCCGACTATAAACTTAGGGAAAAGCAAGCAAAACGCCGCGGACAGCGCGCCGCCCGCAAGACTGAAAAAAACCGCCCTTTCGGCTACGCCTTCTTCTTTCATTTTAGGCAAAAGCCCCGCCGTGAGCGGATATAAAACGGCGGCGGGCAAGCACACTACGCTTTCGGTTGCGCCCGAATAAAGCCCGTATATACCCAATCCGTCCGCGCCGAAAAGTCTCGTCAGCGCGCGTACGGCGACAGTTTCCACTAAAAAAGCCGATAGCGGAAGAAGCAAATCGGCAAGGGTTAGCGGCAAGGCAAACGACAAGACGAGCTTGAAAGTAGGATTTTTTAAATTCTCGCCGACGACGATTCCCCTCGCCGTTGTATTCTTTTTTAAAAACGTAAAAAGGCAGTAAAGCAAGGCGAAAAGTTCGGAAAGAGTCACCGCTAAAATCGACAATCTCGCCTTTTCTTCCGCGCTTGCCGAAAGAAAAATACACGCAGAAAGCCCGAGCGCGGCACGCGCCATTTGCTCGATTAATCGACTTATAGCCGTAGGTTTCATATTGCACAATCCCTGAAAATACCCCCTTAAAACGGATAAAACGGAAACGAAGAAAACGGACGGCGCGATCGTGCGGTATAGCGCGGCGGCAGTTAAAGCGCCTTGCAATAGCGCAATTTTATCGGCAAAAATATATAAAGCGAGGGATAAAATTGCGGCAAACGGACAAAAAAGCGTTGCGGCGATTTTAAGCGTTTTGCGCCCGTCGTAACCGTCCGAAATTATTTTGGCAAGCGCGGACGGCGCCGCTCCTCCGCATAGGCAAAGCAAAAAAGAAAAAAGCGGAAATACCATTCCGTAAAGTCCGGTTGCGATATTTCCAAGCAAATTATATAGAGGTATTTTATAAAGCGCGCCTATTGCCTTTACCGAAAACGCGGCAAAAACGGCAAGCGCGGTTCCCTCGGCGGCAAGAAGCCGCTTGTCGATTTTTTTAAACGGGTTCATATGTACAAGTGTGCTTATAACGGCAAATAACGAGCCTATAGGTCGATTATTCGCCGTTTTATACTCAATTATAATCAAACGCAAGACTGAATAAGCCCTTTTGCCACGTTCAAAAGTTTCATCTCGAACGCGCCGAGTTTCTCGTCCGAACCAACGCCGATAAGTCCTATGCATCCTATCGGCACGCCTTCGTTTTCGAGAACGACTAACGCAAGCGAGCCGTAATCGACGAAGGGCGCCTCGGTCATCGAAAAAGGTTTGCCGCCGTCGTCGCCGTTTATAAGCACCGGCGCGCCCTTTTCTATCGCCGAGTACAACGCCGACGATATCTTTTTGCCCTCCGCATCCTTAAGCGCCTCGCCCGAAACGCAAACGATTTTCGAGGTGTCGGCTATAAAGCATATGCGTTCCGCCTCGACGGCAATCCGCTCGCAAACACAGGCGGCTCGTTCCACCTCGTTTTTTATGGGCGAGTACTTTTTTATAATAAGCTTATCGCGCTCGACGTATAATTCGACCAGCCTGTCTTTATCCAACCGCAACACCTTTCGTATTTCCTTGGGCAGAACGATCCGCCCCACCTCGTCTATTCTTATAAGTCCGTCTTTCTTCATAAAACCTCCGCGATTTCGTTAACCATTCTTATTATGAAGACGTGCGGTTTTTTTATGCAACGTCAACCGAAACTTTACGCAAATACGCGTTATCCGATCCGCAAAACAACATGCCGAAAAACGTGCAAAAAATTACAGAAAAACAAACGCCAAGTTTTATGCACTACGAAAAACGCCGTGTTTTATACCGCACGCAAAACGCTATAAACGCGCAACGAATAATACGATTAAATAATACTAAAAAAATAACTGTTAAAACGCCGTAAAAAACTTTTTAACGGGGCGTAAAAAACGATTGATTTTCAGCCGATTTATGGTATACTGTTAGCGTTAAAAAAACCAACGGAGAAATTTATGACTAAGAACCTAACAAAGAATATAAACGTTACGGAAGATATTGTCAACGTGGGAGTGAACGACCGCGAAATCGATTTATTCGAGGGGCAATACGTCGTTCCCAACGGCATGGCGTATAATTCATACGTTATAAAGGACGAAAAAATCGCCGTACTCGACACCGTGGACAAAGGCTTTACCGCTCAATGGCTCGGCAACCTCGAAAAGGCGCTCGGCGACAAAACGCCCGATTATCTTATCGTGCAACATATGGAACCCGACCACTCGGCAAGCATAGCCGACTTTTTAAAAGCCTATCCGAGCGCGACCGTCGTGACCAACGCAAAAGCGCTTGCTATGATAGACGCCTTTTTCGGCGCGGGGCTTTGCAATAACACGCTTATCGTAAAAGACGGCGACAGTCTGCCGCTCGGCAAGCACACTCTCACCTTCGTTTTTGCGCCGATGGTGCATTGGCCGGAAGTAATGGTTACGTACGACTCGACAGACAAGGTTCTCTTTTCGGCGGACGGCTTCGGCAAGTTCGGCACTTCGGACGCCGACGAAGACTGGGCTTGCGAGGCAAGACGTTATTACTTCGGCATCGTAGGCAAATACGGTCTGCCCGTTCAGAACCTTTTGAAAAAGGCGGCGGCGCTCGATATTCAAATCATTTGTCCTTTGCACGGACCCGTGCTTAGCGACAACCTCGCTTATTATATCGGACTTTACGACACTTGGTCTGCGTATAAACCCGAATCGGAAGGCGTTTTAATCGCTTACACTTCCGTTTACGGCAACACGAAGCAAGCGGCGTTACTGCTCGAAGAGCGGCTTATAGCCAAAGGATGTCCCAAGGTCGTAGTTACCGACCTTGCGCGGTGCGACCTTTCGGAAGCGGTCGAAGACGCTTTCCGCTACGACAGACTCGTCCTCGCGACGACCACTTACAACGCCGACGTTTTCCCATTTATGCGCACCTTCATCGAAGCGCTTACCGAACGCGGCTACCGCAATCGCACGGTTGCCTTTATCGAAAACGGATCGTGGGCACCGCTCGCAACAAAGGTTATGCGCGGCATGCTCGAAAAATCGCAAAACTTAAACTATACGGAACAGTCCGTCACGATTCGCTCGGCAATGACCGACGAAAACCGCAATCAAATAGATATAATGGCAGACGAACTCTGCTCTAAATAAAACAAAATAACAAATCGGTTGTCTTTGGCTTTACGGCAACCGTTTTTTTGCATCTAAAAAACCGTGATATAGCCGTTAATCGACCTATAGCACGGTTTTTACGTTTTTAGTTAGTATAAAATTAAGCAAGCCGCCGTACCGTTTTTGTGGTTTTTAGCGTAACTTTTAAACGACGAAACGGCGCCTAAAAACAAGACTTTTGCGGCTATGTTTTTATTTAATGCTAAGGCACCGCATCGAATTAAGAATAGCAAGCACGCAAACTCCGACGTCGGCAAAAACGGCAAGCCACATAGAGTACGGAATACCTATAGCGCAAAGCGCCATGACCGCCGCTTTTACGGCGAGAGAAACGATAATGTTTTCGGTTACCACGCGAACGGTTTTTTTGGCTATTTTTTTCGCCGTTATAAGCGAGCCGAGATCGTCGTTCATAAGCACCACGTCGGCGGCTTCGATCGCACTGTCGCTACCGAGCGCCCCCATTGCCACGCCAACGTCCGCGCGCATAATTACGGGCGCGTCGTTTATACCGTCGCCAACGAAACAAACGACGTCTTTATTGCTTTTGCCGTTCAAAAGTTTTTCGAGCTCAACGACCTTATCAACGGGCAAAAGTGCCGCTATATATTCGTTAACACCACATTCGGCGGCGATTTTGCTTGCGTTTTTCTCGTTGTCGCCGGTAAGCATAACGCACCGCGCATTGCCCGACTTAAGCGTTGCAATCGCCTTTTTAGAACCTTCCTTTACGGTATCCGCAACGACTATCGTTCCTATATGTTTTCCGTTATATGCGACGTATTCTATACTGCCGACGTCGCACACTTCGTCAAACACAACGCCGTTTTCATTCATTAACGCGGCGTTGCCGACTAAAATCACGTTGCCGCCCTTTTCCGCGCGCACGCCCCTGCCTGCAATTTCCGCAACGGAAAAGCCCTTTTCATAGTCGCCCGCACTTGCGGTAATGCACCGCGCTATGGGATGTTTAGAACCGCTTTCAGCCGCCGCCGCAACGGACAAAACATGCCGATAATCGACTTCGGGATAGACTTTTACTACGGAAAAGCTGCCTTTTGTAATCGTTCCGGTTTTATCGAAGGCGAACACGTTAGCCTTTGCGAGCAGTTCCAAATAATTGCCGCCCTTGACCAAAATCCCGCGGTTGGAAGCCGCGCCTATTCCGCCGAAAAATCCGAGCGGAACGCTGATCACGAGCGCACACGGACAACTGACTACCAAAAACGAAAGCGCGGTAAAAATACTCGTTCTTACGTTATGTGAAATTAAAGAAGCAACGACGGCGTAACCGACCGCCA
The DNA here is from genome assembly GCA_964532155.1 of uncultured Acidiphilium sp. Taxonomy (GTDB): domain Bacteria; phylum Bacillota; class Clostridia; order Christensenellales; family Borkfalkiaceae; genus HGM11416. Next base: position 15,066 of record CAZHGN010000029.1, read on the forward strand.
GCGCACAAACCGCAGGCGTGTAATAACGCGCAAACTTAGTAATAAAGTTTTCCGCAGTAGCTTTTTTAGCCGAAGCGTTTTCTACCATTTCGAGTATACGCGATATGGTAGAATCGGCAAATTCCTTAGTTGTTCTAACGTAAATTCTGCCACCCGCGTTAATGCAACCGCTCAGCACTTCGCCGCCGTCTTCGACCTCGATCGGCAACGATTCTCCGGTAAGCGCAGACGTATCGAGAATAGCCGAGCACCCCGAGAGCACGCCGTCAATCGATATTTTCTCGCCCGCCTTAACCACGATTACTTCGCCGATTTCAACTTCTTCGGGATAAACCTCGACTTCCTCGCCGTCACGCAAAACGACGGCGGTTTCGGGGCAACTCCCCATAAGATCGGCAACGCTTTTGCGCGTTTTCCCGACGGCGTACCGCTGAAACAGTTCGCCGATTTGGTATAAAAGCATAACTATTACCGCCTCGGAATAATCGCCCTCGCCGAACAAGCCGAGCACGAATACGCCGACAGTCGCAATGCACATCAAGAAGTTCTCGTCAAACACCTGACCGTGCGCAATATTCCGCGCCGCGCGCAGCAAAACGTCGTAACCGATAAACAAATATACGACCAGATAAAGAGCAAACGCCAAGAGCGCATCCATTTCCACAAGGTGCTCGACCACGATCAATCCGACGAACAACACCGCCGAAATGATAATCCGCACAAGCACTAACCTATCGCCGCTCAGCCTTTTCATAATCCTAAAATCCTAACTTCGGGCTCAACGCGCGCAGTAACCGCTTTGATCTCGGCAAAAACTTCGTCTTTCATTGATTCGTCGTAGTCGAGCAGTATTTTTTGATACAAAAAATTCACCGAAACACTGTTTACGCCCTTGATTTTCGCAAGATGCCCCTCGAGTTTCGCCGCACAAACGGCACAATCCAAATTCTTTACCCTAAACGCTTTATTCATATTTTTCTCCGTATAATTACTTTTTCTTTGCCATTCCGCACGCCGCGTTTTATTCTTCGGCGCGCTCGCGTTTTATCGTGTGATGAGCGCACGTTATTCTTCGACGTGCTCGAGCGCCATGTTCATTATGCTCACGATATGGTCGTCCGCAAGCGAATAATAAACCTCTTTGCCGCTCTTTCTGCCTTTTACCAACTTGCTCTGCCTAAGCACCCTAAGCTGATGGGAAATTGCAGACTTGGTCATATTTAAAAGCGTGCATATATCGCATACGCATAGCTCGCTTTGCATAAGCGCGGCAAGTATGCTCGTGCGCGTGCTGTCGCCAAACACCTTAAATAACTCCGAGACGTCGTACAACGCGTCGTCGGACGGCATCGCACCCCTTACCTTTTCAACCGCGCCCTCGTGCGGAGCGTATTCGTTGCAAGTTAAATCTTCCATTTTTTCACCTTTATATATTCGTTCACCGCACACGTCAGCGGCAAGCAAATCTTTTCGTGTAGTTTTGCACTGCTCTTATCGGCGGCGTGTAGCTTGTTCACTATTCGCCGGTTCGGATATCAACGCCGATCGGCAAACAGTTGAATAATTGTTCAACCGTTTTTGATTATAGCACTATACCATACTGTCGTCAAGCAAAAAAACAAAAAAAATAAAAAAACAAAAAATAAAAATCGACGAAATCATTTTCGCCGACTTAAAAATTGCAAAATAGTTAACCGCCGTTTGCTCGTTGTGCTCCCAAATTTGCTTACGAAAAATAGACTTAACACCCAACTCATTTTGATTCCCAAAAGCACGGCTTTTTGGTTGC
>CAZHGN010000030.1:0-14767 GCA_964532155.1 uncultured Acidiphilium sp.
TTCGGCAAAATCTTCGCAAAGCTATTCGCTTTGCCGTAAAAACTTCTTGTATTATTATATATTTTTTTGCAAGAAAAAGCAACCGTTAGGCTATGATGTTTGAAACTATCAGAATAGTCTAAAGAAAAAGTTTGGTAATCAGTAGTTTCAGTTGGTATTTTCTATTTGGAATATCCTTATTGTAATCCTACACTCATATGTATTGTAATCCTACATAATATATTGACAATTGTTGATATTCGTGATACAATAAGTGCGAGTTAAATTATACAATGAGGAAAATAGGAGCGAACAGTAGGTTAAAGATAAATTTATAATTTTACATAAAGGAGGAATACACTTATAAATCAAGTAATTTAAACAACCCTTTTATTGAAATATGGAGGGATTGTTTTGTTTTTGTGGGCAATTTTTTAGCAAACAGGAAAACGATAAGGAGTTCAAGTATGAATAGCAAATTTGTAACATTAGCAATAAAATTACGTGCATTTGGGGAAATTGGATTTTTGAGGTGATTTATGAGAAAAATATTCTTTTTTATTTTTTGTTTTATGTTCATGGCGTTATCTGCATGTCAACCTGTTCAAAACGCGCCCGAAGAAAATATGCCTGAAGGAATTCTACTCGTTCGATTTGAAAAAACTGCGTTTTCAAAACACGAAAATGTTAATGCAACCGTTTATATCGGGTTAGAAGACGGATATGAGAATTACGTAAATGAATACCCAAGCTTTCGCATTCAACTTAGAGTTACAAACGACGGGCGTTTTTACGGCGATGTCGGCGGATATGTTCTGAAATATTTAACGTTTGATTCTTTGCTCTATGATTATTCCATTAAAAAAGACGGAGAACCAACGTTTAACTATTCAGAGATATTTACGTTACCGTCTGAGCTTTTTTTTAATAGTAAAGGTTCTTTTTATGTTTTCTTGTCTTTAGAGACGGACGGAATGCATAAATTTATTCCTTACGAATTTTCATATTCCGTAACAGATGAACAAATTGAAATTAAAAAAGTAGAAGACGGTCGATACAATTAAAAATTTTTAAACAACTTATTGATAAGGATAACAAAAGAAGAAGAAAAAATTCAAACATTTTATTGCGGCAAGTTTAGCCATAATTCTGAGTTATTCTTTCATAGGAACATCTATGAATAATAGCATTACTACATTTGCAGAATCGACAGCAAAAGCACAAAATAATATAGAGAACGTAACTCAACTTGCTTAGTTTAACCACTCTTTATAATTTTCTTGACACGACAAGTAGGTATCCGTCCAATACCCCCTTTCGTTTTTCCATTCCTTAAGCCCGCAATAATATAAATTATATTCCGATATCGGAAATTTGCAAACATTTTATTTGAAATTATTTCCGATAACGGCACAGAAAAAGGCAAAAACTTAGATTATATTGCACAAGAAAAAAACCTCCCGCATATTGTAATAAAGCGGCAATATCAGCCATAAAATTTAGCCGCACGGCGAGAGAGTAAAAAAACAGAGTGACGAAATTTTGCCCTTCGTATTGCAAAAAACGTAAAAACATGCTACAATTTAGTTGCCTAAACGAAGATAATCGATATTTTCCGTCCGCATATTATTAGGCGGCAAAGGGTTTTAAGGAGCCAACTATGATCGTAAGCGTTCGAATCGACAATTACTCGGTATATTCTTCCGAAGCGGAGTTTTCTATGCTTGCCGACCGCGGACTGCGGCGTTTTAACGGAAGCGTTGCGAAATCGGCGGGTTTTAGTCTTTTAAAATCGGCTTGCATTTTCGGCGCGAATAACGCAGGCAAGTCGTGTACCTTGCGCGCCATCGCCGCTCTTAAAGACCTTGCGTGCGGAAAAAGGCGAATTTTGCCGAAAAATATTTTCACCGAAGACGACTCGCTATCGCTCGGCGCCACTTTTATTTTCGATAACAAGGCGTACTCTTTCGATTGCACTTATAAAACTTGTGACGGCGGCGGTTACTTTACGTACGAACGGCTCGCGCGGATGTACTCGGGCAAAAAGGAAGACCGCGTAATTTATTTGCGCGACGAAAACGAAAAAATATACGATATTTACAACGTTAAAAGGAGCGCAAGCGAATTATTCGATTGCAAAAGCGACCTTTTAACACCTTTTGCCGACTGCGCCGCCGCAAAAAAATTAGCCGCCGCGGCAAAAATCCTAAAGGGTTTTTCGGATGACGTAATCGTACTCGACATGAACGGCGTTACCCTCGAAAAAACGCTTAACGTACTCAAAAACGGAGGCACGGACTGCGACCTCGTGCGCGAATTTATCAGACAAGCCGACCTCGATCTCGACGATATTTATTACGATAACGAGTCAAGTTGCAAGCCGTTAGATATCGAAACGGAAAACAACTCGCTCGTATGCGGCGTGAACGCTTGCGATCTTTCGCGCTTAACGACCGTGCGCAGAGGCGTTAAAATTAAAAGCGTATATTACGATTCTTCGGGCACGAAGAGAATAATTGCCGCGGCAAGCTACATTTGCGAAGCATTAAGACTTGGCAAAACGCTCGTCGTGGACGAACTCGACTGCGGCTTTCACTTCAAACTGACGAGAGCGGTCGTATCGCTGTTTAACAACACGCTTAATCAAAAGGCACAACTTATTTGCACACTGCACGACGCAACCCTTCTCGACTGTGCGAAACTTTTTAGAAAAGACCAAATTTGGTTTGCTTACAAAGACCGCGACGGCGAATATCTTTATTCCCTCAACGACTTGGAAGAAGCCTACGGCGTTTCACCCAAAAAAATCGCCGAAGAATATCGCGACGGAGCGTTCGGTGCGCTCCCCAAACCCGACCTTATTTCCCTTTTAATCGATAGCGACAAGGAGGAATAAGATGCAGGTTAAAAAAAGAAAAACACCGCCTATAAGGCGGTTAACGCGCATTTTGATTATTTGCGAAGGGCATGAAGAATACGACTATTTAACCGCGCTGAATACCCTTTCGGTGTGGAGCAATCGGTTTAAAATCACGCTTAAAAACGCCTGTTCGATAGACAACGTTCCCGGTCAATATCAGTACGAATATGCAAGCGGCAATTATGACGCGATTTACGTCTTTTGCGATACCGAGCTTCCGCCGTTCAGGCAGTTCACGTCCGTCCTTGCAAAAATAAATTCCACGCGCGGCAAAAGCGTTGCCAAAAAAATCGTATGCTTTGCCAACCCCTGCACTATGCAGATAGTTTTATCACATTTCGACCAAGTTCGCCTTACAAGCAACCAAAAAAGCGTTAACGCAGATTTAATTGCCGTTTTGACGGGCATCAGCGATTACCGCGCACGCCGTTATCAGCGCGAAAAACTTTCCGCTTTGATTAATAGGCAAAACTACGAGCAAATGAAATATAATATATCTTTTCTCGATACCGATTACCGCGTAACGCCCGCTACGAACGCCGCAAGCTTTTTCGACGGGCTCGAATCGGGCAAAATAAAACTCGATTAGTCGGCTTATAAGTCCGTTATCGACACTTTCGGTTACGGTTCGATACCGTAGTCGGCAACTCTTTTAAGCAATAACCCGAGCTTGGAATTGAGCGACTCGACCTCTTCGGAGGTTCTCGGCAACCTTTTAAGTCGGAACTTTAAATCTTCCATTTCTTGCCTATCCTCGTCGGATAGGCTTTTTTTAAGCAACTCGCTTACAAGTCCCGAAAGATAATTGACGTTTATATCTGGTATATCTCTCCTTTCAAAAGCGCCGACTATAACGCTGTTAGGACTATCGCACGTAAAATCTTTGGACAAATCGCCTGCGGTATTTATTGCAGGTATTCGGCTCTCGTTTAAAGGCTCGTCGACCGTTTTATCCTTTTCTTTTAATTCTTCCATACCGCTTAACTCTTGCGGTTTAAAATCGCAAACGCCGCCCCAAAACGCCGTTTTCGGTGCTATAGCCCTATTTTTATCTTTTTCCGCTCTTTTAAATCGTTTATTAAGCGTGCGCCTTTGCACGTGCAGAGCAAAAACGAAAGCAAGGCACACGCCGAACTCGGCAAGACAAAAAAAGTATGCGCTTACGACGTTTTTAAACACCTTGCCCGAATAAACGCTTTCGCTAAGACACAGCAACGTGCTTATAAAAAAACAGATTTCGTAAAAAACGAACAAGCCGATAAGACTGCCCTTCGGCTTACAAAACGCTACCGACAAAAACAGCATGACAAGCGCCGCCGTCAAGCACACCGCAAAAATTAAAACGGAAATATAATAATTGAGTCCGAGAGCCGTCAACTCTTTTAAAAACTCGACAACTCCGTCCACCGCTTTGTTTATCGTCACTTCGTTACACCTCTTTAACGAAAATTATCGACTAAAGCGGGTGATTATATACCACAAAAATAAAAGCTCCGAAACGCGGTAATAACTACAGCCGCTTCGGAGCCGAATTTTATTACGTTAGACGACTTATTAAGCCTTTGTCTCGAGAACTCTCGACAAAAACCTGCGAGTACGTTCTTCCTTAGGATTGGAGAAAATCTCTTCGGGCGCGCCCTCTTCAACGATAATGCCGTCGTCCATAAACACGACGTGCGAGGCAATATCGCGAGCAAATCCCATTTCGTGCGTTACGACGACCATCGTAAGTCCGCTCTTCGCAAGGTCGCTCATAACGGATAGAACCTCGCCTACCATTTCGGGATCGAGCGCCGAAGTAGGCTCGTCGAACAAAAGAACGTCGGGCTCCATCGCCAAAGCGCGCGCTATGGCAACGCGTTGTTTTTGACCGCCCGAAAGCTGCGACGGGCGAGCGTTGATATATTCAGCCATTCCTACCAAGCCGAGGTAATTCATCGCGCGCTCGGTTGCCTCTTGCTTGCTGAGTTTAAGCACTTTCATAGGTCCGATCGTGCAGTTTTTAAGCACCGTCATATTCTTAAAGAGGTTGAACGACTGAAAAACCATTCCCACTCTTTTGCGGTATTCGGAGGGCTTTTGATTTTCGAGCACGCTTTCGCCCTCGAAAAGAATTTCACCCGTCGTCGGCGTTTCGAACAGATTAAGACAGCGCAAAAGGGTAGATTTACCGCTACCCGACGAACCGATAATACACGTCACGTCGCCGCGGTTGACCGTAAAATCGATATCCTTAAGTACGACGTGATCGCCGAACGTTTTACCCAAGTGACGAATTTCGATAAGACCTTGCGCCATATTAGAATTATTTTCATTAAGCATCTGCGTTACCCCCTTCGGCGTTTTCTTTAGCAAAAGATTCGGCGTCCATATTCTGTGAGCCCTGAACGGTATAATCTTTTTTGCCGTCCATTCTCTTTTCGATATATCTTAAAATGCGAGTAACCGTAAAGGTCAGCACGAAATAGATTGCGGCGACGAGTAAATACGTAGCGAAAGTATTGAAGTTTATCGAAACGATGCTCTTCGCTTGGAAGAAAAGTTCAGTAAAGCCGATAACGTTAAGAACCGACGTATCCTTAATATTAATAACGAACTCGTTGGCAACCGACGGCAGAATATTGCGTAGTGCCTGCGGCAATACGACGTAGCGCATCGTCTGGAAGTGAGTCATACCGATTGCGTGAGCGCCCTCGGTCTGCCCTTTGCTTACCGAAATAATACCGCCGCGCACGATTTCAGCCATATATGCGCCGGTGTTTACCGAAACGATAATAAAGCCTGCAAAAATAGGATCGAGCGTATTGCCGCCGTTTAGAAGGGCAAAACCCCAGAAAATAACCATTGCTTGAACCATCATCGGCGTACCGCGGAATATTTCGATATACGCCGAAAGCAGCCAATCGCCTATTTTTTTAAATACCGCGGCGGCCTTATTTTTAGGCGTGGGCATCGTACGGTAAACGCCTATCAGTATACCTATCAATAATCCGATAACGGTACTTATAAGGGAAACGAGAAGGGTATATCCTACGCCCTTTAAAAGCCACAACCAATATTTAGACAAAATATTGCCAACTGCGGCGAAAAATCCAACCTCTTCGGAGGCCTCGTAAATATTGTCACCGACGGCAAGTTCGGTTGCACGCTGAATGAGCGCGAGCCTTTGTTCGTCGTTAACGGATGTAAGCGTTTGATTTATAGCCGCCTTATACGGACTGTTCTTTTTAAAGCCGACGGCTATTTGAACGTCTTCGGGCGAAGCGGTAAAACCTGTATCGTTATTTTTAAGCTGGACGTAAGTTAGTTCAGAGTTAGCCGCACAATCGGACTTCGCACCCGGCTCTTCCGCAACGTATCCGTCGTATTCCTTAGTAGCCGTTTTCAACGCGTTGATCATATCAGGGAAAGTCGCAAGCGGCGTTTTTCTGGTAATTCCGTGTGCCTCGGCTTGCTCGTTTAAAACGTCGTCGTGGAAAGTTCCTTGCTGTGCAACTATTTTGGCGCCGTTAAAGTCGTCGAGCGAGGTAGCGTTAGCGTACTTGCTGTCCTTTCTGACAACTATAACGAGCTGACTTTCGTAATAAGCGTCTGAAAAGTCGATCGTTTTCTTGCGCTCGGCGGTCGGACTCATACCCGCAATGATAAAATCGAGCGAGCCGGAATAAACAGCGTTAACGAGAGCGTCGAATTCGTATTTGACGATGACGAGTTCTTTGTCGAGCGATTCCGCTATTTTAGCCGCAATCATTACGTCGTAACCGTTTGCATAGCCGTCCGCATTGGAAATTTTAACCGCTCCGTTGGCGTTATCTATTTGCGTATAATTGAAAGGCGCGTAACCGCACTCCATACCGACGTAAAGCTTGTCGCGTTCTTTGTTTTCGCCGCAAGCGGCAAGAAAAATCGTACCCGTCGCTATTAACGCCGCAACTATCGCCGTAATCACTCTTTTCAGAATTCCGACGCTTGTTCTTTGCATAAATCTGTCTCCTTAACAGTAAAAATTTACAAAATAAAAACCGTATAACGCAAAGGTCATACGGAAAACAAGCAAAATAACCGAAAAGAACGGATATTATATAATAGCTCTCCGCAAGTCGCCTTGCGACAGTCTGCAAAGTATTCCCTTGCAACCCAACGACAACGACCACGGACGGTTATTGACGTTTCGGCAACGCTTCCTTTCGACATGCGGCTACATTCCGTTTACGCCGCGGCTACTGATAAGCATTGCGCCTCTATCAATTTTCTTTTTTTATTTTAGCAAGCGACGACAAGTTCGTCAAGAAAAAAACAGCCGTTTTTTAAAAAAGGTAATTTTTTTGCAAATTTTACCTAAAAAACAAAAACAAAACGGCATTTTTAAAGCAAAAACTGCGTACCGAGCGGTTAATCTTCCTCGTTACTTGGGCACATCGAACCCAAAACGGCGTGTTTTTCAAAAAACGCTTTTGCAAACGAAGACGAATTTACGCCTACCGAGCAGAGTGCCGAAAGACTTTTTTCTTGCGCGGTATAGCCGTTCTTATCCTTAAAAGCGGCGTAAACCTCTTTAAGCGCGTCGAGCATTTCCCTATAATCGACCGTGTCGAGGTTAAAACCGTCCATCGCATCGTATACGTCGAGCGCGGCGTTAAACAGTGCAATCGCGCGGCGTTCGTCGAGATAATTTTTTGTAAACACAAAGCCAACTATAAAGAATACCGCCGCCAAAGCAAACATATAATCGCCGCCCGATATAACAAAACCGAGAACGACCCCGACCGCCGCCAAAGCGTAAAGCGCACCGAATATCCACGGTTTTTTCTTTAAACCGCTTTCGATATTCATATAAGTCGGAATAATATTTTTAAAACGCTCCTCGGTCTTCTTTTTTATAGCCGCGTTTTCCTCCGTGCGGTACTGTTCTATTTCCTCGTCCGTGCATTCCGAAAGACGGTAAAAGTCCTTGTATAAGCGCGTTATCGTGGCTTTTTCGTCGGAATCCGCGCACTCGATAGCCTTTTCGAGATAGGGCTTGTGGGTAACGTTTCTGTAATCTGTAAAGTTTTTGGTTTCGGCGCGAACGAACCCGAAATATACGCGATAATCGCTATTGGTAAGCGTTAACGCCTCTTTAAGTTCTTCTTCGGCTTCCTGAAATTGTCTTTTATTCAAATAAAACTCAACGCGATCCAAAATACGCTCGACCTCTAAATAATCGCTGCCGTGCGCAACCTTTTTTTCTTCCGCGCTTTCTTTTATAGGCGGATGAATGGATTCGTAAAGTTTAATTCCCTTTTCCGCATCGAACTGTTTTTTACAGGCAAGGCATAGCGCCGTGCCCTTTTTTAAGCCGACGAAAAGTTCTGCGCCGCAATGCGGACACTTAGCGTTGTTTTCGTTCATTATTACTCCGTATAAACCGCGGCTCAAACATCAAAAGTGAGCCTATAGGTCGATTATTCGTCTATAACCGTCGGTCTCGAAACGATTTTACAGCCGGCAGGCACCGACTTTACGATAAAGGCGTTGCCGCCTATAACGCACCCGTCGCCTATAACCGTTTTTCCGCCGAGAATGGTAGCGTTTGCATAGACTGTGACGTTGTTGCCCAGTGTAGGATGTCTTTTATCGTTGTTGCGCTCCTCTTTTTTAATGGAAAGCGCGCCGAGCGTAACGCCCTGATAAAGTCTGCAATCGTTTCCGATTTCCGCAGTTTCGCCTATTACCACGCCCGTGCCGTGATCGATAAAAAAGTTTTCGCCGATTTTCGCGCCCGCGTTTATATCTATCCCCGTCAAAGAATGGGCGACCTCGGTCATAAGCCTTGGCAAAAGAGGCGTTTTTTCGGTATAGAAAAAGTGTGCTATTCTATACGTCATTATCGCAAAAAAACCGGGAAACGCCGCAATAACAATGGATTCGCATTCGGCGGACGGATCGCAAGCCACGCTCGCGCTTGCGTCCTTAAGACATTTGCGCTTAATCTCCGCAAGCTCGTTCAAAAAACCGTCGAGTGCTTTCTTCGCTCTCTTTTCGGGGTTTTCTCCGGCATTAAAACAAGCGCAAGAATAGCATTTAACGAGCTCGGCTTTTAGTTTACGTTTGATTTTTGCAAGGGTAACGCTCGAAGAAAAACCGCGGCTTTTACATTCGAACATATACCTTTTAAGGGAAAATACAACCTCCCTTACCCCTTGCAAAGACGGCATATTGCCGTTGCATGAATTTATAGACATAAAATTACCGTGCTTATTGCACAAAATAACGAACTTAGCCCTCCGCCGAAGGATCGACTTCACCGTCGTTCTTGCCGGCAAAAGCGATTGCGCGTATCTTATTCTCTATTTCAACGGCAAATTCGGGATTGTTAAGCAAATATTCCCTACCTTTTTCTCTGCCGTTTGCAAAACGTTCGCCGTTATAAGCAAACCAGCTGCCGCTCTTATCCAAAACGCCCTTTTCGACGCCGAGATCGAGCAAGCACCCCGCTTGCGAAATACCCTTTCCGTAGATGATGTCGAATTCCGCCGTCTTGAACGGAGGCGCAAGTTTATTCTTGACGATTTTCGCCTTAGTTTTATTACCGATAACGCCGTCGGCATCCTTAAGCGCGTCCGCCTTCCTTATATCCATACGCACGCTTGCATAGAACTTGAGCGCCTTTCCGCCGGGCGTGGTTTCGGGATTACCGAACATAACGCCGACCTTTTCCCTGAGCTGGTTAATAAACACCACGCACGTTTTGCTCTTATTGGTAATAGCCGTAAGTTTTCTGAGCGCTTGCGACATAAGTCTTGCTTGCAAGCCGACGTGCGAATCGCCCATATCGCCTTCGATTTCCGCCTTAGGAGTCAACGCGGCAACCGAGTCGATTACGATTAAATCGACGGCGCCGCTTCTTACGAGACTGTCGGTAATATCCAACGCTTGCTCGCCCGTGTCGGGTTGCGAAACGTAAAGATTGTCGAGATCGACTCCGAGATTAGCCGCATAAGACGGATCGAGAGCGTGCTCCGCGTCGATAAAAGCGGCAATACCGCCCAAACGTTGAGTCTGTGCTATTATATGCAATGCGACAGTCGTTTTGCCCGAAGACTCCGGACCGTATATTTCGATAATTCTTCCGCGCGGAACGCCTCCCGTACCGAGCGCAATGTCGAGGGACAAACAGCCCGTCGGTATTACCTCGATCGCCATATCCTTGACGTCGTCGCCGAGCTTCATGATAGCACCCTTACCGTATTGCTTTTCGATTTGGCTCAATACTTGTTCCAACGCTTTGCGTTTTTCATCCATTTTTATATCCTCACTTATTTTATTCTAATTTTATAACGGCGCTATCGAAGAATGCCTACGAACGCGCTTCCGCGACGAAGCAGCCTGCACAGCATAAACAGCGCGGCGTTTTTGCCTTGTTCTATAACGGCGGCGCGGTCACCGCCGAAAACGTACCTGTTCACTTCAACCTTATCCTCTTCGCCCGCACCGATATAGCACAAGCCGGAAGGTCTGTCGGGATCGCCGGTGGGGCTTGCGTACCCGGTAGACGAAAGAGCAATATCGCAATTACCGCCGAGAAGCTGACCGCGCACCATTTCGTACGCCACCTCGCGCGAAACGACCGATTTAACCCTTACCGTTTCGGGCGATACGCCAAGCTCGCGTATTTTGCAATCGGTATCGTAACAAACCAGCCCCGAATAAAAAACCTCGCTCGCGCCCTTTACGCTGACTATCGCGTGGGCTATTCTACCCCCGGTAAACGATTCGGCAACGCGAAGTTTTTTTCCGCTCAACTTCAAAAGCTGAACGGCAAGTTCGGCAAGTCCGTAATTTTCGTTTGCGTAAATATACGAATCAAAGGTATTCATAAACGCCCTCGAAGCGCCTTCGAGCAGTTCGGCGTTTTCGCAAAAAAGAGTGAACAGCGCGTCGCCGTACTTTACGGAAAAGTTCGCCTTTAGTCCGTCGTATTTTTCGCTAAGCTTGTCCGCCGCCGTGCGAAGGTCGCCCTCGCTCACGCCGAAAAGCTTAAAATCAAGCCGCCCGCCCTTATACGCGTTAAACATTAAGACTTAACCTCGGCAAGCACCGCGCGGTTTTTATACAAGTAGTTCACGCCCGAAACGACGGTCATAACCGTAGAGAAAATCATAAGTCCGTAACCTATAAGGTAAAGAACGGAAAAGAAATCGAGCGAATTGGGGTTTAAGAAAGAATAATCGGAAAATGCACGCCCCACGAGCAAAAACAGTATTGCAAAATCTTGCGAAAAAGTCTTGATTTTTCCGAGTTTATCCGCAGCAATTACCGCGTTTTTGCTTGCCGCCACCATGCGAAAACTCGAAACGATAAGTTCGCGCGCGATGACCAAACTGACGCATATTCCGCCCGACAGCGCAGGCAGTACGTTGCCGTTAACCTCGGTGAGCATAAGCATAAAAGCGGTAAGCACCAAAACCTTATCGGCAATGGGATCGAGAAACTTTCCGAGATCGGTAACCATATTATATTTTCTCGCAATATAGCCGTCGAGAAAATCGGTGAACGCGGCAACGGCAAAAATAATCGCCGCGTACAGAAGATTACGCTCTATGCAAGTTAGGTAGTAAAAAACCACGAAAAGGGGAATAAGCGCTATGCGCGCAATCGTTATTTTATTGGGTAAATTCATTTTATCCTCCCGTATAAATCGTACGCTCCCGTACGCGTTATTTTCACGTCGTAAAAACCGCCTTGCTCGACGAGTTCGCCCTCGGGCGCAACAAAATATACCTTTCCATCTATATCGGGCGCTTGAAAATAAGTTCTGCCTACAAAGCATTGGCGGTCGTAATCTATGCCGTCGCAAAGCACCTTAACCGTTTGCCCCTTAAACGCGGCGAGATTTTCTTTGGATATTTGTTTTTGAACGGCGTAAAGGCGTTTAACCCTTGCGTTTTTGTCGCGCTGTTTAACCTGCCCCGCCATAGAATAGGAAGGCGTTCCCTCTTCGCGCGAGTATGCGAAAAATCCCGCGTTGAAAAAGCGTACGCTCTTGATAAAATCGGAAAGTATTTCCACGTCCTCTTCCGTTTCGCCGGGGAATCCGGCAATGAATGTCGTTCTGAGCGCAATTCCGGGAACAGCCGCCTTAAGTTTTTCCGCAAGCGCGCGGTAGCCCTCTCCGTCGCCGCGTCGGTTCATCGCCTTAAGAACGGAAGACGAAGCGTGCTGAAGAGGAATATCGAGATATTTTACGAGCTTATCGTTAGTTTTAAGTTCGTCTATTAGTTCGTCGTCGATCATATCGGGATAGCAGTATAAAAGTCTTATGGTAGCGATATTGTCGAGCGCGCTGAGTTTTTTAATAAGCGCGGTAAGACTTTTTTTGCCGTAAAGATCTATTCCGTAACGCGTTACGTCCTGCGCAACCAAAATAAGTTCGGAAATATCGCCGAGCCGCTCGGCTTCCTCTATAAGGTTTTCCATAGGCTCGGAAACGTATCTTCCGCGAATGGACGGAATAAGGCAGTACGCGCATCTGTTATTGCAACCGTCGGCAATTTTTAAATAAGCGTAATGGGAGGGCGTAGTCAGCAGTCTTGCGCTTTCTGAGCGAGCAATTCCCTTGCCTACGTTGTTAACCCGCCTACCCTCGTAACAAGCGGCGACGGTAGCGTTGAACAAATCGTAATCGAAAGTGCCTATAAACCCGTCCACTTCGGTAAGCTCGTCGAACATCTCGCCTATAAAACGCTGAGGCATGCACCCGGTCATGATAAGCTTTTCCAGCCTTCCCGTTTGACGGCAAGCGTTGCATTCCATAACCGTTTCGATGGCTTCCCTTCGCGAACTTTCAAGAAAGGCGCAAGAGTTAACGACTATTATCTGCGCTTCTTGCATGTCCGAAGTCAAAACGTAATCGTCTTTTATTAACGCGAGCAGTTTTTCGCTGTCCACGCGGTTTTTATCACATCCGAGCGATATTATGCCTAAATATTTCTTTTGTTTATCGTCCATAAGTCAATCTAACGTGCCGAATACCGTCGGCGTTTGCGGTTACAGCGGCTCACCGAAGGTCTGCTCGAATTGCTCCGCCGTCATTAAAATTTTACGTTTATTGTTATCCACTTGCGCGGATATATAGCCCCTTGCTTCGAGTACGTCGACGATCTTTCCCGCTTTGGGGTAGCCAACGCCGAGCTTGCGTTGTAACATCGATATACTCACGTTGGAGCCGTTTATCGCTATACGCATAGCCGCTTTTATAAGCGATTCTTCTACCACGGCGCCCTTTACCGCACCGTCTTCGCCGCCACCGCCGCCGTGCGGCTCGCCCTCGTCGGACGAACCGACGTCCGAATCCTTGGCTTTGAGTATCGAGTTAAGCGCGCGGTCGTCGTAATAGGTCTTGTTGTTTTCCCTGACGTACGCGCAAACGTCGCCTACCTCTCTGGCGTTTATGAACGCGCCTTGCGCACGTTCGATAGTGGACATCTTGCCCACCTTGTACATCATATCGCCGTCGCCGAGCAATTTTTCGGCGCCCGCCTCGCCCATAACGACGATTGCGTCCGTTTGGCTTGACATCTTGAATACTATTCTCGACGGGAAGTTCGTCTTAATCGAGCCGTCGACTATATCGGTAGTCGGGCGCTGCGTCGCAAGTATAATGTGAATACCCGCCGAACGCGCTTTTGCCGCAAGCCTTCCGATAGCGGTATCCATGCGCTTTTTATCGTTCTGCTGTTTCATAAGGTCGGCGAACTCGTCGATCAGAACGAGAATTCTAAACATTTTCTTTTCGCCTTTCGATTCGGCAAATTCGTTATATTCGTCTATATCGCGAACGACGGCTTTTCTGAATATTTGATAACGCCGTCCCATTTCGGCGACCATCCAATCGAGCATGGCGCAAGCCTCGCCCGCTTCGGTGAATATCTCGCCGAAAAGCAATTCGGGAATACCCTCGTAAACCGAAAACTCTACGAGCTTGGGATCGACGAGAACTATACGCAATTCCTCGGGCGAATATTTATAAATAAGGCTTATGAGAAGGGTATTCAAGAACACGCTCTTACCGGTACCGGTTGCGCCGGCGACGAGCAAGTGCGGCATTTTGGCAATGTCGGCAATAATGGTTTTTCCGACCATATCTTTACCGAGACCGAACGAAATCGACGATTTTTTGGCGTTCTTGAATTCGTCCGTATTCATAACCGCTTTAAGTCCGACGGTTGCAAGTTCGGAGTTGGGAACTTCCAAACCAATACGCGACGTTCCCGGAATAGGCGCGATTATTCTTATACGACTGCGCGCTTCCATCCAAAGGTTTAAGTCTTCGTATTTTTCGGTAACCTTGCGCATGGAAACGTTCGTCGGTATGGTAATCTCGAACCGAGTGAGCGAGGGGCCGACTTTAATGTCGACGATCTGCGCGTTTATATCGGGGTTATTGAGTATATCCAGAATAATTTGCTTGCGCGAATTTTGTTCTTTTTTAATTCTTTCAAGCACCATCGGATCGGGCTTGTAATCGTTGAGAAGTTTAAGCGGCGGAAAACTGAACCTGTAGTTCTTGGGAATGTTGTCTATCGGGTTGTCGACCGCTTCTACGTCGCTATCGGGCGCGCTTTTAGTCGGCTCGACTCGCTCGGAGCGTTCCGCGCCGTCGTTTTTTATACCGCTTTCGTCCGCGGCGCGGTCGTGCCCGAAATTAGATTCGCTCCGTCTTTCGCCGTATCCGTCCGCTTTTCCAAAGTCTCCGTCGATCTTTTCTTCGTCCAATCCTCGCGGCGAATATCCGTCGCGGTTCGTTTCGCTTTCCGTTCTCGGCGAATATCCGTCGCGGTTCGTTTCGCTTTCCGTTCTCGGCGAATATCCGTCCGATCTTCTTGC
>CAZHGN010000030.1:14867-16611 GCA_964532155.1 uncultured Acidiphilium sp.
CGATCTTCTTGCGCCATAATCTTCGCCGCTCGATCTTCTTGCGCCATAATCTTCGCCGTCGGAGGTTGCCCTTGCGCGCGTTCCCGAAGACCTCGGCGCGGTTTCTCCGTATCCGTCGTCCGACGAGCCGCTCGTGCGTACGCTTTCATTTAAGCCGCTTTCCTTTTTGGCGCGTTCGGTTCTGCTTAACTTGCGCAAGACGTCGGCGTTGGGCGTATTGCCCTCTTCTTCTTCCATATTCTCGACGATAGTTCTGCCCGATCTGCCGCGCATTTCGTCGTATCTGCCCGATCTAACGCGCGGTTCTTCGGTTTTATTATCCTTATCCGCAGTCGGCTCTTCTGTCGGAGCCGTCCTTGCGCTCGTCCTGCTTGCCGTATCCGACGTGCCGGGGCGCGTAAATCTGTCTCGGTTATAGTCGTCGCTTACCCTGCCGCTCGCCTCGTCGAAGGCGCCCACTCGGCTACTGCGCCTACCGCCCTCGTTTCTTATAACGAAAACGTCCTTGTCGGGTGCGTCCACGTCCATATCGATCGTTTCTTCGTCGGGCGTAAAATCCACGCGGTCGGATTCGCCCATAGGTCTTTCCACCTTTACGCCGCGCATATCGTAAGGTTTTCTTATATATTCGGTCTTAGCCGCCATGTCGGCGTCGTAACTTTCGCCGTAAGACGTTTTGCCACCGCCGGTGCGAGCCGAAGTATCGCCGAAAAGTATTTTAAGGCTGCTTTCCCTTTTTTCGTCGGCGCGTTTGTCTTTTTCGCTTTTGAGTTTGAACTCGCTGCCCATTCCGAGAATGGGAGTAGCCGCCCTTTTTTCGCCGCCGTCCGCTTCGGCCTCATCTGCCGAAGACGTTTCCGGCGAAGACAAAACACGCTCCTTTTTTGGGGGCTTTTCCTTGTGCGGCTTAACCTTTTCTTCGGCGCCGTCGTCCTTTTCCTTTATCCGCTCGAAAAACGACCTTATGGGCGTTCTGAATAAATAAAAGGTAATAAACGCAAGCGCCAACGCACACACGACGAACGCGCCGGTGCGTGTAATCGCCGTCGAAAGCATGTAAACGAGCATACCGAGCAGCACGCCGCCCGCCGTGCAACTTTCAAACGAATAGCCGCCGTTATAGCAAGCCGAAACATACCCCGAAAAGGTAGTGCCGACGGGATTTGTTAAAGCCGTTTGAACGATTATAATGATAAAAAGCGCATACAAAAAGAAATATACCGAAAGGGCTTTTATCGGCTTGCTTTTTACCTTAAAGCCGACCACGCTCTTGATGCCGAGATAAATGCCCGAAAGCAAAAACACAAACGAGGTATATCCGAAAACGCCGAGGAAAAAGCGGCGCACGATAAGTCCTATATCGCCGAAGAAAAGATCTCCGCTGACCAGACACACGAGAGAAAGGGTGCATAAAAGAGCGAACGCCATCGCAAGGCGCGCGCCTGAATAACGTGAAGGTGTATTAGGTTTTTCTTCTTTCATGCTCGTCCTCCTTCGCAGTTTTGCGAGTGACGGTGCCGCCACCGCCGTAGTATTGTTATTATATCATGTTACACCGCGCGCACGCAAACGTTTTTAATAAACTTTTTTCTTAAATTTAGCGTTTAATTTTGTCGAAGTAAACGTACGGACAAAAACGACGTAAAAACGACGGTTTTTAAAATGGCGCGCTTTTAAGTTGCAACGCCGAAAAAGGTGTGTTATAATCTATAGAAGTAAATCTTTTGCCTTTCGGCAAAATCTT
>CAZHGN010000031.1:0-16375 GCA_964532155.1 uncultured Acidiphilium sp.
CATCCCCTTTAGGGGTTAAGCTAAAGCCACCACTTTAGTGGTGGATATTTACTGGTAAGTGGCGGAGCATTGTTGTTTTATAAGTTTTTATGGAAATAAATGCGTCTTAAGTTTTTTGCGTTTGCCGGTATTTTGGAATTGCCGCGCGCACCGTACACATAGCGGCGCGCACTTTGAGTGACGTTGAAAATATTGTTAATCGACTTATAGCGCGGTTTTTTGTCAGTTTATTCAACGCCGCATTCTCCTTCGGTCGGCTTGCGCCGACGGAGGGGTATGGGTGCAAACAAAAAGCCGTCGCGGAGGGCGCCGAGGTTTGGTTTTGCGCCGACGGTTTTCTTATACAAAAAACGACCTCTGGCTATAAGCCGAGGTCGAATATTTGCGGTGAGTTTGTAAATCGCGGTTAGTCTGTTCTGAGCGCTTCTACCGGATCGCGCTTGGATGCGAAGCGGCTGGGGATAATTCCCGCAATCAGCGTTAGGAGCACGCTTATAACGACGAGCAAAACGCCGCCGAGAGCGGGTAGGGAAGCAACGTTCGGAATACCGGCAAGGCTGTTGATAATTATGCTTATCGGAATATTTAGTATTAGAGTTATTGCTATGCCGATTGCTCCGGAAATAAAGCCGATGATCATCGTTTCGGCGTTGAATACTCTGCCGACATCGCGCTTGGACGCGCCGAGTGAGCGCAAAATACCTATTTCCTTGGTGCGTTCGAGGACGGAGATGTAAGTAATTACGCCTATCATAATTGACGAAACTATGAGCGAAATGGATACGAATGCTATTAGCACGTACGAAATCGCGTTGACGATCGTCGTAATCGAACTTACCATCATACCGATATAGTCGGTGTATTGAATTTTCTTGCTCGCGTTTTCAAGACTCGTATTATAGCCGTCGATAATGCCTATTACGTAGTCCTTGTTTTCAAAGCTCGTCGGAATGAAAGAAATCGACGACGGTTTGTTTTTATCGACGATGCCGAGGTCGCTAAAAATGTCCTTTTCGATAGTCGACGTTTCGACGATCTTATCTTCGTCTTCTTTATAAAGCACGTTAAAACCGTAGGACGCGCCCGAGCTTGTGTCGATCGTAGTCGTAATTTCGGGATCGTTTGCATAGGCCATTTGGTCACGCGTTGCAGGCAGTTCGATAAGCCGTTCTATAAGGCGTGCCGTAAGTTGCGGTGTGTAGTAAATATACCTTGATAAAGCGCCTTCGTTTACGTTCTTTTTCCGTCTGATAACGGACGTAACTTTGAGTTTTATGGGTTTATAACCGTCGGTAGGCTCGAATTTGGACTTATAAAAATCGTCGTCTATTTCTTCCTCCTCTAACACTTTATAGCGGTTATACGTTTTGGTCCTGCTTACGGTTTGACCGTTTTCGTCCGTATATTCGATATCAACGTCCGTTTGTCCGTTTGGTACGTAAAAGTCGCCGTTTAGCAATAGGTTAAACTGTCTGCCGTCGATAAGGTCGTTAATATCGAAGGTGCGCTTAATGCCGTTTGGCAAGGTGTCTTTAAAAAGCTCCTTCATGATTCCGTCGAGCTCGTCTTGATAATCGGTCTTACCGGTCAGCTTATACTGCATCGTATACGCCATTTCGGTGAACATATACCGCACTTCTTCGTCGGTCATAACGCCCATCATGAACAGCGCGTAGTCGGGAATGTTGTTATATTCGTCAACGACGACGGTGAGGGGGTAACTTCCGTCCTCGAGTACGTCTTCGTGAAGAGTTCCTGCGAGCACGTCGTACTGAGAACGGACGAGATCCATACTGCCGGTAAGTTCGCCCCAAGTGCCGCTCGACTCCATCATTTGCTTGAATTGCTCATAAAACGGTTCGAATATGCTTCTTAAACTGCCGTTTTGTATATATCGTTCTATCGGACCTATCCAATTTACTTGCTTATAACTGTCGGTCGAGCCGTTCACGTTCTCTTTTTGGTAAAGATTAATAGGAAAGTCGTAGGTGTAATTGACCGCAGAAATCTTTTCGGGATCAATAAGTTCGGGGTTTTTATCGAGGTAAGCCTTGAAATCGTCGAGGTTGTTGGAGTTCACGCTCGACGAAACGGAGTCGAGCATTCCGCCGAACAGCTTGCCCGAATGGATCTTGCCGTCGCTCGGATATTTTTCGCCCTCGGGCGTTTTATTGGAGCCCATAAACGAGGTTACGAAACCGGTCATCGAAAATTCGTTTCTCGAAATCTTTATCGGGTAGTTGGAAAGAGTGTTACGCTGCACGTCTGCTATATAACTATTGAAACCGGCAGAAAGGGAGAGAATAAGCGCTATTCCGATTATGCCTATCGAGCCGGCAAAAGAGGTTAGCGTGGTTCGCGCTTTCTTGGTCGATAGGTTTTTGAACGAGAGCGAAAGTGCCGTTTTCAGACTCATAGACGGCTTTTTCTCTTTTTTAGCGGAGTCTCTAAGTTCGCGCTCGGCGTTTTTTTCTTGCTCGGTATATTCGAACGGATTGGTGTCCTCGCGGATGCGACCGTCTTTTAGCCGAATGATGCGGTCGGCGTACCGGTCGGCAAGGTCGGGGTTGTGCGTAACCATAATAATCAGTCGGTCTTGCGACAGTTCTTTTAAAATATCCATGACCTGAACGCTCGTCTCGGTGTCGAGCGCGCCCGTCGGTTCGTCGGCAAGAATGATGTCGGGATCGTTGACGATAGCCCTTGCAATCGCAACCCTTTGCATTTGTCCGCCCGATAATTGCGTGGGCAGTTTGTTTAATTTGTCTTCGAGCCCAACTCTTTTTAACGCGTCCGCGGCACGCCTCTTGCGTTCTTTCGTCGAAACGCCCGAAAGCGTGAGGGCAAGTTCTACGTTTTCGAGTATGGTTTGGTGGGGGATAAGGTTGTAGCTTTGAAAAATAAAGCCGATAGAGTGGTTGCGGTAGCTATCCCAATCGCCGTCGTCGTAAAGCTTGGTCGAAACGCCGTTTATCACGATATCGCCCGAGGTGTAACGGTCGAGCCCGCCGACAATATTCAAAAGCGTGGTTTTTCCGCAACCGGACGGACCGAGTACGGCGACAAATTCGCTTTTTCTGAAGCTGAGGTTGATACCCTTAAGCGCTTCTACCGTTTGATCTCCTGCGATATAGTTTTTTACAACGTCTTTTAACTGAAGCATGAATTTACTCCGTGGGCGGCGTTTGGCTAAAACCGCGCATTTTGCCCACGCTCCCATCATTATGTTTATAAAATTAATTATAGCATTTATTTAGTTAATTTTCGGTAAATAATAAGACTGCAAGATAAATCGATATGCTTGTTTATGCGTATAATGCGCGCGTTCGCAAAAGGCTTGCACTCGTGTATGTTATATGTATGACGGCGTACGTTTTTTTGCGTATGCGCTTTGCAAACGAATTTTGCTTTGAGGGGAAATAGTGCCCTAAAAAGCGTTCGTTGCGTATAATGAAAGGGAAAAAGGTTAAATGAACGTGGAATTTTCTTTGCCGCTGCCGTATCCGAGCGTTTGCGGCGGTTCCGACGAGCGCGATTGCGTTAGGTTATACGACTTGTATGCAGGCAGATTTTCGGAAATGACCGCCGTTTGCGGCTACGTTTATCAAAGCGCGATTGCTTTGGACGAACGTCTCGTGCGGGCGCTAAGAGGGATAGCGGCTGTCGAAATGCATCACCTCGATCTTTTGGCGGGTGCGATCGTGCGGTTAGGCGGCGATCCCGTTTTTGCCGGCAGACATAATTTTTTTTCGGGCAGATACGCCGATACCGAAAGAGACGTTCTCGCTTTTTTGCAAAACGACGTTTACGCCGAAAAAAACGCCGCCGCCGAATATCGACGCGTAGCCGAACTTACGCATGATTGCGGGCTTAAGGAACTTTTATATCGAATTGCCCTCGACGAGGACTTGCACGTCGATATTCTGTCTTGCGAATACGAGCGTGTTTTGCAATCCGAATCGTAAATAGGGAAGTGGGAGTTGCCGGTTGAGTGTGATTTTTAACGAAAAAACTAATAACGGCATTATTTATGATTTAACCGCCGCGTAGAGAACTGTACGCACGGCGGTGTGAGATGTCTGCTACCCTCGGTTAACGGGCAGATTCCTACTCGATTTACTCTATGACGCGATATCCGTGTTTTTCCGCATTGCCCAATAAATAAAGGGATGTATTGCAACTTATAATCAAAATATTAACTTAGCATGTACAACCTTGTAAAATAAAAGCATCTAAATTTATCGCAATTTAATAAATCAAAGTGCCGATAATCGACTTATAGGGAGGTTTTTGCTATTTTTCGTTAAGGGCTAAGGATATTGCCGCGCGATACCTATGCTGTTGCCGCGCGGGCTTTAACGCCTATCGGCGCACGCTCCGTGTTGCGGTACAGAAAAATATGGAGCACGCTTCGGGTGTTAAAATACACGATAACTTAATAGCAAAAAAACGACCGCCTTGTGAAAAGGGCGGTCGTAAAACAATTTAGTTTAATGTGATTGATTATTGTTCGTCGGCTCCTTGAACGTCGTCAGCCGTTTCTTCGGATTCTTCGGTTTCTTCGGTTTCTTCCGTCTTGTCGGCTTTCTTTTTGAGTAACCAACCGAAAAGAGGTTTCTTTTCTTTTACGACGGGAGCGCCGGGGATAACTTCGCCTGCGGCGATTCTTTCAAGCTCTTTTTCGGGAACGTAAGCCTTGGTACCTTCGCCGGAGAGAATGGTGAGTTCGGTGTCCTTATCGAAGAGGTGGCAGTGCATAATGTCGATAGCGAGTTCGATCTTTTGACCTCTTTCGGTAGCCGTTCTCGAATCGACGCGAGCGATCATTTGAGTTTCGTTTTCGACGAGGCTCTTGATCTTGCCGTCTTCTTCGGTGTCGATATCGCCTTTATCGAATACGCAGTAGAGTTGAGTTTCGGCGCCGAGTTTTTCGACTACGTCGACGACTACGTTGACTACTGAATCTTTAGAGGTAGCGATGAAGTTTGCTTCGTCGTGCATATCTTCGGGGCGAACGCCGAATATAACGGGCTTGCCGGTATTGAGATATTCGTCGAGATTTTCGATCTTTTCGGATTTAGCCCTGGGAAGAACGACGGTGTTACCCTCGAATTCAACGCAAACTCTTTCCTTAGTGCCGGTAAGAACGGCGTCGAAGAAGTTCATTTGCGGAGTCCCGATAAAGCCTGCAACGAATTTGTTTGCGGGGAAATCGTAAAGTTTTTGGGGGGCGTCAACCTGCTGAATGAAGCCGTCCTTCATAACTACGATACGGGTACCCATGGTCATAGCCTCGACTTGGTCGTGCGTAACGTAAATAAAGGTAGTTGCAAGACGGTGGTGGAGTTTGGTTATCTCCGTCCTCATCTGTGCGCGGAGCTTAGCGTCGAGGTTGGACAGCGGTTCGTCGAGAAGGAATACCTTCGGTTCACGAACGATAGCTCTTCCGAGCGCAACCCTTTGTCTTTGACCGCCGGAAAGCGCTTTCGGCTTTCTTTGGAGATAGACTTCGAGGCCGAGAATTCTTGCCGCTTCTTTAACGCGTGCGTCGATTTCGTCCTTGGGCATTTTGCGAAGCTTAAGACCGAACGCCATATTGTCGTAAACGGTCATGTGCGGATAGAGCGCGTAGTTTTGGAAAACCATCGCGATATCTCTGTCTTTCGGCTGAACGTCGTTAACGAGTTTGCCGTCGATATAAAGTTCGCCGTCGGTGATCTCTTCGAGACCTGCGATCATACGAAGGGTGGTGGATTTTCCGCAACCGGACGGACCGACGAAAACGATAAACTCTTTATCGTCGATTGCCAGCGAGAAATCGGTAACGGCGGTTACGCCGGACGAATATACCTTATAAATGTGCTTAAGGTCAAGACTTGCCATAAGTTCCTCCGAGGAATTACTTTTTTTACCCGAATATTATACTATATTGTAAATAAAAAAGCAATGGGCAAATTGCTCAATTTATGGCGCCCTATATTGTGTAATTTGCACTAAAAACTTTAAAATATACAGGGCGTAAAAAAATACGGCGACGCCAAGGTCGCCGTACGGATAGGAAAAACAACACGCACGTTTAATCGGTTTATTCAAAGACTTTTTATCATGCGTTAGGGTAAACTTTTTTAGCGCTCCGAGGCGCTTTTTTAACGTTTCGGGGGCGTTTCCGTTTGAGCGTGGCATTTATTGCAAAGCGCGCAAGCCGAGCAATTACAACCGCAAGACGATTTGCCTTTCTTTTTGTTTTTTATAAGTCCTACGGTGATTGCGGTTAGGATGGCAACGAGTACGATCCCGACGATCAAGCCGCCCCAATTGTTACTTAGCCATTCAAGCATATTTCGTCCTCCGAAAGTTTTTTCAACCAAGTTAGGTCGGCTACTATTATTCGGTAACCGACCTATAACTTAGCCGTTAGGTGTGTTTAAGCAAGAGCTGGCGATTCTTTATAAGGTCTGAAGAGCAGGTAAATCATACCGGCGAGGAGGGCGAGTGCGATTGCGAGTTCGAGTATTCCCACGAAGACGTTGCCGAAAAGCACTCCCGTGAACAGACCGCCGAAGACGTTTACGAGGAAAGCCATTACGTAAGCGAAGCCGCACTGCCAACCGATTGCAAACCAAGTCCATTTCGCGTTGTTCATTTCGCGGCGGATTGCGCCGATTGCGGCAAAGCAGGGGGCGCAAAGCAGGTTGAATACGAGGAAAGAGTAAGCGGTTACTTCGGTGAACGCGGTGCCGATAGCCGAGCCGGAGCCGTAAAGAATGGACATCGTTCCGACGATATTTTCTTTTGCGACGATACCGGTTATAGACGCGACGGTTGCCTGCCAGTTGCCGAATCCGAGCGGATAGAAGATCCAAGCGAAGCAGTTACCTACGAATGCGAGGCAGCTCTTATCCATTTCGGTTTCGCCAAGAAGTCTGAATGCGCCGTCTGCTATGCCGAAGTTGCTTAGGAACCAAATTACTACCGTCGAAAGAAGTATAATCGTTCCCGCTTTTTTGATGAACGACCAGCCTCTTTCCCACATGCTGCGAAGTACGTTGCCGACCGAGGGCAGGTGGTAAGCGGGGAGCTCCATTACGAAAGGCGCGGGATCGCCTGCGAACATTTTAGTCTTTTTAAGTATTATGCCCGAAACGATTATCGCCGCCATACCGATGAAGTATGCGGAGGGAGCAACCCACCAAGCGCCGCCGAATACTACGCCGGCTATCATTGCAATAAAGGGTACTTTTGCGCCGCAAGGCATAAAGGTTGTGGTCATAATGGTCATACGTCGGTCGCGTTCGTTTTCGATCGTTCTCGACGCCATAATTCCGGGAATGCCGCAGCCCGTGCCGATAAGCATAGGAATGAACGACTTGCCCGAAAGACCGAATTTTCTGAAAATTCTGTCAAGTACGAAAGCAATACGCGCCATATAGCCGCACGCTTCGAGGAATGCAAGGAAGATGAACAGTACGAATATCTGCGGAACGAAACCGAGTACGGCGCCTACGCCGCCGATGATACCGTCTACGATAAGACCGATAAGCCATTCGGGACAGTTAATCGCTTCGAGTCCGCTCGTTGCGAGGACGGGGATACCGGGTACCCAAACGCCGTAGTCGGCGGGATCGGGCTCGGCAAAATCTAATCCGACGAGTGTTTCTATTCCCGCGGCGAGATCGGCTATGCTCGATTGCGTTTCTTCGACGACTAAAGTTTCTTCGTCTTCGATCTCGTAAGTCGCGTTGGCGTAATCGGGATTGTCCTTAATTGCCGCATAGAATTCTTCGAGTTTAGTCTTTGCGTTTTCTGCCGAAAAGCCTTCCGCTTCAACGTCGAGAGCGCCTCTGAGCGCTTGAACGTCGTAACCCTTGGCTTCGGCGTAATCTACGTAGCCGTTTACTATCGTGCTCGCTTCGGCAAAGGCGTCGCTTTCGTCGGTATAGCTTACGCCGTCGGTGGATTCCATTCCGAACAAGTGCCAGCCGTCGCCGAACAGCCCGTCGTTGGTCCAATCGGTTACCCAACCGCCTACGGTGGTTACCGAAACGAAGTAGACGATAAACATAATTACCGCAAAGATGGGTAGTGCCGCCCAACGGTTGGTTACGACCTTGTCGATCTTGTCCGACACGCTGAGTTCGCCGGCTTTTTTCTTTTTATAACAGCACTTTAATACTTCTGCTATGTATACGTAGCGTTCGTTGGTGATGATGCTTTCCGAATCGTCGTCGAGTTCTTTTTCGGCGGCTTGGATATCCTTTTCGAGGTGGGACATCACTTCGTCGGAAATATTGAGTTCTTTGATTATTTTTTCGTCGCGCTCGAAGATTTTTATCGCGTACCAACGTTGTTGTTCGTCGGGCAGACCGTGAACGACTGCTTCTTCGATATGCGCCAAGGCGTGTTCGACTACGCCTGAAAATGTGTGCTGAGGAACGGTGTTGCCGTTGAGCGCCGTTTTGATGGCTTCCTCGGCGGCATCCATAACGCCCGTCTTTTTAAGAGCGGATATCTCCACGACCTTGCAGCCGAGACGGCGAGCGAGTTCGTCGGTCTTTATGATGTCGCCGTTTTTGCTTACGACGTCCATCATGTTCAATGCGACGACTACGGGGATTCCGAGTTCGACGAGCTGAGTCGTCAGATAAAGGTTCCTCTCGAGGTTGGTCGCGTCGATGACGTTAAGAATTACGTCGGGGCGTTTTTTCTCTTCGTTTTCGCCGATCAAATACCTTCTTGCGACGACCTCTTCGAGAGTGTAGGGGGAAAGGGAATAAATTCCCGGTAGATCGGTTACGGTAACGCCCTCATGCTTTTTAAGCTTGCCTTCCTTTTTCTCTACGGTAACGCCCGGCCAGTTGCCGACGAATTGGTTAGAACCCGTCAGCTCGTTAAACAGCGTCGTTTTTCCGCAGTTCGGATTTCCGGCAAGGGCAATCGTGATTTCTTTGCTTATAGCCATTTTTTTTCGTATCTCCTGTTTTCTTTCAAGAAAATATATCGCTTATATATTGAAAAATATATTGCTTATATATCGCGAAAATATATTGCTTATAAAAATATATTGCTTATATATCGCGGTTATTTCGCCTTAATTAGTACAAAGCGACGGCTCCGCGCCAAACTTTTACCGATTTACTCTACTTCGATAAGTTCCGCGTCTGCCTTGCGAAGAGAAAGCTCGTAGCCTCTTACCGTGATTTCTACGGGATCGCCGAGCGGTGCAACCTTGCGTACGGTTACCGTCGTGCCTTTGGTGAGCCCCATGTCCATAATTCTGCGTTTAACCGCACCTTCGCCGTACAGTTTGACGATTTTTACGCTTTCGCCGATAGCTACCTCTTTTAAGGTTTTCATTTTCTATGCTCCTTTTTTTAAATCATTATTTTCATCGCCATTTCGCGACTTATCGCTACTCTGACGTTCTTTACGTTAACTATTACGTTGCCGCCCATTTGAGAAACTACGCCGACCGTGCTGCCTACCACGAATCCCATGTCCTCGAGGTGCTTTTTTACCTCGGGATTGCCGCCGACCTTTTTAATAATGCAATCGGTTCCGCTTTCTGCTAAAATTAGAGGGATCATTTTTACTCCTTGTTTTTCCTTGACTGTCTGCCGTTGTATATTTGGTTAGCACCCGCTAACTGCTTAACAGTATATTCTTAAAAAGGGGTAAAGTCAACGATTTTTAAGGGGGATGAGCGATTTTTTTAAAAAATTTTTCGCGGCGCGTTTTCAATTCGCCTTTTCAAAGGGTTACTTTATGCTAATTTTAAAAAAAATATGCGTTTGAGCGGAAAAATAAGGCTATAAGAGTTGCGATTTTTTTCGGTCGGTGTTATAATGCGTATAAAAAACGGATTTTTGTTCGGGGGATATATGAAACTTCAAGAATCGGGAGAAATGTATTTGGAAACAATACTCGTTCTCTCCAAAAAAAATAACTTCGTTAGGTCGATAGACGTCAGCGAATATATGGGTTTTTCCAAGCCGAGCGTCAGCCGCGCCATGTCTATACTGCATTCGGGCGGTTATATACTGATCGACAAGGACGGTTATATCGCGCTCACCGAAAGCGGGCGCGAGGTCGCTTGCAAAATTTACGAGCGGCATAACATTTTGACCGAATTTTTGGTGCGACTGGGCGTGAACGAGGAGATCGCGCGCCACGACGCTTGCAAAATAGAACACGATATAAGCGATGAAACGCTGGACGCCATAAAAAACCATCTCGGCGCGCTCGATAACTAATTCGCACGAAGTCGGCGTTTGCGTTAGTTACGCTTAAAGTCGTTTTACGTATTTATATAATAAGAAATATTATTCATATAAATAATGGATATCGGTGCGTTGCCAAAAACTATAGGGCGACGGCTCGCAAGGCGTGCTATCGTACCGCGCGTTTTTCGTATTCGTGCAAAAAATCGAGCTTGCTGTATAAAAACTTCGCTTTCCGTCAATAACGGTGGCGGAGGTTTTTTTATTATGCAGCTTACGGGAAGTAAAACTTTAACTAATCTCGCTCGGGCGTTTGCCGGCGAGTGTCAGGCGCATGTGCGCTACAAATTTATCGAATACGGCGCCAGAGTGCAGGGGTATTCCTGCCTTGCCGAGGTTATCGACAAAATCGTTTATAACGAGTTTAACCACGCGCGCATGTTCTATACCTTTATTCAGCGGTCTAACGAAAAGCTCATAGACGATCTTCAGGTGTGCGGCGGTTTTCCTTTTAAAGAAAAGTGGGATCTCGTTCAAAATCTTAGGCTTGCCGCCGAGGACGAAGAACGAGAGTTTAAGGAAGTTTATCCGTCTTTTAGGGCGATTGCCATGGAAGAGGGCTTTAAGGAAATATCCGATTTGTACGACGACGTTATGAAGGTGGAAGCTTGCCACTTCAAACTCTTTTCCGAACTGCACGAGCGGCTCAAAAACGGCACGCTCTATAAGAGGGATAAGCCGGTCGTATGGAAATGCTCCGCGTGCGGTTACGAAAGTGAGTCCGCAGAGGCGTGGGAAAAGTGTCCGCTTTGCAATGCGCCGCAAGGGAGCGTTTTGTTATCGCTCGATTTTAAGGAGAGGTAAAAAGGTTTTTAATAGGGAAGAAATAAGCCGAAATCGGGCTATAAGGCGATTAACGGCTATTTTAAGAGACGAAAAGACCTTCGCCTCTTTTTAATTTTACGCTCTTTTCCCGCCTTTTACGCCTCCGCGACGCAAAAATAGGTTGACAATCCTATTTAAAACGAGTATATTATTATAAAAAAGTATAATAAAACGTGTGCGTGCGACTAAGGCAATGATTATCGGCTTGACCGTCGCCGCGGAGTTGCGGTATATGAAACTTCCATCAATGGCAATCGATCTCGGTTCCTCCAATACGAGGATGTACCAGCTCGGAACGGGCGTTGTGCTCGAAGAGCCGAGCTACATAGTGGTCGAAGGAAAACAAAAAAAGTCGGTGCGTGCGGTCGGATACGACGCCAAAAACCTCATCGGCAGAACGGGCGACGGCACTATCGTCGGTTCGCCTATACGCGAAGGCTACGTTAACGACGAGGCTTTGGCGACCGATATGCTCGAAAGGTTTTTGAATAAAGTTACCTTAAAAAAACTCGGCAAGCGACCGCCGGTGTTGTTTTCCGTGCCTTGCGGTGCGGAAAACGCTATAATCAAAAAGTATGAAAAAGTGCTTAACGGTTGCGGCGTTTACGACTGCTTTTTTATAGAATCACCCGTTTTAACCGCACTCGGCGCAGGTGTACCGCTCACCGAAAGCACGCCTTGCTTTCTTATCGACGTCGGCGGCGGCAGTACCAAAATAGCCGCGGTTTCGCTCGGCGGCGTGATTTCGGGCGTAAGCGTTAACATCGGCGGAGAGGCAATAGATCGCATGCTTTGCGCTCATATAGAAGACCTTTTCGGGTTAAAAATAGGCATGCTTACCGCCGAGAAAATGAAAATTCAAATCGGAGGACTGCTCGAAAACGACCAAACGGAAATGATCGTAAACGGCAGGGATATCGACAGCGGACGACCGAGGGCTTGCGCCGTCCGTTCGTGTGATATTTACCAGCCGATTAAGCTCTTTTTCGATAAGATTTTCCGCATTTCGGATATGCTCATGGCAAAACTTCCGGCGGAGATTTCAGCCGATATTCGCCGCGCGGGCGTTTATTTTGCCGGCGGCGGTGCAAACTTTGCGGGGTTGGATCAGTATTTCCGTTATAACGAGGGTATGCGCGCCAACGTTTGCGAGCGACCGGAACTTGCTACCATTCTCGGGGCGGGTAAGGTTTGCGGAGATCGCAAGTTGCTTTCCACTCTCGACCTTAAGCGTTCCGTTTAATTTGCATTTGCGTTTTGCGCCGTATACGCGGCTATATGCCCGTTAACGGCGTATTTTGTTTATAGTTCGGAAAAAAATATAGTTCGGAGAAAAAATGGATAAAGAAAAATCGCTTTCCGCCGTTCTTTCGGCGCTTGAGCCTTACGGCGCCGCCGCGTACGAATATAACGGCGTAAGATTTATAGCAATAAAAAACGCAGACGGCAGGAGCCATCTGGCGGTAACGTTCGGCGACGAATGCATGGCAATGGAATTTGCTACTCAGTCGGCTCGCTTTGCCTATGGCGACGAGGCTGACTTAATAGCGCACGTTCAAAAGTTTTTGGCGGACGAGCTTTGCGCGGTTGAGTTTTTCTTTGAGAATAACGCCTTGTTCGGCGGTTCTCGCCCGACCGTCGGATGTGATTTTTCGGATACTTTTTCGCTTGCGCTTTGGTACGCCGCCGGTAAAGAAGATACGGCGCAGGGGATAGACGAATTTTTGAAAAAACGGCAAATAACCGTTCTTTGCTTTAGCTGGAGCGGTCGGTTCGACCGTGCCGTACGCACTCTTCCGAGCGGTGATATAGAAGCGATTAATTCTTAAAAAAACGACCTATAGCACGGTTATTGGGCAAAAGGCGGCGCATAAGCCGCTTTTAAAATGCGCAAACTTTTATTCCGTAAAACGGCAATGCGGCGAAAAATCATCGGTTTTCGTCCTTGTTTTTTTTAATGCGGTCGGCTATTGCGTTGTGGCGGTTAATAAGCTTCACCATATCCGACGGATTTTCCCTTGCTTTTACCGAAGGAATTTTTCCGCCGTTTAAATCGATTTTGCTTTTGGGCGGTTTCGCCGCGCGAGGCGAGCTTATTTGTCTGCGTTCGCCCTCGGCGTCGGCAAACGGATTATAACTTCGCGTATAGGTAGGCTTGCCGTCGTCCTTTTGCACGGAGGGTTTTTCTTCGGCGGTGCGCTCTTCGGGTAGGGAACTTTCGGCGTTATCGGCGCCGCCGGTTAACTTTGCTATAAAGTCAAGAATGCTCGTTTTTTCCATTTTGCTCCTTTTACGTAATCGGTTAATCGTTATATCGAAAATCACGGCTACTTAGCCGCGATACGGCGCGTTTTAATTTGCGTTATGCTCGGTAAAATAGCTTTAAATCACGGCGGTTAACATGCGCTAACGGTAATTTAAAGCGGGGGATATTCGCCAAGCCGCTTTTCATTTGGCGATTAAAAGCCTTTTATTTAAGAAATATTAAGAAAAAATCTTTTTTTCGTTGCCGAAAGGTCATGTTTTTTCGGATTTTTCGCGATAAATATTTGATTATTTCTTCGGATTAGTATATAATGTATGAGCATATCGTTAAGGATATGCGGCTCGAATCAAAAATTTCACTACGAAAGGAGTAGAGGAAATGAAGAAAATTATGGTACTGTTGCTTGCCGCGGTTATGAGCTTAGGTCTCGTATTCGCCGGATGCAACTCTTCTGAAACGCATTATACGAACGGTCTTAGCGGCTTCGATGGCGCTGTGGAATCCAACGGCGGTTTTGCCGTCGCTAAGGGCGATTACGTTTACTTTATAAACGGCGTTGCGGCTAACACCGACGACAATACTTTCGGTAAGCCCGTCACCGGCGCGCTCGTAAGAATTAAAAAGAGCGAGCTTGCCAATGCCGCAGACAGAACGAAAGCCGCCGTTTCCGCAGAAATGGTTATTCCGTCGCTTTTCGTTGCAAGCGACCTCACGAGCGGTTTTTATATGTTCGAAAACGACAACAATGTTTATTTCGCTTCTCCGTATACCGAAAAGGATAAAGAGGGTAACGTCGAAAACGACAGACTCAGTTTCGTAAAAGCATCGCTCGACGGCAAGGAAAGAACCGTTCTTTTGACCGTGGACGACAATTCCACGCCTTATCGCTTCGTCGAAAACGGCGGCAAGGTTTACCTCGTTATCAAGACCACCGTTAAGGACGAAAGATCCGAAGACGAGTCCGCTACGAGAGCGGCTTTGGTTGTTTACGACGCGTCTAACGGCGATAAGGTCTTTACTTCCGAAAAGGTTTCCGAGTACGATTTCGGCGAGGGTAACGATATTTATTACACCGTAACCGCATACGACGAAAAGCTTAAACAAGAAGAAAAGTACAACGATCTTTATCGTTACGTCGTAGGTTCCGACAAGAGCGAACTCGTTCTTAGCGGAAAGGGCAACGTTTCTACCGATAAAACCGACGACAAGGGCACCGGCCTTACCGGAGTTACTTATTCGATTATCGAAAACAACGCCGACGCGTTATACGTTAAGGTAACTTACGTCGATACTTCCGTTACCACCGTAACGCAGTATAAGGCGCTTAAGAAAGCCGAAGTTACCGCAAACACTGCGGAAAATATGGGCAAGCTTATTGCTATTAACAACGGCTCTACCAACGCCGCAACCGTCTTTGCAAGCACCTCGTACTATGCGAGCACGAATTGCATTCTTTATCTCGACAGCACATACGGAATCATTGCTTATAACTACACCGCGGCGGATACCGCTACGGACGACGTTATCGTTGATCACCGCATTCGCTTGTTCTACGATAAGGACCTCGTAGGTTATACCGTAAAATTCTGGCAGGGCGATTACCTCTACGTTGTCGATTCCGACAACTATTACTATAGAGTAAACGTTGCCGCTCTTATCGATTACGCTACCGGCGAAAAGAAAGCCGATGCCGAAGGCAAGCTCGAAAAGGTCAACTTCCTTGCAAACTCCACTTCTTGGTATTTGCCCGAAATAGTCGGCGATTATTTCCTCTCGGTTTATACCGCAAGTCCCTATTCCAGCCTTGTTTACGTTTCCGATATGAACGCTAACGCTGCTATCGGCGAAGCCGACGATGCTGACGAGCAGATCGAAGCGATCAGGGCTTCCGAAAAAGAAGCGGTCGAAGCCAACCTTTCCACTTGCATAAGCCTTATATCCGACTCGGTTAAGGAAACTATGGAAACATATATTAAGGATACCTTCGGAACCGAAGAAGAATAATTCATTTTCTTTGCTTATTCTATAACGTTAATAAACCGCGCGCCGCGTTTTGCAACAGCAAACGACGGCGCGTTTTGCATATGCGCTCGGCGAAAAATTGCGGCTTTATAATATTAAAAAATCGTCGCACCGCGGTCAACTTGCCGATCGTTTAGGCAAAAAGGGTTTTATGGGGCTATAGCGCCGTTAACGCAATTCTCGCGCAAAAACGCCGTTATTCAAACCGTCAAGCTCGTTTTTCCGTTTCGTGGGCTTATAGGTCGATTATCGCGCAAAAAACGAGTTTTTTGTCGGGCGGCGCGTTGTTTAACCGACGTTTTGCACGAAAAAACGGCGTTTTTTGTTCGGTTTTCAGCCGTCAAATCACTCGGCGTTTTTCGAAAAATTGTGCTATATGTCGATTATCATTGCTTAGTTTTAAAATTTTTTTGTGAAAACGAGGCGAAAACTTAATTTTTTTTCGCATAACGCTTGATTATTAAAAAAATATATTATATAATGAGGGCGAATAGTGAATGCGGGGGTTGCGTTTACGCAAACGCACCGATTGACAGATTGCATTCGTGAAGAGGTAGACTATGAGAATCTGGTTTGAAAGTGAAGGAATGCTCGGTACCAAAAAATCGAGGTTTTTTGCCGTCGTCGAAGAGGAAATGATCGATAAAAACGGCAGACCGGTTCCGGTTGCGGCAAAAGTTGCCGAGCCCGAAATCGTGCCCGAAGTTGTTGCCGAAGAGACTGCTCCCGAAACGGTTGCCGTCGTCGAAGTAAACGACGATGAAAGATTCAATAACCTCGAACAGAAAATCGCCGAAATAAACGACAAGGTCGATCTGCTTATCGCCGCAATGGAAAAAGAAACGACGACCGAAGAAACGACTACCGAAACGGTCGAAGAAGTAACCGAAGAGGTTGTTACCGAAACCGAACCCGTAGTCGAAGAAGAAGTCGTTGAAGAGACTATTGAAGAAGTAGTCGAAGAACCTGCGGAAGTCGTTGAAGA
>CAZHGN010000032.1:0-15644 GCA_964532155.1 uncultured Acidiphilium sp.
TCTCGTATTATTTATACTTGATTAAGTCTTCCTATGCAGTTGTCAATCTTCAATTATCAGCAGTACCGCTGAATGATGCCGTCTCACTTGACAGCCTACCCATAATACCATTACGGCATTTTTAAGTCAAGCAATTTTTCGACGTTTTTCAAATTTTTATTTATTTTTTTTCGGCAAAAAAACTCCGCGCGAAAAAAGGAGTTTTTTAGCCAAATATAAAACTAAAACCAAAATTAAAAAAACTCGACGGTTTCTTCTTTCCTTAATTATATATAAAGCGAAATATAACGCTTTAAAAGCGATTTTTAAACTATACCGTGCCGCAGATATGTTTTAAGCGAAACCCCTTCTTAAAGGTTAACCCAAATATTTTTCGGCGTACGCGATAAAAAGTTTTTGCGCCCTTTTACGCGCTTTTTTATCTCCGCCGAGCGAATGCCCCGATTTGTTATAGGTAACGAGATCGTTTTCGACGCCGTATTCGTCGAGCTTAGCTTTTAAAATTACGGCGTTGGAATACGGAACGACGTCGTCCGCGTTACCGTGACAAATAAGCGTAGGTACTGTTTTTTCGTTTACGTAGCTTATAGGCGACGCCGCAAGCATTTTTTCTTTCTTTTCGGGCGTTAAATAATTATCCTCGTCGAACGAGTCGCCGCACAAAAGCGAAAAAAGTTCGAGATAAGTCGGCGTCGTTTGCTCGTTCGCATAATAGTTGCCGTCCGTTAAATCGGTCGGCCCGCTATAGTCGGCGACTGCGACCGGCATTATAGCCGAAGAATCGGCATATTTATAAGCGTAAAGAAGGGATAAATGTCCGCCCGCAGAACTCCCGGTAAGCATTGTTTTTTCTATATTATACCCCTTTTCGGCGGCAAATTCTTTTATTTTAATAAGACTTAAAGCGATATCTTCCATTAAATCGTCCACAAAATACTCACCGGAAGCATAGCGATAGTTTATCGCCGCGGTTGCATATCCGTACACTTTGCTCCATTTATCCAAGTTGTCGCTATAAACACTTTTATCGCCGGCACCCCACCCGCCGCCGTGAATAAACAAAATTAATCCGACGGTGCCGCTTTTTTCTTTCGGCAAGGAAATATCCAGCCGTTGCCGTTCGTGTTCGCCGTAAACGACGTCGGTGTATTTATCCGCCGAATATTTTTCTTTTTCGCCGCATGCGGAAAAGCAAACTCCGACGAAAAAGGTGCAAACAACGGCGATAAACGCCGCAAAAATTCGATTAAATCTACTCATATATCCTCACAAAAATCACCATTAAACATTAAAACGGTTCTTTAACGCCAACCAAGCGGCAAACCGCGCCAAATCACGTTGCACCTATTTGCTTTTTCCGAAAATGTCGGTTAATAATCTTAGCGTAAATAATGGCGCAGCAAAACAAACGTTGCTACGCCATAAAATCGTTATCGTTTAATTGAGGCACTCTTTTTCAAACGCCTCGGCTAAGCCGGCGTACGTCTTTTTGCAAAGCTCTTCGTCGGGGGCGCTTATCGAATAATATATTTTAAGCTTAGGCTCCGTGCCGCTCGGTCTTATGCAAATGAAACTGCCGTTTTCGAGCTCGTAATACAAGCAATTAAGCGAAGAATATTCAAGAGGCTCGACCTCGCCGCTGACGAGAGTGCGCTCGCCTGTCATATAGTCGCGCACGGCTTTAACGTTATATATATCGATCTTTTCGATCTTGCGCGAACGCATTTTTTCGACCACGGCGTTCATTTCGCTCATAGCGTTCACGCCGCTATATTTTTTGCTGACTGCAACGTCGTAAACGTAACCGAAGCGAGCATAAATATCGCAAAGCATACCGTAGACGGTCTTTCCGCGAGCGGCACACCAACAGCACAGTTCGGCAAAAAGCATGCTCGCGACGACGGCGTCCTTGTCGCGCGCGTACGTTCCGCGCAAATAGCCGCAAGATTCCTCGAACCCGAACTCGAATTTACCCGAGCCGTCCTTTTCGAATTGTTTGATTTTTTCACCGATAAACTTAAAACCGACGGGCGTTTCGCAAAGTTTTACTCCGTACGAGTCGCATATAGCCTTGGCAAGGTTGGTCGACACGAAACTCTTAATAGCGGTCGAATTAGGCTCGAGCTTTTTGGTTTGAGCAAGGCGTTGTAAAACGTAGTCGAGTAGCAGCAGCCCTACTTGGTTGCCGCTAAGCCCCACGAATTCGCCCTCGCCGTTACGTACGGCAACGCCTAACCTATCGCAGTCGGGATCGGTGCCGAATACGACGTCCGCCTTGACGCGCTCGGCAAGCGCGATAGCCATTGCAAGCGAACTTTTATCTTCGGGATTGGGTACGTTTACAGTCGGAAAATTGCCGTCGTATGCGGTTTGCGCCTCTACGATTTCGGGCTTTATACCCATTTTTGCAAGAACGCGCGTTACGGGAACATAGCCCGTTCCGTGAAGCGGCGTGTAAACGATTTTAATATCTTTAGCAACGCGCTTAACCTCTTTCGGCGAAAGCCTTTGTTTTAAAACGTTGCGATAAAAACTACGCTCTAACGCACGCGAAACGTAAGATAGAAGCGCGATGGTAGTGCCTTTTTTGATCTCGGTGGTTTTGACCGAGAACCAATCGTCGACTGCGGCAATCCGCTCGACTACGGTTGCGGTAGCCTCGGGCGATAACTGCGCGCCGTCCGGTCCGTAAACCTTATAGCCGTTGTATTCCTTGGGATTATGGCTTGCGGTAATCATAATTCCCGCCGCCGCTTTAAGCTTGCGCACCGCAAAACTTAGCATCGGCACCGGGCGCGGTTCGGCAAAAAGATGAACTTGAACGCCTGCGGCAATCAGCACGCCCGCCGCGTTGACGGCAAACGTTTTTGAATAATTGCGCGTGTCATACGATATGACGACTCCGTGAGAAAGCGCTTTATTCCCGAGCGTGTGGAGATAATCGGCAAGCCCTTTCGTCGCGCGGCGCACGGTGTAAATATTCATCATATTCGTGCCGTAGCCCAATATTCCGCGCATACCGGCGGTGCCGAACTCGAGCTCTTTTCCGAAACGGTATTCCTTTTCAGCCTCGTCATCCCTAACCGAATTAAGCTCAGTAAGTCCCTCTGCACAAAGCAAAGGATTCGTTAACCAACTGTCAAAAATAAGATTATAATCCATACTCCCGACTCCGCACGACTGCAAGCACGTTAATCAAAAAGCGCCGCTCCGTGCTTTTTATTTCGACTTTCGTCGATTTAAGTATAAAAAAACCGACGGCGTTTGTCAATCTAAAAACGAAAAAAGGGCAATTTTTATAGCGTAATAAGCAAATAAACACATTTCTTTAACACAGTTTTTACTTTTTCGTTATAAAAACCGCTCCTTAAAGCAAGGTTAAAACCCAAAAACTCGGCTTATAGGTCGTTTTATTTGCAAAAAACAAACGGTTAAGTAGTGATTTTTAAAATCACACTACAAATCTAATCGAAAAAAGCCTTTGCGTTGCCGTAAAGTATATTTTTTATAGACTTTTTCGGCGCTCCGTCAGCCGTTAAACGCGCGGTGAAACCCTCGATAAACGACCTATAGCCCGCGAAAGCGAGAAAATCGCTACCGTAAAAGTCCGAACCTATGCACAGTCCCTTATCGCCGAACTTCTGCAAATAAAGATCGACGTTTTTATAAAAAGCGTCGACTGCGGCAGCGTGCGAAAACTCCCCTTTTGGCAAAAGAAAATAACCGACGAAGGTAAGCCCTATTATTCCGCCGCGCTCAATTATAATCTTTATTTGCTCACGCGATAAATTGCGTACGTGTAAGTTTACGAAATCGAAAGCGGCATGCGAGCAAAGAACTTTATCGGCTTTTTCTATTCCGTCAAAAAAAGTTTTACGACTTGCATGCGCCAAATCGAGGGGAATTTTATTCTCGTTTAGGCGGTTAATGAACTTATAGCCGGCCTTTTTAATGCCGACGTCCGTTTTACAACCGCCGCCGTAAGCGTTTTCGCCGTTCCAACAAAGCGAGGCGTAACGCGCTTTCACACTCGTTGCAAGACGTATAAACTCATCCTCGTCTTCGTAGCAACCGTCCTCGAAAGCAAAATCGGTTACGCCGAAATTAGTTGCTTTTTCGCAAATATCAACCGCCTTTTTTAACGAATTATTCCCCTTGTATATAGCGTAAATCGACCTATAGCCCGATTTTTGATTGTTTTTTACTTCCTTTTCGCTCTCCGTTAAGGTCGTTTCGGTTAACAAATCGTTATGCAGATCGAATATTAAGTCTTCCATAAAAAATACTCCTATAAAATAATACCAAACGTTAACCGAAACTTGACAAAATGCGCGTATATAGTATAATTAAGGTATGCCAAGATACCATTATAATCATTATTTCGGTCAGGAACGACTGAGTTTTAACGACGTCGTGCTTATTCAAGCGGGCGTTATGCACTGCGAACCGAACGACAAAATCAATCCGCACACACACAACAAGCTTTGGGAATTGACGGTCGCCATCGACGGCGAAGGCACCCTTTTGGCAGACGGCAATTCGGAAAAAGTTGGCAAAGGTGATATTCATTTGACCTGTCCGTACGAAACGCATTCGATTTTGCCCGACCAAAACAGTCCGCTTAAGTTTTTGTTTTTGGCTTTCGATACGAAAAACGAAGCGATAGAAAGCGAGCTTTTAAGAATTCAACAATCCTTCAAAACGCGCTCGCGGTTAGTAAAAAACGATACCGTAGTCGAACAAATCGAACTCTTGATAAATGAACTCTCTGTACCGACGCAAATATTTCACGACGAATTTTGCTATGCGCTACTCACGCAAATTATCGTTCTTATCGTAAGGGCGTACGGCGAAAAACTTTCCACTCGCAAAAAAATCAGCAAGAACGACGAATTTTGCTATCAGATAATGTCGTATATAAACACGCACATAACCGAAATGCAATCGCTATCAAAACTAAGCGAAGTTTTTAATTATAATTATTACTACATATCAAAACTATTCAACAAAACGAGCGGACAAACACTCGTCGAATATTACCTAAGCCGTCGGATGGACACGGCTAAAACGATGCTCGAGCAAGGCTATTCGTGCTCTATGGTAGCAGAGGCTTTAAACTACTCGCAAATATACGCTTTTTCTAAAGCTTTTAAAAAGCATTTCGGAATTTCTCCTATGGAATACAAACGGTCCATCGCCCCCAAAAAAAACAAATAACAAAAAATATAAACAAAAAGCCGCCTATAAGTCGATTATCTCGCACTTCGGGCGGTTTTTCTTTGGTGTTTTTTT
Organism: uncultured Acidiphilium sp.; assembly: GCA_964532155.1. Lineage (GTDB taxonomy): Bacteria > Bacillota > Clostridia > Christensenellales > Borkfalkiaceae > HGM11416. The sequence continues at coordinate 5,293 of CAZHGN010000032.1, forward strand.
GCTTTTTTGCAAGGCAATTTGAATTTTTCCGACAAAGTTATTTAACCCTTTTTCGGCAAAGTTTATTAAAAATTCAGTCGGCTTATTTTAAAGTTTCGGCAATAGCGACCAGCCTTCTTAAGCGGTGGTTTAAACAACTTTTGGTTATGCCGAGCATTTCGGCAAGTTCGTTAAGGCTTGCAGTGGAATTTTCAGCGCGAGCGCGCGCGGTCGCCTCGAGTTCTTCGGGCAAAGCTTCCAAACCGACGGAGGAGGCAATAACTTTAATCGCCGAGCACTGCCGTATGCTGGCAATAACCGTTTTGTCGGTGTTATAAATAAAACAATTCGTTTCTCTGTTCGCCTTATTGCTCATCTCGCGCTCGATCATAACTTCGCTCAAATCGAGCACGCTCTTACTTGCGCCCATATACGCGAGAACGTTTTTAATTTCCTCGCTCTGCTTAAAATAAACTACCCAATTATCCTTACGTTTAATTACTTTGGGCAAAAAGTCGATAGTAGCCAAAATATCGGCGGCAAACTCCGCGGCGCTATACGACGAAAATGAAAACTCCAAATGGTAGCCCGTCGTTTTGCGATCGGACGGAACGGTAACGCTTCCGCCACCCGAAAACGCGCCGGCAAGGTACGCCCGCTTACAGCAATCGTCCTTGGCAAGCTCGGGATCGGGCTCGAGCGAAATATTCAAGCCGTCCGCCCCCTCGGTGAGAATGCCGAGATCGACCAAAACGTCCTTACTCACCTCGTCGAGCAAAGTAAAATTCGCAATTGTTCCCTTAGAGCTTAACGAAAAAACCGGATGGGCATGGTAAAGCCTTTCGGTTACCGCGGCGAAATATTCGAGGCAGTCGCTCTGCCCGTCGAAACTGAGTCCAACAAGCGCGCCGCTCGTAACGATGCTCCCCGCCGTGCGCGCAAAAGCGTACAACGCCGCCCTTTCGCAGCATTTTTTTCGGCGTTTGCCGCAAAGCTCCTTTTTCGTGCGTTCGGTAAAATTCATAATTTTTCCTTTTTATATCGGGCAAAGCGCAAATCGGGCGTTGCTCCGTGCAAATTATCTATACGCGATAGCGGAACGTTAACTCTTTTTAAAAGATCCTCGAAAAGCGCGGTATCGCCCACTCGGTCGGGCGAATGCGCGTCCGAATCGACGACAAACCGCACGGACGTTTTATCCACGATATTTTGCCATTCCTCGTCGGTCAAATGCACCTTTTTAGTGTTTATTTCGAGATAAGTTCCGTAATCGGCAAGACACTTGGCAACCTCGAGCGAATCGGCAAAACAGCAGTAGTTCAAATGCGTTAAGACGTCCAACGGATTATTTTTAATAGCGTTTAAATACGCCTTGGTCGTGCGTTTTACGAGCGACGACGACGGCTTCCCGTTAAACACGGACGTGAAAAAGTTACCGCCGAAATATCCGAAATAATCGCAAAAATTATCGAGAACGACAAAGCGGTGCACGCCCGCCAAAAATAAATCCAGTTCGGGATAGTCCGAAGGCTTTACGTCGGTTGCGCCGTCCGTTCCGATAATATTCGCCTCGACTCCGAGCAAGACCTTAACGCCGGTAGTTTTCTCGGCGTTGTCGCAATCGCAACGCATACGCGCGAGTTTTTTTCTTCGCAAACCGTACGCCGGATGATTAAAGCCATGATCGGTTATACCGATCGCCTTAAGCCCTTTAGCCTTAGCCGCCTCGGCGTTGTCTAAAATACCGCCCTTGCCGTGACTGTATACCGTGTGAGTGTGAAAATCATAGTCGATCATCGAATTTTCCTATATAACGAAGTTCTTCTTTGAGGGCAACGCCCTGAGTTTCGAAAACGCGTTTTTTAACGTAAGCAATTAGCGAATAAATATCCGACGAGGTTGCGCCATGCTCGGCAAGAATAAAGTTTGCGTGCTTGTCGGACACTCTCGCGCCGCCGACCGCCGCGCCCTTAAGCCCCGCCGTATCTATCAGCTTACCCGCGAAATATCCGTCGTTTAAAAATACCGATCCGCAACTTTTACCGTGCGGCTGAGCGCGCTTTCTAAGTTTTTTAAACCGCTCGCGCTTTGCCTCGATAACGTCCGGCTCGCCGGGTTTTAACAAAAAGCACACGGACAAAATCTCTCGCCTTACTTGCTCTCGTTGAGCAAATATCTCGGTAGTTCCGCCCTTTCCGTTGCAATCCGCAACTTCGCCCTTTCCGTTGCAATCCGCAACTTCGCCCTTTCCGTCGTTTTCGGTAGCACCGCCGTCGTTTTCGGTAGCGCCGCCGCATATTTCCCGCGCTCGGTTTATTTCCCGCGCGGCGTTATTTCTTAAAAACACGCTCGTCCTATAGCCGAAGCCGCATTCGGCGCCGCTTAAAACGCCGCGATTAGTTACGACGTACGACACGTAATCGCCCACGCACTTGGAAAAACATCCCGCGTTCATGCAAACCGCGCCGCCTACAGTCGCGGGGATCCCTTCGGAAAACTCCAAACCGCCAAGCGAATTCATAGCCGCAGTTTCGCGCACGTCCGACAGGCGCGCGCCGCACTCGGCAATAATCGACAGTCCGCTGCATTCAATCTTGGTCATACGCGTAGTACAAACGATAGCGCCGTCGTAGCCGCCGTCCGAAAACAGCACGTTCGTACCCGAACCGATAACCTCGTACGGAAAATTCTCGCAAGCGGCGCAAGCAAACTGCTCGGCATTCTCGGGGAAAACGACGACCGCGCCGCGACCGCCCGTACCGTAAGAACAAAACTTGGAAAGGTCGACGTTCAGCCGATAATCGACTGAACCGCCCTTTAGCCGATCGATATATTCGTCTAACTGCATTATTCACTCCTATTTTACAACTTTTATGGTTTTTTTTCAATCGTTTTGACGGCTTTTACCGTTTTTAGCCCATTAAACGTCGTTTTACCGCCGTTTTCCGTTTTGCCGAGATTACCGCCTTGCCGCAAGTCGCCTTTTCGCTATTCGCTTAAACTCGTTACGCCAAACCGTTCAAGCGGGCGGCGCAATCAGTTTGGCTGTAATTTCGTCGGCGTTCTTTTTCGGCTCTTTCGAAAGGGCAACGAGTTTTTTCAGCTCGTCCGCGGTTATAAGCGGCGGCGTTGCCAAGCGCATTTTTACACCGTTAAAAACGGATATCGGCAAATCGCCATCCGCCCAAAAAAAGCACGAGCGCATTCCGATTTTTTTAAGCCTTGCTTGCACGCTTTCGCACGTGAGATAATCGATAAATTCCACCGCTTGCCGCGCGCGCTTGCCGTCCTCCGAAATTACCGAGACGTATTGATAAATATCGTTAAAACCGCAAAGGGGTGCAACGTCCAAATCGAAGCCCTTGCCCTCAAGCCGATATAAATCGCGTTGCGTTCCTATAAGCACCGCATTTTTATCCGCATAAAATTCGTATACGGCGTTTACCGAATCCACCTCGACGATCCCTTCGGGCAGTTTTATATCGCTAAAAAAAACTGCGAGACGCGGCAAAGTATGCTTTTGCACCGAAATAATCGCCTTGTCCGCCGCCGCGCCTTTTCGGGATATAGCGACGTAACCGCCCGCACACCAAGGCAGAGCGTAATCGTACGGCTCTTGCCGCCCCGTTTTTCTGAGCATTGCGTAAGGCGGTTGAACGCCGTTACCGTACGATAAAATATCGGGAAATATTCCGCGCGCAAAAAATTCTGCTACGCTTTGCTCGGTTTGCGTTTTGACCGTAACGCAAACGCCGTATTTCTTTTCGTACTCGGCGGAAATACTCCGCAAAAAAGCCGCGCGAGAACCCGTGCCGCCCTCGAAGCCGTCTACGTGCCACAATTCGAGATAACGCTTTCGGGGCGCGCAGTCGTCCTCTTTTTTATAGAAGCCGCAAGCGAAAACGGCAAAAAACGACGCCGCGGCGAGCACAGCGGACAATAAAAAAAACGGCACCCTTCTCATACGCTAATATATGAGAAGAAAACCGTTTTAATGTTATTAAATTATATGTTATTAAATTTTTAAAAACCGATTACAGAATATCCAATTTCTTTTTGAAGATTCTCTTGAAGTCGGTTGCGGCGCCCATCGCGTCTTTAATTTCAAGCGTTGCGTCGCCGGCAAGCTCGGTCTTCATAATGACCGAATCGCCGAGCACGTCGCAGTTGATACCGGTAACGACCGAAGCCATGCTTCTATCCAAACTCTCGGCAATACGGAGGATAATGCCGAGTTTTCTGATAACCTCGACGTCCGTTTCGTCGATATAGTCTTTAAAGCGAACGAGATCGCTTATAGCAAAGTCGTCGTTCTTATGAACGGAAACGACTTGCGATGCAAGAACTATCTCCCTATGCGTTACGCCGTAAAGAGCGGCGTTCAGAATGATATAACTGCTGTGCTTTTGATAGTCGTAATACTTAATGCTCGTTCCCGCGTCGTGCAAGTAAGCCGCAACTTTAAGAATGCGCAGATATTGCCTCGGGAATTTGTGAAGAACGCGGAGCTGTTTAAACAACTGAACGGAAATATTCATTACCTGCTCGACGTGCTTTTCGTTGCAGTTGTAATATTTGGTAAGCGTTTTAAGACTGTAAGTCAAAACGTCGCTGATAGGCTTTTCGATGGTCATCGGCATAGCGTAGTTGAACATAAGCCCTTCGCGCAGACCGCAACCGGCAATAACGATTTCTTCAAAGCCCTTGTAGCCGATAAGCGATTTAAGAGCGGCAAGCGCGCTCGGCAAAATGTCCGCACGGTTGCTGGATACGCCCTTAAGACGTTTTTTCTTATCGAGGTCGAGCCCCTTGAGCGTGTTGTATATCAAATTGAAATCGTCGGTGGGAATGTGATAGTTATGAACGATGGAGTACGGACTCTTTTTCATCGCCTTGCTGATCCTTGCCAAACTGCGGCAAGAACCGCCTACGCCGATGAGCTGTGCGTCCTCGTCGATTTCGGACAGCCAATCGATCTTTTTGAGTTGTTCGGTAAAGAATTCCTCTACCTTAGCCGCTTGATCTTCGGGCTTTAAACCGTCGCCCGCAAAAAGTTCGGTAAGGGTAACCGCGCCGAACGGCAGCGTTTCGTAATGCAGTAAGTTACGTCTGTTATAATAAACGAGTTTGGTCGAGCCACCGCCTATTTCGACGATAACGCCCTTGGGAATGTCCATCGTGTTAATAACGCCGCGATATACGTACATTGCTTCTTCCTCGGCGGATAAAACCTTAAGTTTTATTCCGCAAGAGGTCGCAACCTCGTCGAGAAAACTGCGCTGGTTCTTCGCGCGGCGCACCGCGGCGGTTGCCACCGCGATTATTCTGTCTATTCCGTGAGCGTCGCATAAACGACGGAACATCTTCAACGTTTTCAGCGTTTCCTGTATTCGCTGAACCTTCAAAAAGCCGTCGCGCTCCATGTCCTTTCCGAGACGGACGCCTTCTTTTAATTGATCGACGACTATAAAATGTCCGTCACCGAGCATTTGCACGATGACCAAACGCGCCGAATTCGACCCGAGGTCGATAATACCGATTTTTTCCACTTAATTTGCCTCTCTTAGTTATTTTTGCACCGCGAGCCTTTCGGTCGGCACCGATCCCCTCGCGACAATATTCAAGCAGTATGATTATAACACAAACCTTGCCAAAAATAAAGACTTTTTCGCTTTTTTTGTGCACTATTTTTTAGGCTTTTTCCGTTTTATAAAAAATCGACGAAATATTACGCACAGTTTTGTTAAAAATAACATTTTGTTCACTATTATAATAAATAATAATGATTAAAACCGTGTGTTTTTGCAAAAAGTTAATTTGTGCAACTTGTATATTTTTTACCGTTTTTGCGGCGTTTTGTTTGTTTTTTCGGTCGTGGCACGAAATCTTTTTTTAGTGCAAAAAGTTGCGTTTTCGGGCTTATTGCCCCTTTTTTGCAGTTCACGCACCTGAAAGAACGAAAGCACTATTAAAAACAACCCGAAAATTTTTCCTCGAAAATTTTCTTTTATAAGTCTTTGCAAAAAACTTGCCCCGATCGAAAAGACGAGAGCGAAGATTGAAAGAGGGGCAAGCCCTTTGGTTTTTACAAGACCGTTTTTTATATGCAAAACGAGCGAAAACGCGGCTGTCGGCACGAATGCGACGAGGTTTACGGTTTGAGCAAGCCTTTGTTCCACTCCGAAAACGGCGGTTAGCACGGGGATCAGCAACGTTCCGCCGCCCATTCCCATACCGCCGAGCACTCCCGAACAAACGCTTGCGACGAACATTCCTATTAATTTCATAAGCGGCGGTTAAAAGAGCATTCTTATTCCGGCGGCGAGCATAACTATGCAAAATATAGCGGAAATCAACCTATTCGCCGCCTTTTTAAGGGCAAACGACCCCAAAATTCCGCCCAAGCTCGAACCGAGAGCGCAAACTCCGAGCATTAAATAATCCATGCCTCCGCCGGTAAGATAAACTACCGCGCTTGCAACGCTCACCGGCAGAATAACGGCAATCGACGTCGCGTGCGAGTTTTTACTATTCTGTCCGTAAGCCCTTTCGAGCGCGGGAACGGCAACCATACCGCCTCCGCCGCCGAAAAATCCGTTAATAACTCCTATCGCGCCGCCAAGGCAGGCAGGCAACAACCGCTTTTTAAAATTTTTACACGATTTCATATTAAATATTTTTTGCGATTAGCCGCTTTTAATACGGCGCCGAGCGGGCGCTCGTGTATTTTTTGCAAAAAAGCCTTAAAATCCCCTTTTGCACGCGCTTACGCGCGCCCGAAATTGCCCGACAGGGTAGGTTTTAAGAAAAAATCCCCTTTTTGAGAGACATTTTTTTATTTTTGTTACGAAAAAAATTGATTTATCCCTTCTAATAATGTATAATGGGAAAAGTTAACAAAGCAACTAATTTCATTCAAAAGGTGTAACAATGAAAAAAGCAACTAAGTTTGATCTCAGAACCTTGCTGGTTCTTATTCTTTCGGTCACGCTCTGCTTCACCGCCGTGTTCGCCGCTTGCAGCGGCAACGACGATTCTTCGTCGAGCAGTTCGAGCAGCAGCACCGAAGAGGCTACCTATCCTACCGATACGCAGCTTCTGAAAAACGGCGACTTCGAGTATTCGACCTTTACCAAAAAAGATACCGATTTCCCCGTTTCAAGCTCTATCAGCTGGACTATCGGAAGCGATTCCATCGGTTCGTCGAGCGCTCCGTCGAGCACCTCCAAATACCCCTCCGGTATTATTGACACCGACGACGAAGTTTACGACGCCATTAAGGAAAGCAAGAACTTGCCCGAGGTCAATCCGCGTACCCCCGAATACTACAAACTCGTAGACTCTGCGGAAATGTATTCGATGGATAAGTTCAACAACGATACGGAAAACGAGGACAAGCTCCCTATGAGCGGAACCAAGATCCTCATGCTCCACAACCATACCGCGACCGACGGCGAAGGAACTGCACGTAAGTTCACATCTTCTTCGGTTACGCTTGCTCGTAACGAATACGCCGAGCTTTCGGTTTGGATTAAGACCGTCGACCTCTCTTCGCAAATACTCGGAGCCAAATACGGCGCTTATATTGCCGTTCAAAGCACGATATCGTCTTCCGCCGCTCCCTTGGTTTTGAAAAATATCAATACCAACGGAAATTGGGCTAAATATACGGTATACCTTTCCTCGTCCGACTTCTCGACCTCGTCCTTCAAGCTCGTTCTCGGTCTCGGCTTCGGATCGGCAATCATTACCGACGAATTAGTTCAAGGCTACGCTTTCTTCGATAACGCAGTCTTCAAAACCATAAGCAAAACAGTTTACGACGAAGCGGTTAACGCTCTTGACGCCGACAATAATCTTAACCTTTACGATGATTATACCGCAGGCGTTTATACCGAAAAGGATAAATCCGAATTTGTAAAGACTCAAGACGGTACGACTTATACCGCTAACGGAACCGAGCCTTATGAGGGCGATTATAGCGAAGAGACCGCAAAAGGTCTTTATACCGAAGTTAAGTACGGCTTGTCTCACACAAGAGGAAACAAGTTAGATAACACCGTTTATGACGCAATATTCGGCGGTAGCTTCGATAAGAACCAAGGTAACAACGCTACAGCCGCTAAAGTGACCACCATGTCTGATGCCTACGCCGCAGGTCTTACCGATAATAACGATAAGCTCCCCGGCGCCGACTCGGCACAGGCTTTATGCTTCGTATTCAACCAAGTTTCGAGCTACTCCTACACCACCGGAAAACTTGCGTTAGAATCCGGCGAATACCTCAAACTTTCGTTCTGGGTAAAAGCGGAAGTCGAAAATGCAATGTATAAAAACGCTCTTACCGTAACGCTTAAGGATCTCGGTAAGAAAGATGCTAACGAAGAAGGTAGCGACGTCGTTGAAACCGTTCTGCTTGACAACAAAAACACCGGCGATTACGAAAACGAAAACTACAACGGTTGGTTGCAATACGTTCTCTTCGTTTCCAACACCATCGACGAAGACAGCGCAACGCCCAATGCGAGGGAGTTTGAAATCGAGTTCACGTTCGGTACTTCCGCAGACGACTACACAAACGATTGGGATTTAACCAAGGGCTTTGCAATCATCGGCAACTTCGAAGGCTACTATATGAACGCGAACGATTATTCCATCGCGGACACTTCTTCCTACACCTACGCCAAGAAAGTTGCCCTTTCGGCAGACCTTAAGAACGGCGTTTCTTCGGATGAAACGAACGACAGCTACAACTATAACTACCCCGAAACCGACAAGCTTAATCTTGCGAAAAACGGCACAACCAACAGCGTTAACGGCTATCAGTTTGTTAAAGCAGGCTCCAACGCGGTAGGCGGCAACAACGCCAACGTTTACGGAAGCAATGCGGCAGACGTAAACGGCGGACTTATTAGCAGCAAACACAACGCAACCTTTAAAGATCTTAAAGATCTTGGACTTAAGCCCTTCAACGACAACGAAGAACTTTTGTCTATGTATATAAGTGCAGCTACGACCGACTCCGTTTCTTACGGATTTATAGGCTCGTCCGCAACGTTTGCGGCTAACAGCACTACTTACGTTTCGGTAAGCGTTTACGCAACAAACGGTGCAAAAGCGTATTTCTATCTCACCAGTCCCGACGCACTCGACGGCTTCAGAATATTGTCTCTTACCGCAATAGATTACACCTTCGATAATGAAGAACTCACCTTCACTTATAAGAAAGGTACTGACGGCGACTATATTTATACGGTAAATCAAAAGTTCGAGCAATCGCTCGAAGGCACTGCGGGCGACGCTAAATGGTACACGTTGAGCTTCCTCGTAACCACCGGTAACGAATCGATATCCTATAGACCTGAGTTCTGGCTCGGTTCGCGCGACGGTTCGGGTAGCACCGGCACCGTTTACTTCGATAACTACGTAACCACTACCGTTTCGCTCAACGAAAAGAAAGCCGAACTTAAGAATATGGGCGCGACCGAAAACGACGTTGTTAAATACACGCGTATTCCCAGTGTAGTTAAGTATAACGAAGTCATTAGCGATGAAGATTCCTCAGAAAGTGCAAGCGAAAACAGCGACGTTAAGAAAACCTTTATAGAATACGCCGAAACCGACATTTACACTCGTTACGCGGCAGACGACCTTACTGTTCTCAGCTACGATTTCAGCACTATAGACGTCGAACACGAAATCGACAGAACGACCGTTTCCGTTGACGATGACGATGATTCTTCCTCGAGCGAAGATTCATCCGTAAGCGACGGCACCGACTTCAACTGGGCATTGCAATTGACTTCCATCATCATCGCCGCAGTTCTTATCATCCTTCTCGTAGTAGTTCTCGTTAAGATGCTTCTCGACAAAAAGCCGCGTAAGACCAGAACGGAAAAATATTACGACCGTAACAGCCGTGAAGAGGCAGGCGAAAAGGCACTCAAGAAACAAGCTCAAATCGCCGCAAAAGCCGACGAGGACATTGAAGAAGACGTTGAAGAAGACGTTGAAGAATACGATTACGATAACCCCGAAATTAACAACAACGACTTACTCAACGCTCCGCAAGACGAAACCGCCGAAGACGGTACTTCAGAAGAAACCGAAACCGCAGACGACACCGATGCGGGCGAAGGCTCCGACGAAACCACCGATTCGGGCGACGGCAGCGCAGAATAACAAAACATCATTAAAGCCGATGCACTTCGCATCGGCTTTTTTCATACCCTTTTAATTAGGTATTGTTTACGCCATAACACACTCGGCTTTCTGTGTGGCGGCTTTTAGGCTCGTTGCCGATAGTTTTTCCGCACCTTTTTCTCGGCTCCCTCTATGACGGCTTTTAGGCTCGTTGCCGATAGTTTTTCCGC
>CAZHGN010000033.1:0-15335 GCA_964532155.1 uncultured Acidiphilium sp.
CAATACTAAACCTTAGGCGGAACTATCCTTTTATAAGGCAAAAACCGCAATAATCGACCTATAGCCCGATTATTGCGGTTTAAATTTACTTATTTAGCAAATAATGTTTACCCGATTAAAACGCCCAATTCCCGTTTTTGAATACGGGAACGGTATTGCCGTTTTCGTCTATGCCGTTGATTTCGAGATCGTCCGTACCTATCATAAAATCGACGTGAATTGCGGAATCGTTTATTCCCGCTTGCTTACACTCTTCGTTCGTCATGTTTTCAAAACCCTTAATCGTGTTATTGAAACCGCGACCGAGAGCAAGGTGGCAACAGCAGTTTTCGTCAAATAATGTGTTATAGAACAAGATACCCGAATTGTTAATAGGCGAATCGAAAGGTACGAGAGCGCACTCCCCGAGCATTGCCGCCCCCTCGTCCATATGAACAAGTTTTTCGAGCAGTTCGGCGTTTTTCTCGGCGCCCGTTTCTACGACCTTGCCGTTTTCGAAACGCACCCAGAAATTATCGATAAGCTCGCCTTGATAAGAAAGCGGCTTGGTTGCGTAAACTATACCGTCGGCAGAGCCGGCTTTAGGCGAAGTAAAGACCTCTTCGGTAGGTATATTGGGATTGTAATACACGCCGCCGAGAGTATATTCGCCGCCGCCCATAAAAATGCCCTTTTCGTTCAAGCCGACCTTGAGCGACGTGCCGTTCGACGAGCTATAGCACAAATATTTAAGTTTCATGCCGTTAAGGCGCTCCGACCGAGAAAGCAAATCCGCGTTATGCTCATTCCAAGCCGCGACAGGATCGTCGGTTACGCGCGAGGTATAAAGTATTGCGTCCCAAAGTTTTTTGACGGCAACCGAAGTCGAATCGTTCGGGAAAACCTTTTTTGCCCATTTCTTGCCGGGAACGGCGGCAATGCACCACTGATACTTTTCGCTCATCTTATCGCTTATGGGCTTGGTTATTTTAGAAACCGCCATACGCGCTTTTGCGACCTTGGCTTGGTTCACGCCCTTTAAACCGTCGGGATCGTCCGACTCAATCAAAATAAGCACGGGCAAAGTTTTTTCGCGCTGTTTAAGCTTTTCAATTTCCCAATTTTCTACGGTAGAAAGAGTCTTAAGCGAACGCTTTTTGTAGTTAAGCTTGGTAAGAGGCGAATAACGCCACTCGACGGTTACCTTCGACGCGCCTAATTTATAGCATTCCTCGGCAACGAGAACGGCAAAATCGCAATTTTCCACTTCCGCGCGAAGAATAACTTCCTGACCTTTTTGAACGTTAGCGCCTACTTCGGCGATAAGTCTTGCATATTTTTTAAGCTGTTTTTTATCCATTTTTATCTCCGTTATGCCGCAAGCGGCAATTTTTTCAGATGAAAAATACTACTTATTTTTGTAATTTTTTACATTCGGCAATGATTGCCGCGTAAATATTTTTTATTCCTTCTTTTTCGCACTCGTCGTTAAAAAACGAGGCTATACGTTCGTAAACGGCACTTTCGCGCGCGCCGTCATACACGGGAAGCGTGTTATTTTTTTTATATTCGCCAATCTGTTTTACAACCGCAAAGCGCTCGTGAAGCAGTTCGCATATCCGCCGATCGAGTTCATCGGTCGTATTTCTCAACGTTTCAAGCTCGTTCAACATACCTAACGCTCCTTTCAACTTTTCGTTATTTACTCGGCTCAAACGGTTGTTTTGACCGAGATATTTTTGTAGACGGTGAATTTGATTTCGTAACCGTTGTCGATTAAAGGTTCGCTTTCTTGAACGAGAACGAAATTTTCGTCGGCGTCGATATCGGGAAAGAAAACTTCGGCGCCGCCGTCGGCGTTGACCTTGGTCAAATAAACCTTATCGCAATAGGGCAATAAAGTTTTATAAACGGATGCGCCGCCGACGACGAAAACGTCGTCCGTCGGGTACTGCTCAACGTATTCGAGAAGGCTTGCCACCGAGTGAACGGCAACGCAACCTTCGGGGCAAATTCCGTCTTCGCACAAAACGACGTTGGTTCTGTTTTTAAGCGGTTTGCCGCCCGGGAACGAAAGCAACGTGTTATATCCCATGCAAACGACCTTGCCGCTCGTCGTTTCCCTAAAAAACTTCATATCCGTCGGGAGCTTAAACATCAAGTCGTTGCGCTTGCCTATTCCCCATTTTTTATCCGCATGCAGAATGGCGATCATACGGCGACCTCGAGCTTACCGTCGAGCGGAGTGCTCTCGTAGCCGACGAGTTCGAAATCGTCCACGGTGAAGTCGTAAAAATTCTTAACGTCGGGATTGACCTTAAGCGTCGGCGCGGCGTACTGCGGATTTTCCATCATCTTTTTAACGACGGGAATATGCCTGTCGTAAATATGCGCGTCCGCTATTACGTGAACGAGTTCGCCCACCTTTAAACCGCTGACCTGCGCAAGCATTATTAAAAGTACGGCGTATTGGCAAACGTTCCAGTTGTTCGCAACGATCATATCGTTCGAACGTTGGTTGAGAATGCCGTTTAGCCTATCCCCCGAAACGTTAAACGTCATAGAATAAGCACACGGATAAAGATTCATTTCCGAAAGATCGGCAAAGGTATAAATATTGGTAAGAATACGACGTGAATGCGGATTGTTTTTCAAATCGTACAAAACGCGATCCACCTGATCGAATTCGCCCTCGGGATATTTATGTTTTACGCCGAGCTGATAGCCGTACGCCTTGCCGATAGAACCGCTTTCGTCCGCCCAACTATCCCAAATATGACTTTTTAGATCGTGAACGTTGTTGGATTTTTTCTGCCAAATCCAAAGCAGTTCGTCTACGGCGCTTTTAAAAAACGTTTTGCGCACGGTAAGAATGGGAAATTCCTCGTTCAAATCGTACCTGTTCACAATACCGAATTTTTTGACGGTATGCGCGGGCGTGCCGTCGAGCCATCTCGGTCTTACGGGATAATCGGTATCCCACGTTCCCGTTTCGAGAATATCCTTGCAGTTTGCTAAAAATGTTTTATCGGCAAGACTCATTTTTCTTCACTCCGTATAAATAATCAAGTTTAATTAATTACGCACGACAAAATTCGCGCGAGGCTTTTGCGTTAACGCTTACAAATTATTTTCTGATTTCCTTAGTGCCGTCGAGTTTTTGCATACTCATCCACGTTTTCATGACAAATCGGTGATTGAATATTTTAGTCAAGAACCATTGGAATTTATTTTTGCCGCCGGGCGCACAAACGTCCTTTTTACCGTAAAGCGCCTTAATGGCTTTTTTAACGACGAACTCCGCCTCGTACATAGCGCTGTAGTGAATTACGACGGGCTTTTCGTCTTGCTTTATCGCGCGGTTGAAAAACTCCGTTTTAGACCAGAACGGGCAAAGCGCAAGAGCGTGTATTCCCCTGTATTTAAGTTCTGCGTTCAGCGCGCGAGTATAACTGAGCATAAACGCCTTGGTAGCCGCGTAAATATTTATGTAAGGAATAGGCTGAAATCCCGCGCAAGAGGCGACGTTTAATATTTTTGCGCCCTCTTTCATATACGGCAAGGAATAATCGGTCATATAAACGGCGGCTTCGCAGTTAAGATCGATCATATTGATATGCGTTTCGGTAGGAATGGTTTCGTAATGCCCGAACTTGCCGAAGCCCGCACAGTTGGCGAGAACGACTATTTCGGGTTTTTCCTCCTCGAGTTTCGCCTTATATGCCGATATGGCGGCGCCGTCGCTTAAGTCGATGGAAAGCGGAACGACCTTGGTTTCAATTTCCTTTGCAAGTTCTTCGAGCCTTTCCGTGCGGCGGGCTATAGCCCAAATTTCGTCCACTTTTTCTTTTTTGGATATTTGAGACACGAACTCTCTTCCGAGTCCGCTGCTTGCGCCCGTTACGACGATTATTCTTTTCATGATAAATCCCCTTTGCACCGCCATGCTAAAACCTTGCGGCGGCTTTTTATTATTCTAACAAAAACGGCGACGGTTGTCAAAGTCGTCGCCGCATATTTTTAAATTAACCGTAATAAAAAAACGTTCGCCGTTCGTTTGAACTAAAACGCACCGATTTTAATAAAAATCGACGGCGTTTTCGGTCATATATTTGCGAAGCTTTTCGATCGCCTTTTTCTCTATCCGAGAAATATAAGAACGCGAAATGCGAAGAAGAGCCGCCACCTCACGCTGACATAGCGGCGCGTTCCCCTTAAGCCCGTAACGAAGAAGTATAACGGTATATTCCCTATCCGTAAGCTGTTGCCGCACAATTTTTAGCAATTTTTCGCGGAAAACGCTTTGTTCCACTTGCGACAGCACGCTTTCTTCGTCTACCGAGAGTAAATCCATAAGGCTGAGTTCGTTGCCGTCCTTGTCTGTTCCTATCACCTCGGATATGGAAACGTCCGCCTTATATTTCTTGTTTGCGCGAAGAAGCATTAAAATTTCGTTCTCTATGCAACGCGCCGTATAAGTTGCAAGCTGAACGCCCTTAGCCTGATCGAAAGTGTTTATCGCCTTGACGAGCCCTATCGTCCCGACCGAAATGAGGTCGTCTGTATCGTACGAACCCTGATATTTTTTTACCACGTGCGCAACCAGCCGCAAATTGTGCTTGATAAGTTTTTCCCTCGCCTCGCTATCGCCGTTCTTGCAAGCGATAAGGCACTTGCGCTCCTCGTCCTTGCTAAGCGGGTGAGGAAAACTGTCGCCGCCGAGCGAACCGCAAAAGAATACGATTTTCCCTATTATAAAAGTAATAAATTCAAAAAGCATACCGCCCTTCTCCGTAAAAAAAGAATATGCTAAGCGGTATGCTTTTATGCAGTTACGTACACTTTTGCTATTGTTAAAAGCCAATATTCGCGCTTAATCCAAGCCGTTGGCTTAAATTTAAACACACCGAAAGCCTCGCTTATTTTCTCAATATGTCTCCGCGGCTTAGCGGTACGCTCGTGTAAAGTCTGATCTTTTGCTGAACGAGTTTCGCGTCCTCTATCGGCTCTTCACTTTGGTCGTCGCACATTTTTTCGACCTCAATAACTCGGTTGAACGAATCGGACGGCGAAAGCACTTCGAGTTTATCGCCGAGTCGGAATCTGTTGCGCATTTCCACGAGAGCATAAGCCCCGTTTTCATCCTCGCCGCCGCCGAGCACGTAGGCAACGAAAGTGCGGTCGCCCCTGCTTTGCGAATCTGAATAGTTGACCGTTTCGGAGTTATCGCCGAGAGCGTAAGCGGTGGTAAAATCGCGGTGCGCCGTCTTGTTAACTTCTTCTACGTAAAGCCTTTGCGCCTTATAATCGCCGCCGACCGCCTCGTAGGCGTCTATCGCACGCCTATACGCGTTTACCACGGTAGCAAGGTAATATTCGCTCTTCATGCGTCCCTCGATTTTTAACGACACCGCGCCGCTCGCGTGAACCTCGTCCAAAAAATCTATAAGGTTAAGATCTTTGCTGTTAAAAATATATGTGCCGCGCTCGTCTTCCATAACGGGCAAGAACTCGCCGCCCTTATTCTTTTCCCTAATCTCGTATTCCCAACGACAGCACTGAACGCAACTGCCGCGGTTGCCGTCTCTCCCGGTAAGATAATTGGAAAGCAAGCAACGTCCGCTGTACGATATGCACATCGCTCCGTGAATGAATATTTCTATTTCGCAACCGGAATATTCGGATATTTCCTTGACCTCTTGAAGAGAAAGTTCCCTTGCGAGAACGATACGCTTCACGCCCAGCTCCGCCCAAAACTTAGCGGAATACTTATTTAAAGTGCAAGCCTGCGTGGAAAGATGAATATCCAAACCGGGGCATTCCTTAGCGCAAAGCGCGACTATTCCGGGATCGGAAAGAATTACCGCATCGACGTTTATGGAATGCAGATATTTCAAATATTCGCCTATTCTCGCAAAATCGCGGTTCCGCGCGAGAATATTGACGGCTACGTAAATTTTCTTGCCGTAAGAATGCACGTATTCGACGGCGCGCGCCATTTCCTCGTCGCTAAAATTTTCCGAAAAAGCACGAAGGGAAAAGGCTTGCCCGCCCACGTAAACGGCGTCTGCGCCGAAGTATATAGCCGTTTTCAGCTTATCGAAATTGCCGGCAGGCGCTAAAAGCTCAAAATTTTTCATTATTCACCAAGTAATCTGTCGTATTTATTAAGACCGCAAGTCGATCTTTATCAAGAACCGCTCAGCGATCCTTGTACGCTATAAGAACACCGTCTCCGATATCGAATAACGTGGTAGTAAAATTGACGTCCGAAGACAAATCGTCGATAAACGCACGCATGTTTCTTACGATCGTCATATCGCCGTGAGGGGGCTTTTCGCACTCGACGAGCCCTCTGAAAAGCACGTTGTCGGCAAACAGTACGCCGCCCACGGAAAGCAGCCGTTTAAGGTCGGGCAAATAATCGTAATAACGCGCCTTCGCCCCGTCGAGAAAAATAAAATCGAAGTACGGTTCGTAGCATCTTACGACGTCGCCCGCGTCGCCCAAGATGGCGCGCACGCGCGAATCTACGCCGAACTCTTTAAAATTGGCTTTCGCTTGCTTAAAACTGTCCTCGTCGCACTCGACTGTTACGAGCCGCGCGGCAGGCGAAGCGTTAAGCATGCATATACCGCTCATTCCGACAGCCGTCCCTATTTCGAGAATTTTTTGCGGCGCGCGCATTTTTACGGCAAGCATAAGAGCGTTCAGACTCTCGTCCAAAATCACCGGTATACCGCGCTCTTTGGCTTCCTTGCGGATTTTAATTATACGCTCGTCGATTTTAAGGCGCACCTTCGATTGAGTAAATTCGCTCATTTCAAGCTCCGCTTAAATTACCGTTATTACGGGAATGATCATCGGCGTGTTTTTCGTCTTTTTGAATATAAGGTTTTTCAAGCTCTTACGAACCTGATGACGGCATTCCTGATTGTCGCCGATCTGCTTTATATCGAAATCCAAAAGCGTTTTGATTACCGTGTTTTTACAGTCGGCAAGCAAGCCTTCGCTTAAATTTATGCCCTTGCATATAAAGAAAGGCTCTTGCATGCATTCGCCGCTTTCGGCGGAAACGCACGCTATCGCAACCAAAATTCCGTCTTCCGCAAGATGAATACGGTCGCGCACGACGGTCGTCGCGTCGTCTACCGTCAAGCCGTCGACGAGTTTGCTTCCGGCATGGAATTGCTCGCTCTTTTTCATAGATCTCTCGGTAAGCTCGACCGTATCGCCTATTTCGCAAATAAGCATATTACCGTCGCGCATGCCCAACTCTTTGGCAAGCATACAATGCTTTTTAAGATGTCTGTATTCGCCGTGTACCGGAATAAAGAATTTCGGCTTGAGCAGCGAGTGCAATATTTTAAGTTCCTCTTGGCAAGCGTGCCCGGAAACGTGAATGCTGTTCAAATCGTCGTAAACGACCTCCGCGCCCTTGCGGTAAAGGTTGTTTATTACGTTGTATATGCTCTTTTCGTTGCCCGGAATGGGACTTGCAGAGATAATAACCGTGTCGTTAGGTCCGATTTTCACCTGCGTGTGATCGTCCGAAGCCATTCTGGTAAGCGCGCTCATCGGCTCGCCCTGACTGCCCGTCGACAGTATAACGAGGTCTTTGTCCTGAATATTTTTAATCTTCTCGATATCCACGAGCACGCCGTCGGGAATGTTCATTTCGCCAAGCTTGGCGGCGGCTTCGGTTACGTTCATCATACTACGCCCGGACATGGCAACTTTTCTTTTATACTTTGCCGCCGTGTTTATTATCTGCTGAATGCGGTAAACGTTGCTCGCGAACGTCGCAATGATCAACCGCCTCTTTTGGTTGGCGGCAAACAAACCCTCGAAGGTCTCCTTTACCACCTGCTCGCTCATCGTATACCCCTTGCGCTCGACGTTGGTCGATTCGCACATGAGAAGGAGCACTCCCTTTTTTCCGAGTTCGGAAAAACGCGTTATGTCGGCAATCTCGCCGTTGAGCGGCGTAAGGTCGACCTTGAAGTCGCCCGAATGCACGACCATACCGACCGGAGTGGTTATCGCAAGCGCGCACGCGCCCGGAATCGAATGGTTCACGTTGATAAATTCAACTTGAAAGCATCCGAGTTTTATCTTGCTGGACGGCTTTACCGAATTGAGTTTGCAACCCTTGACGTACTGCTCGCGCAGTTTGTTTTCGGCAAGCGCTAAAGTAAGCTTGGTTCCGTAAACGGGAACGTCCTTCATGTCCTTCAATAAATACGGCAAGCCGCCGATGTGATCCTCGTGTCCGTGAGTCAAAACTATACCGCGCACCTTGTCTTTATTGGCAAGCACGTAGCCGTAATCGGGAATAACGAGGTCTATGCCCGGCATGTCGATCGACGGAAAAGTCAAACCGACGTCGATAATTATTATATCGTTGCCGAATTCAAGAGCGGTCATATTCTTGCCGATTTCGCCTACGCCGCCCAAAAATCTAATTTTTAGTCCTTTATTTTTTTTCTTCATTTTTCTCCGTTCAAGGGCGTTTCACCCCTAAATTATTTTGCTTTCGCGCCGAGTCGTCGGCGCAGTCCTTTCCGATAAAAAGGAGCGTAGCCTTTACCGTTTACGCTCCTTTGTCTTTAGTCAGTTTTCGTATTCGGCAATAGTCGAAGCAAGCTTTTCTTTAATGGCAAGATTTGCCGAAAGACGCTCGCGTTCTTTATCTACTACCGCTTTTGGCGCTTTTGCCGCAAAGCCGGGATTGTTCAGCTTTCCCTCGGAAAAAGCAATTTCGCCGTCAATTTTTTCAAGCTCCGCTTTAAGCCTTGCAAGTTCCTTTTCAACGTCGACGAGTTCGCCAAGCGGAACGTAAATTTCAAAGCCCGCAAGAACGAAGGATAATACCTTTTCTTTTATATCGGCTTTGCTT
The DNA here is from genome assembly GCA_964532155.1 of uncultured Acidiphilium sp. Lineage (GTDB taxonomy): Bacteria > Bacillota > Clostridia > Christensenellales > Borkfalkiaceae > HGM11416. Next base: position 8,879 of record CAZHGN010000033.1, read on the forward strand.
TCGACGAAGCTGATTGTGTTCACGCCGGCAAGTTTTTCTATGTAAGAAGCGGTACGAGTGAGAAGCTTGCGATCCTCGGTTACGACGTAAAGGTCGACTTTTTTGGATACGGGAGCGTTAACTTGCGCGCGCAAATTTCTTAGCCCTTTGATAATCGCCATGACCGTTTCGGCGGCGGCTTTATCCTTTCTGTAACCGAAGCGCGAGTTGTATTTGGGGAATTCCTCGATCATAATGCTCTTGCCTTCGTTGCCGGGAATATGATCGAATATTTCTTCGGTAATAAACGGAATGACGGGATGTAACAGCTTAAGCGCCTGAGACAGAACGTATACGAGTACGCTTACGGTGTCCGACTTAAGCTTTTCGTTTTCGGAATAAAGCGCGGGCTTGGAAAGTTCGATATACCAGTCGCAGAAGTCGTACCACAAGAAGTCGTGACATACGCTCGCCGCAAGACCTATCTCGAATTTTTCCATATTCAAAGTTACGGCCTTTATAGTGTCGTTAAGGCGGGAAATAATCCACTTATCCGCAACGCCGAGCTTGCAGTCGGATATATCCTTAATCGTTACGTTTTCGGCGTTCATCAAGACGAAACGGCTTGCGTTCCACAGTTTATTGATGAAGTTGCGAGTGCCGTCGATCTTGTCGGTGGAATATCTCGTATCGTTACCCGCGGAAACGCCGTTTACGAGCGAAAATCTGAGCGTGTCGGCACCGTACTTGTCGATTATTTCGAGAGGATCGATACCGTTACCAAGAGATTTACTCATCTTTCTGCCCTCGGCATCGCGAACGATTCCGTGAATGAGAACGTCGCGGAAGGGCACCTTACCTGTATGCTCCAAACCGCTGAAAATCATACGGGCAACCCAGAAGAAAATAATGTCGTACGCGGTAATAAGCGTGTCGGTCGGATAGAAATAATCGAGATCGGGAGTCGAATCGGGATAGCCGAGCGTAGAGAACGGCCAAAGCGCCGACGAGAACCAAGTATCGAGAACGTCCTCGTCCTGACGGAAGGTCGTTCCGCCGCACTTCGGACATTTGCAAGGCGCCTTTTCGGCTACGACCAATTCGCCGCAATCCTCGCAGTAGTACGCGGGAATGCGGTGCCCCCACCACAACTGACGTGAAATACACCAGTCGCGTATATTTTCCATCCAATTGTAATAAACCTTAGTGAAACGCTTGGGGGTAAACTTAATACTCTTGTTGCGCACGGCGTCGATAGCAGGTCTTGCAAGCGATTCCATTTTGACGAACCATTGCTTGGAAACGATAGGCTCGACGGTGGAATGGCAGCGGTAGCAGTGTCCGACGTTATGCGTGTGCGGTTCGATTTTAACGAGCGCGCCGCATTTTTCGAGATCTTCGACGATAGCCTTTCTCGCGTCGTAGCGATCGAGCCCCTCGTACTTACCCGCGTTTTCGTTCATGGTTCCGTCGTCGTTCATAACGCGAATGACGGGAAGATTATGGCGAAGACCTACTTCGAAGTCGTTAGGATCGTGTGCCGGCGTGATTTTAACCGCACCGGTACCGAACTGCATATCTACGTAATCGTCGGCAACGACGGGAATTTCTTTATCGAGAAGAGGAAGAATAAGCGTTTTTCCGACGAGCGCGGCGTAACGCTTGTCCTTGGGATTTACGGCAACGGCGGTATCGCCGAGCATAGTCTCCGGTCTGGTAGTTGCAACCGTTACGTAACCGTCGCCGTCCTTGATTTTATAGCGGAGATGCCAAAAATACGACGCTTCGTCCGAATATTCGACTTCGGCATCCGAAAGCGCGGTTTTACAGCACGGGCACCAGTTGATTATGCGCGAACCCCTGTAAATAAGGCCTTTATCGTAAAGCTTGACGAAGACGTTGGTAACCGCCTTGGAGCAACGCTCGTCCATAGTAAACGACAAGCGCGACCAATCGCAAGAAGCACCCAAGCTTTTAATCTGCGTTTCGATACGACTGCCGTAAGCCTTTTTCCACGCCCAAGCGCGTTCCATAAAGCCTTCGCGACCTATTTCTTGCTTGGTTTTACCCTCTTCGTTTTTGATTTTATCGACGATTTTTACCTCGGTCGCAATGGAGGCATGGTCGGTTCCGGGAAGCCACAACGCCTCGTACCCCTGCATCCTTTTAAAACGAATCATCGCGTCTTGCAACGTCATGTTGAGCGCGTGACCGATATGAAGCTGCCCGGTAATGTTTGGCGGCGGCATAACTATGGTGTACGGAAGCTTTTTACCGTCTTTTTGCGGGTTTGCCTTAAAATACTCCTTGTTCAGCCACTCTTCGTAAATGCGGCTTTCGAACTCCTTTGGATTAAAAGTTTTGCTAAGTTCCATGATTTTGCCTTTATATATAATAATCTTTTCCGAAACATTATATATTTTTTGAGGCGTATTGTCAATTGTTTCTTCGCAAGCATACGATATATTGCAGTAAATTTTATATAAAAAAGGATGATTATGTCTATTATCAAAAAAACGGCGATACTCGTAGCCTCTTTCATATGCGCTCTGTCCTGCGGCTGCACGACCGAAACGCACAAAAAAACAATACGAGTAAACGAGGTTACTCACTCAATTTTTTACGCTCCCCTGTACGTCGCGATGGAAAAGGGGTATTTTGAAGACGAAGGGCTTACGATAGAACTTTCCAACGGCGGCGGTGCGGATAAATCGATGACTGCGCTCCTTTCGGGCTCGGCAGATATAGGTCTTATGGGGCCGGAAGCGGCAATGTACGTTATTCTCGGCGGAAGAGAGAACCATCCGCAGGTTTTCGCACAACTGACCAAGCGCGACGGTTCGTTCCTTATTTCGAGAAAAGCCGAACCTAACTTCGACTGGAGCAATCTCTCGAGCAAGGAAATAATCGCAGGAAGAAAAGGCGGCGTTCCCGCAATGACCTTGGAATATCTACTGAAACAAAAGGGGTACGAAAACGGCAAAAACGTAACGCTCAATTTCGACGTGCAGTTCAATCTTACCGCCGCGGCGTTCGAGGGCGGCACGGGCGACTATTGCACACTTTTCGAACCGACGGCAAGCGAATACGAAAAGGAGGGAAAAGGTTACGTCGTCGCAAGCGTCGGGAAAGATTCGGGCGAAATCCCCTACACCTGTTTTATGGCTCTTAAGAGTTTTCTCGAAAAAAACCGAGACGACGCCCTCGCCTTTACTCGAGCAATTTACAAGGCGGTAAACTTTTTGCAAACGGCAACCGAAAGCGAAACGATAGAAGCGCTCAAGGGGCAATTCCCCGCGGTAAGCGACCAAAGCATAGCCGACTCGATAAAACGCTATGTCGAAACGGACGCTTGGTGCAGCCATTTAACGCTTAATAAAGACGCAGTTTTAAGGCTGTGCGAAATCATGAAAAGCGCAGGAGAACTTAACCAAACCGTCGACTATAACACACTCGCAAGAACGGATATCTCAAATGAAATTTGCGGCAAAATATAGCATTATATAAGTGATTTTAGAAATTTTTACGACACACGTAAAATTGTTCTAACACCAAAATCACTATCGCAAAAACACCTTGCCGCTCATACGATTAAGGAGAAAAAACACCAATGAAGCCACTTCTCGAAATAAATAATCTTACGCTTTATTACCAAACGCCGAAGGCTGAAATCAAAGCGATAAGCGACCTTTGTCTTACCGTAAACGAGGGCGAATTCGTTGCCGTCGTAGGAAAATCGGGTTGCGGAAAAACGAGCATTTTGTCCGTTATTGCAGGGCTTATCCCCTACGAGGGCACTGTTAAAATTAACGGAAAAGCCGTTGACGCGCCCGGCAAAAACGTGGGATATATGCTCCAGCGCGACGAACTTTTCGAATGGCTTACCATAGAAGAAAACGTGACGTTGCCGCTTAAAATCAGACGACTTCATAAAAACGTCGAACTTAAAGATAACGCAAAAAAACTGCTAACGAAATACGGGCTCGGCGATTTTATTAAAAGCAAGCCGTCCGAACTTTCCGGAGGCATGCGACAGCGCGCCGCTCTTATCAGAACGCTTGCAAGCAACCCGAAACTTCTACTGCTCGACGAACCGTTTTCTGCACTCGACTACCAAACGCGACTCGCCGTTTGCGACGACGTTTATTCGATTATTAAAAACGAAAGAAAAACCGCGCTGCTCGTAACGCACGACGTTTCGGAGGCTATTTCGGTAGCCGATAAAATCGTCGTATTGTCGGCAAGACCTGCAAAAGTAGAGCATGTCAGAGTTATGCCGTTCGATCGAGAACTCACGCCGCTTAAACGGCGCGAACAGCCCGAATTTGCCCCGTTATTCGAACAAATACGGAGGGATCTCGACTTATGATAAAAAGAAGAAATACCCGAGACGGAATTAAACCGCTCAGTCCGTCAAGAATAAAATACCTTGCAAAACGCAAGAGAAACGCCGCGACGGTAGTTTTTTTCAGAATATTTATACTTGTAGCGTTGGTAGCGGGTTGGGAAATTACGGCACGCTTGGGAGTAATCGACGCATTCGTGTTCTCATCCCCCTCGCGCGTGGCGAAAACGCTCGCGGATTTATACGTGAGCGGCGAACTGTTTACGCACCTCGGCACTACCCTTTACGAAACGGTTGCCGGATTTTTGCTCGCGACGCTCGTCGGTTGCACCGCTTCGGTTTTGCTCTGGTGTTTCGAAACGGCGCTTAAAATATCCGAGCCCTATCTCGTCGTACTGAACGCTCTGCCTAAAATCGCACTCGGTCCGCTTATTATAATCGTTTTCGGTGCCGGCACGAACTCGATCGTGTTTATGACTTTCCTCGTTACGGTAATCGTTACGACGATTAATATGCTGAACGGCTTTTTGCAGACCGAACAAGGCAAAATATTACTTCTGCGCTCGATGGGCGCGAATAAAGCGGATATCCTGTTTAGATTAGTGCTGCCCGGTTCACTGCCCGCTTTCGTTTCGGCTCTGAAGGTCAACGTAGGCTTAAGCTGGATCGGCTCGATTATGGGCGAATACATCGTGTCTAAACAAGGTATAGGCTACCTTATCGTTTACGGCGGTCAAGTGTTTAAGCTCGACCTCGTAATGGCGGGAACGGTGCTTTTGTGCGTGCTCGCCGCCGCAATGTACGCGCTCGTGCTTTTGTTCGAAAAACTAACTCTAAAGCGGCGTTGATTCCGCTTAATTAATATCGGTCCGAATAGCGGTTTTATCCGCCGTTCGGACCTTTTGTCGTTTAATCGGTTTTGGTTTAATAATGAGTTTGCCGCGGCTTAATAAAGGGCTACTGCGACTTTAGCGCTGACTTGCGAGCAATCTGCGTTTTGCCGATTTGCGATTACACGCTCTTTTTATCGCCGCTTTTAAAGAGCAAAAAGCGGGCAATGCGGCGAATACGAAAAGGTAATAAAAAACGGCAAGCACGCCGATTATCGGATATATTTTTTCTACTATAGTATAAAAGCCCAATCTCGATACGGCAAGCGCCAAAAGACAAACGCCGAACTTGTAAAGCACGCCGAGATTTAGGCTTTTTATATTGGAAAAGCGAGGACTTTTTTCATTTGAAAACCCGACGCTTTTTACCGCCACCACGTTCAGTAAAGGATAAAGCGAGCCGACGAGCGTGGTTACTATACCGAAAAGCACCGTAGCCGCTATGACTACGCGAGCCGCCGTACCGCCGCCCGAAATATATAAAACGGGGATGTCGCTCAATAGGCTTTCCGTCGGCAAAACGGCGAGAAACAACGCGGCTGTTACCGCCAACAAAAACGCGCTTAAAAGAGCGACTATAAGCGCGAAAACTCGATTATTAGAGTTATCCTCTCGCATTCCGCTTAAAAGCGGTTGAGTAAGCAGAGCGTTCATTCCGACGTAAATTATAGCCGACGACGGCTTTATTTTTAGCAGAACGGAACCGCCGAAACCGCCGTTCGGATTAGCGCCGCCGCTTATTATTTCGGCAAACGAAAAAAAGAACACGACGGCGAGCATAACCGGAACGAGAACCGCGTTAAAAACAGCAAGTCCGCGCATTCCGCGCGCGCATACCAAAAGCGAAAGCCCAAGCATTAACAAAGACCAAGCGGGGATAGAACAGCCGATTCCGACGTCTGCGGCAAGCCCCTCCGTAGCGCTCAACATCGAAGCCACCGACAACAAATTCAAAAAGCACACGCTTTTATCGCCAAACTCCAACACTCGAACCTGGGCACGATTTCTCGCCGACAGCACGCAATAAAACGCCGCGGCAAATAACACAAACAAAAGCACGAAAACAAATATCGGCGTTTGCCCGTAAAAGAACGAGAGAATTTCTCGCCCGGTAATGAATCCCGCGCCGATCACCGAGCCTATAATCGCAAACGCCCCTCCGATCGCCCCTTTCACGCCGCTTTTATATCCGCCCCTCACGCTGCTTTTCTCTCCGCGCATACCGTATTGCCCCTCGTATAAC
>CAZHGN010000034.1:0-15167 GCA_964532155.1 uncultured Acidiphilium sp.
CTTGCTATAAGTCGATTATCGGTGTTTTTATTGTATAGAGTGGCAAAAGAAAAAGGGGCTAAGGCATGCTTTTTACATGCCTTAGCCCCTTTGGCGGACATACTCGGAATTATTCCTGCGTGTTTGCCGCGGAAGAGTCTTCTTTTCTTTCGTCGTTCATATTTTTGAGCATCGTTATTATTTTTTCTTGACCGTCCGTTACGGCGTTACGTACCTTATAGGAATTAGCGGCGGCGAGTGCGCCGCCGAGTAAGCCCACGAGGATTCCGATACAAAAATCTTTTTCCATAGTTCCTCCTGCCGTTATAAGTATGGGCAGTTCGATTGCGGTTATACGTACGAAGCGCGACTAAAATTTGAAAGTTTTTTACTTCGCATACCATTTATTCAATTTGCAATAAACGCAACGCAAATAACAAAAAAAGCGGGCTATAAGCCCGTTTTCGCTATATTCAACGTGTTTTGTTTAGTTAGTCGACGCCAATTAATAATCGAGTTCGTCGAGAGTTTTTTCGAATGCCGGAACGAAGTTCTTCATAAAGTATTCCACTTCGGGACGGTTCTTGCTTTTAAGTTCCTTTTCGATGCTCGATTTAGCTTTTTTAAATTCCTTATTGCCGAGTCTTAGTTCGGCAACGCATTTAAGGTATGCCGAGATTTTATCCGCGCTTTTCATAAGTCCGTATTCAACCGAACTTTCGTCGGGCAAAACGTACGGAGCAAATTCGTCTTTCAATTCCGCCGGTAGCGTGCTTAAAATTTTATCGCACGAGGTCTTTTCGATTGCCTTATACGCCGTTTTGATTTCTTCGTTGTAATATTTTACCGGGGTAGGCAGGTCGCCCGTTACGACCTCGCCGGTTTCGTGATAAAGTGCGTATAAAAGCACTTTGGCAATATCCGCGTTGCCGCCGTAAAGTTTGTTCTTTATAACTGCGAGCGCGTGCGCGATCGTCGCTACTTGCTCGGTGTGTTCCATTACGTTTTCTTGCTCGAGGGAGTGCATAAGGCTCCATCTTGCGATATATTTCATTCTGTTAATAATTGCAAAAAAATTGTAGTCCATTTCGTCTATCCTTTCGTATCTTTTATTCGTCTGATTACTATCAAAATTTTACATGGCGCTTTTGCATATATGCCTATAAGCCGTTTCTTAAGTTTCTAAATATCTTAAGCTCGGCGGTTAAGTCGCGCTTTATCGGTTATTTTACTTTTGCGAACGAGAGAGCGGCTTGCAAAGCGGGGATAAGGTTTGCCGACTGCTCGAACACGAGCGATCTCGGAGAATCCACCGCGTCGTCGGATATGTCTTTTCCTCGCGTTATGGGTACCGAGTGCAATATAAATGCGTCCTTATGAGCGACCGACAGATCGGATTCGCGGAGAAGGAAGGAAGCTCCGAAGTCGTTTTCGCTGACGTAAACCATATCGCAACCCCTCAAACCGTCGTCCTTTTCGGTGAAAATTTCGACGTCGCAAAATTGCCTGCAATAATCGACGAGCGCGCTTGACGGAACGTGACCTTCGGGCGCAATGAGGTTTATGCTGACTCCGCATTTCGCCGCGCCGATCAGCAGCGAATTGTCCTCGTCGCTCGTATCCCCGATATAAGCCATTCTTAGCCCGGTCAGTTTGCCCGAATGTTCCCACGCAGTATAAAGGGAAGCAATGGCGTGGCAGGGCCCGGCTTTTGCGTTTGCGTTCAGTATAGGCAGCCCGGCGTAGTGCTCGAGTATTTCCGCATCGTGGAAGAACGACGTATCTACGATAAACGCCGAAATACCGTAATCGCGCAGGTTGCGGCATGCGTCGCGATCCTTAAGCGATTCGGCAATATCCGTGCCCGAAAGCGATATAGTCAGCGGCTTGCCGCCAAGCGATTCGGTCGCTATCTGAATGGCGATCTTCGTGCGGAAATATGACGATTTTGCTATCAAGGCGACGTATTTGTCGGTAAGACAGGCGGTTCTTTCGCCCACGCGAGATTTGCGCTTGAACTCACGCGTGCGGTAAAGGTATTCGAAAAGATCTTCGCGCAGAACGTTTTTAAGCGAAATCAAGCTTCCGTTTTTGGTCGTGCCTTGCGGCTTATATGCGTTTATATACATACCCACCTCCGAAAAGTGCGGTGTGCTCGGCGGTTTTGCGCCGATCGATTTTTGTCCGATATTTTTGCGTGCGCCGTCGGCGGCTTTGCCAAGCGCAAGTATATTATAGCAAAAAAAAGCGTAAGGTTCAATCTTTTTAACGCGTAAAGAATAAAAAATAAAAATAGGGCAAATGTGACGAGGTGAACGGTCAAAACGCTTTTTTTTAAAAAATAACGATAAATTCTTGACAAACGGGCGAAAATATCGTATAAGTATAAGGGTAAACGTTCACAGAACGGTTGCTAAAAACAAAAAAGGCGGAAATAATTATGAACAAAGGCGAACTTATTAAAGCAGTAGCACAAAAAACCGGTTTAACCAACAAAGACGCTCAAGCGGCATTCGACGCTATGCTCGATACTCTCACCGAAGCTTTAAAGGGCGGTGACAAGGTTCAAATCATCGGTTTCGGTACTTTTGAGGTTAAGGACGTTCCCGCAAAGGTCGGTCTCAATCCCGCTACCGGCGAAAAGGTAGATATCGCGGCTTGCAAGAAGCCCGTTCTTAAATTCGGAAAAGCTTATAAGGACGAATTCAACAAATAATTCAGGCTTTACAAGTAAAACTGTTTTAAGATAATTCAGTAAAGATTAAGCTCGGCGTTCGTCGGGCTTTTTTCTTTTCGTAAGCGTTAAAAACGTAATTTAATGACAATTTCGGCAGGCTGCCGCATATATTACATCGAAGGCATATATGTCGGAGGTAAAAATGTCGTTTTTTTCCAACTTTCAATCCGATCGCTGTCCGTGCCAGCTGAGCGGCAATCCGCTCAACGGCTTATGCGAAAAGGTTTGTATACAAACAAAAAAGGTGTTCGACGCATGTATTAAGCAAACGCAAGAGGACGGAATAGTCCTTGCGCTCGCCGATTTTACGCCCGCCGAGCCCACTTATCCGCTAACCTTTTTATCGGCGAAAAGCACTACCACGAAAGCGACCGTAACGAGCGTGCAGGTAGACAGGCTGACCGATAGACCTAACTTTGCAAGAGTTCAAGTTACTCTCACCGTGCCCATGGAAGTGCTTTATACCGATGCCGCCGGGGTAGAGGGCAAGGCGACGAGCACCGCGACTCTCACGGGTGACGTCATTCTGTTCGTACCCGAACCGTCCGTTATTCCTTACGAGGTCGAGGCGGTCGTGTCGATCGTCGCGCCCGAGGGCACGTTTAACGCTACCGACGTTAATTTCACCGTTTCGTGTTGCGTTACCGTTATACTTAAAATGGTTATGGACGTGGAACTGCTCGTTCCGTCTTACGGCTATGCCGCCATTCCGCCTTGTCAGGAATATTCCAACGAGGTGTGCTCGGGATTTTTTGAACTGCCGCTTTTCCCAAACGGATAACGCTAAAACTTTAAAAGCCCGATTGTACTTATTAAAATATCGAAGCCCGCTATTTACCGAACAGGCAATAACGGGCTTTTAGCATGTTTTGTCGATTATAAGGAACGTCGCGTAGCGGTTATATGGGTAGTGTTTATAACGGTTCTCGCAAAAATTTTTCGGCGGCGGAAATCGACGTAAAACCTTTATATTTACACTTGCTTCCGTCTTTTTCGAGGTTTGCTATAAGTTCGGCGGCGACTATCCAATCGTCGGTTATAACGAGGTCTGTCGGGTGCATTATCGCGTAATATTTGCTCGTTCTGCCTTTTTTGCTCAGAACTTTGCGGATTTTCAAACGCTTGAGCGCTTCGTTAAGTTTTTGCCGTTCGGCTTTTGCGCGCGCCGCTTTTTCGTGCATTCTGATAAGGTCGGATTGCTTAAGCCGCCTTATGCCGATTGCGTTCAAAATTTGTACCGCGTCCCCTTTCGTGAGCGTTTGAAGGTTTATCGCGTCGAGGTCGTCTTTGCTAAGCGATCGTTTTATATAGTCGAGCTGTTTTTCGGTTGCTTTTTCGAACTGCCAACCGAAATATTCGGTCAAGTCCCAAAACTTGCGCTCGTCGGCGTATTCGTTTACGAAAATGGAATAGGCGGCGTCAAGCGCGTCTTGCAGGGGAGAGGGCTTGCCTTCCTCGTACACGAATCCGTTCGCTCCGTCGTCGAACCTATAGCGCATAACTTGCGTCGAGCCGAGTTCGTCTATAGCCTTTATTCCTATTCTGTCGCCGCAAGCAAACTGATAGACGAGGTCGCCGTTTGGCTTTTTCGTCCAGTTTATCTTGCGCGTTTTAACGCCTTGCTCTTCGGCGAATAGTTTTACTGCGTGCGCGTTTGCAATCCAAACTTCGGGGCAGTCGGCGGCTTCTTCGCAAATCTCGCGCATTTGCGTAAGCATGCCTTGCAGTTTATCGCGCTTACGCGGCGGAACCGTTTCGGGATCGAGCCCCATAAGCTCGGGGGCGGTGCATATACTGAGTTTTCCGCATACGCCGACGCAGTCGATGAGCGTTAAATATTCCTTGCCCGGCGAGTGCCTTAAACCGCGTCCGACCATTTGAGCGTAAAGACTTTGGTTGTGCGTCGGTCTTGCTATTATAATCGTTTCTATAAGCGGTAGGTCGGTGCCTTCGGTAAAGATCATGCAGTTGACTATACATTTGATTTTACGCGCGGTGAAGTCGTCGATGATCGCTTTTCGGTTTACCGTTTTTTGGCTGACGGCTACCGCTCCGTCGATTTTCGACGCTATGTTTTCGGCATGCGCTACCGACGTCGCGAAAATAACCGTTTGCCCCTTGGCGTATTTTTTATAAACCTCGGCAACGCGGCTGTTCGCCCTATCGAAGTTAACCGCTTTGTCGAGATCAGTCGAGGCAAAATCGCCCATTCGCTCTTTAACGCCGCGCACGTCGTAACCTATGTCGGCGCGCAAACACTTAATATCGGTAAGCCAGCCTTTATTTATTCCCCAACGCAAATCGCGCTTGAATAAAATGCGCGAAAACACGTCGTCGAGCCTGACTTTATCGCCGCGGTTGGGCGTAGCGGTAAATCCTATACTTAACCTTGGCTTGAAATACGAATAGATTTTCTTATAAGACGGAGCGGCAGCATGGTGCGCTTCGTCGGTTATTATAACGTCGAAATCGTCGGGCGAAAAGTCGTCGAGTCTGCGAATAAGCGATTGCACGCTTGCCGAAACGACTTCTTCCCCGTGCGAGCGTTCGGCACCTTGCTCTATTCCGCAAGGGCAGTCGTAATATTTGATCGGTTGACGGACGAGTTCTTCGCGGTGCGAAACAATAAGAACGCGACCGCGCCTTTTAATACGCGAAAAAACTACGGTTTTGCCAAGCCCCGTAGCCATGCATACGAGCACGCTGCCGTTTTCTAAATTGTCGATGAGCGCAACGCATTCTTGCTGGTAATCTCTAAGTTCCATAGTTTTTCCGCTCGAATAATACTTTGCGAAAGGTATTCGCCATGTACATTATATACCGTTTTAAATAAAAAACAAGAAAAGTCTTGCCTTTATTTGCAAAAAATGTTAGAATATAGTGCAAGACGGTTGCGGGAGCGGTTGCTCTTGCCAAAAATCGTCCGACGGGCAACGCCCGTTTAAAGGAGTTTTATGGATATAAAATACGTTTTGAGTAAGTGCGACCACACTTTGCTTTCGCAAACGGCGACCGAAGCCGATATTTTGCGCCTTTGCGACGACGGAATGAAATATTCCACCGCATCGGTTTGCATTCCGCCGTGCTTTGTTAAAGCCGCTAAAAATTACGTCGGCGATAAGCTCGCGATTTGCACCGTTATAGGCTTTCCTAACGGCTATAACGCAACGAGCGTAAAAGTTGCCGAAACGGTTCAGGCGATAGCAGACGGCGCGGACGAAATAGATATGGTAATCAATATCGGCGAATTGAAAGCGGGTAATTACGGCTACGTTCAAGGCGAAATAGCCGCTCTTAAAAAGGCTTGCGGCGATAAAATACTCAAGGTTATAATCGAAACTTGCCTTTTAACCGACGACGAAAAGAAAATTTGTTGCAAACTCGTAACCGAGGCGGGCGCCGATTTTATAAAAACTTCGACAGGGTTTTCCAAGTCGGGCGCAACGTTTGAAGACGTAAAGCTTATGGTTGAAAACGTCGGTAAGGGCGTTCGCGTTAAGGCGGCGGGCGGTATCGGCAGCGTTGCCGATGCTGAGCGTTTTCTCGAATTGGGCGCAGACAGACTCGGAACGAGCCGTATAGTAAAAATTGCCAAAGAAAGCGGCTTATAAGTCGATTATCGCATATTTCATTTAAGTATTATTAAGAAAAAAGGAGAATTGAAATGCCTATACCTACACCTCATATAACTGCAAAAGCAGGCGATTTTGCAAAGACCGTGCTTATGCCCGGCGATCCGCTTAGGGCTAAATTTATTGCCGAAACCTATCTCGAAAACGCCGTTTTGGTCAACAACGTTCGCGGCGTCAACGGCTATACGGGATATTATAAGGGCAAACGCGTATCCGTTATGGCTTCGGGAATGGGGCAGCCTTCAATAGGAATTTATTCTTACGAATTGTTTAATTTTTACGACGTAGACAATATTATAAGAGTGGGCTCGTGCGGCAGTTTCGACAAGGATTTGCACGCGCGCGACATCGTGCTTGCTCAAGGCGCTTGCACTAACGGCAATTACGCAAGTCAATATAATTTACCCGGAACGTTTTGCCCCATTGCGAGCTTTTCGCTGTTAAAGCGCGCCGCCGAACTTTGCGAAAAGGCGGGCGTTAACTATAAAGTCGGCAATATTTTCTCGTCCGATATGTTTTATGACGACGCTAATTCGGGTATGGAATGGGCTAAAATGGGCGTTTTGGGCGTAGAAATGGAATCCGCCGCGCTTTATTGCAACGCCGCGCGCGCCGGCAAGAACGCTTTGTGCATTTGCACCGTAAGCGATTCGTTTATCTATCCCGAAGAAAATACCACCGCAGAGGAAAGGCAAAATTCATTCACGAAAATGATGGAAATCGCCTTGGAACTTGCTTAGTTTAAAGGAAAAATAGGGCTATAGCACCGTTATCGACTATTTGGCAGTCGGCGTGTTTTGCCTTTTCGATTATTATACTTTTATTGTAGTTATTTTTAATTATAGGAGCGTTTATGAAAAGGGCGTTTATTATCGTGCTTGACAGCATGGGAATAGGTGAACTTCCGGACGCCGCGCTGTGGCACGACGAGGGAAGCAATACGCTTGGAGCGATTCGCAATCATCCGGCTTTCAACTGTCCGAATTTGGAAAAACTCGGCTTGTTCAACATACAAGGGGTTGGCGGCGGAGTCGCCGCGCCGACCGCAAGTTTTGCAAGAATGGCTGAGCGTTCTATGGGTAAAGATACCACGATCGGGCATTGGGAGATCGCCGGAGTTATTTCCGAAAAGCCGCTGCCCGTCTATCCCGACGGTTTTCCCGACGAGGTTATCGAGGAGTTTGAAAGACGCACCGGCAGAAAAACGCTGTGTAATAAGCCTTATTCGGGGACGGAAGTTATTAAGGATTTCGGCGAGGAGCATGTTCGCACGGGCGCGCTCATCGTCTACACGTCCGCCGATAGCGTATTCCAAATTGCCGCGCACGAGGACGTCGTTTCGGTCGAGCAGTTGTACGAATATTGCCGTATTGCTCGCGAACTGTTACAGGGTGAGCACGGCGTCGGCAGAATAATCGCAAGACCGTTTGACGGAGAATATCCCTTTAAAAGAACCACTCGCCGCCACGATTTTTCGCTTAATCCGCCGTCGGCGACTATGTGCGACCTCGTAAAAAAAGCGGGGCAAAGTTGTATTTCCGTCGGAAAGATTTTCGATATTTTCGCCGGGCGCGGGCTTACGCAAAGCAATCCCATTAAGGGCAACGCCGACGGAATGCGCGTAACGCTTGAAAAGCAAGCCGAGGATTTCGAGGGGCTTTGCTTTACCAACCTCGTCGATTTCGATATGCTTTACGGTCACCGCAACGACGTTGCGGGTTACGCTTCCGCCATGACCGAATTCGACGGCTATCTCGGCGAATTTTTGAAGGGAATGCGTTCGGACGATATTCTTATAATAACAGCCGACCACGGTTGCGATCCCGCTACGCCGTCGACCGACCACTCTCGTGAATATACGCCTATGCTCGTTTGCGGACAAAAAATCAAGCAGGGCGTCGACCTTGGAATAAGAAGTTCGTTTGCCGATATTTCGGCGACCGTGCTCGAATATCTCGGTATCGATAAAGAGGCGACCGCGGGGGATAGCTTTTTATCAAAAGTCAGCCTATAAGTCCGTTATTCAACTATAAAACACAAAGGCACGGCGGTTTTGGTTAAAAAACCGCGTGCTTTATATGGAGAAATCATGACCGATAGAGATCTTATGCTTTTCGCCGTCAAGGCGAGAAAAAACGCCTACGTCCCTTATTCGGGGTACAAAGTCGGAGCGGCTTTGCTTACTAAGAGCGGTAAAATTTACACCGGCTGCAATATCGAAAACGCGTCGTTCGGCGCGACAATGTGTGCCGAGCGCACCGCGTTTTTTAAAGCCCTATCCGAGGGCGAGGAGGAGTTTGCGAAAATCGCCATAGTAGGGGGCAAGCAAGAACTTTCCGATTGTTGCGTGCCTTGCGGTATGTGCCGTCAGGTTATGACCGAGTTTTGCGATGACGAGTTCGTAATACTTCTCGGTACGCCGGACGACGTAACCGCTTATTCGCTCGAAACGCTTATGCCTCTTTCGTTTACTAACGAAAACATGTAGGAGTTTTTATATGAGAGCATACGATTTAATAAAGAAAAAACGTGACGGCAACGCGCTTACGCCCGAAGAAATATCCTTTTTTATTGAGGGCTACGTTTCGGGCGAAATACCCGATTATCAGGCGGCGGCGCTTTGCATGGCGATATATTTTCAAGGAATGAACGACGACGAAACCGCCGCGCTCACTTTTGCGGTGCGGGATTCGGGCGAGCGGCTTCATTTCGATAACGTCGACGGTTTGCGCGTCGATAAACATTCTACCGGCGGCGTCGGCGATAAAACCAGCTTGGTCGTTGCGCCCGTCGTCGCTTCGCTCGGCGTTAAGGTAGCAAAAATGAGCGGACGCGGTCTCGGACATACCGGCGGCACGATCGACAAACTCGAATCGATTAACGGTTTTAAGGTCGACTTGCCTATCGACGAGTTCGAGCGCATCGTGAACGAAGTTGGTATTGCAATAGTAGGGCAAAACGCAGAGCTTGCCCCCGCGGACAAAAAGCTTTACGCACTGCGCGACGTTACCGCGACGGTGGATAGCATGCCGCTTATTGCTTCGAGTATAATGGGGAAAAAACTTGCCGCCGACGACGATTGCATTGTTTTAGACGTAAAAACGGGTAGCGGATCGTTTATGAAAACGGTAGAAGACAGCAAAAAACTTGCTCAAATAATGGTTAATATCGGCAAAAAAGCGGGCAAAAAAATGCTTGCGCTCATTACCGATATGGACAGACCGCTCGGCAACGCAATAGGCAATTCGCTCGAGGTAATCGAGGCGGTTCAAACGCTTAACGGTCGGGGACCTAAAGACTTCACCGAGGTGTGCGTTGCGCTTGCCGCGGACATGCTTTACCTTGCTGAAAAGGGGAGTAAAGCCGAGTGCGAGAAAATGGTTCGCAAGGCTATCGAGGACGGCAGCGCTCTTGCCGTACTTAAAAAAATGGTTGCCGCACAGGGCGGTGACGCACGTCTTATCGAAAACACCGATTTATTCGCGCGCGCTCCTTATTCTTACGAGGTAGTTGCGCCTAAGTCGGGCTACGTTACTCATGCGGATACCGAAGGGTACGGCATTGCAAGCTTGCTTCTCGGTGCGGGGCGTAATAAAAAAGAAGATTCTATCGACTATTCCGCAGGTATTATTCTTAATAAAAAGACGGGCGACCGCGTTGAAAAAGGCGAAGTTTTGGCTACACTTTACAGCAGTAACCAAGCGCTGTTCGCTGCTTCGGCGGAGCGTTTTCTTTCAAGCACCGTTATCGGTGAAAACAAAACCGAAGAGCGCCCGCTTATTTTAGGTAGAGTAGAATAATTACCGCCGAAAGACTAAGTTCGGCAATTGTTTGTATAGTTAATTATTGTTAAAAGTCGACGTATAGGTCGATTATCGGCTATATTGTGCCGATTGTTCGGTATGGCGGCGCGTATTAGTTATTAAAAAACAGATTGTTCGCAGCCTGCGAAACGGTTTAAAAGAAAAGGAGAAGAAAAGTGGCAAAACTATATTTTAAATTCGGTACGATGGGCTGTTCTAAAACGGCGCAAGCACTTATAACAAAATTCAATTATGAAGAACGCGGAATGAAAACTCTTCTCTTAAAACCGTCGGTCGACACGCGCGACGGCGCGGATATCGTGCGTTCGCGTATCGGGCTCGAAGCAAAAGCGGTCGTTCTTTCGCCGACCGACGACGCGCTCGAACTCTTTGCGAATAGTTATAGCGATTGCGACGTCGTTATCGTCGACGAGTGCCAATTTCTTAAAGAACGACAGGTCGATCAACTTGCCGAAATAGTTTTGCGATACGACGTTCCCGTTTTTTGTTTCGGATTGAGCACCGATTTTACCACGCATTTATTCGAGGGAAGCAAGCGCCTTTTCGAGATTGCCGAGTCCATAGTGGAAATTAAGTCCGTATGCAAATGCGGTAAAAAGGCAACCGTCAACGCCCGCATAGACGACTTCGGCAACGTCGTTTTCAGTGGCGAGCAAGTCGTCCTCGGCGGCAACGACAGATACGTTCCGATGTGCCGCAAATGCTGGCTCGAACGCAAGTCCAAAACACAGAACTGATTATAATGTTAATTCGCTATATAATAAAACCGGTAACGATTCATTTTGTCGTTACCGATTTTTTATACGTAATTTTTATATAAATGTTTAGGGTGAAAGCGCGGATAACGGGCTTATAGGCTCGCTTTTTTAGTTTTTTAAGCAATTAAACTCGCTTTAAAGTTGCCAATCTATAGGCTGTTCGCCGACAGAGGTTAAAAATTGGTTTGTTTTGGAAAAATGCTTGCAGCCGAAAAAGCCGTTATATGCCGATAACGGACTCGGGTGGGCACATTCGAGAACGAGGTGTTTGTCGGATGTTATAAGTTTTTTCTTGCTACGCGCATTTCCGCCCCATAAAATGAACGCCATCGGCTTTTCGCGCGCGTTCAATATTTTAATCACCTCGTCGGTGAACCGTTGCCAGCCGCAAGCACTGTGCGAGTTCGCTTGTCCCGCGCGCACGGTCAGCGTTGTGTTTAAAAGCATAACGCCGTTTTGCGCCCATTTAGTCAAACAGCCGCTTTGCGGCGGTTCGCAGCCGAGGTCGTTTTTCATTTCTTTAAAAATATTCACAAGCGAGGGCGGCGGCGTTACGCCGTCTTTTACGGAAAAACACAAGCCGTGCGCTTGTCCTTCGTTGTGATAGGGATCTTGCCCCAAAATCACCGCTTTAACCTCGCCGTAAGGGGTGTATTTAAAGGCGTTGAAAATATCGTACATCGAGGGATATACGATATGCTCGCTATATTCTTTTTTTAGAAAATCGCGAATTTTTGCGTAAAGCTCGCTTTCGAAAAGCGGCTTAAGAAGTTCGTCCCAGTCGTTGCCGATAGTTACCATAAATGCTCCGCTAAGTTCGTATATTTTTTCGCCGTTTGGCGATAATTGCGTTATGAATAAAAAGAATTGCAAACGCCGTTTAATAGGCAAAAATTGCACTAATTCAGCCGAAAAACTAAATCTTTGTACCGAAAAACTAAATCGTTGTACCGAAAAACTAAATCGTTCAGCCGAAAAAACGAGCGGTTTAGTCGATGAAACGCGCTTTTTAAAGGAAGAATTGCTTGCATTGTCGCCGAAAGAATGCGCTCGCTACGTTTCACGAAAGGTTAAAGCGCTTTTAAAAGAATAAAAAGCGCGATTAAGAGCGTTTATATAGCCGAAAGCGTTTGCTAAAACGGTTAAAAATCCCATTTAGGAATAAATTTTTCGCCCGATGACGAGCGTTCTTGAACGAAGCACTCGTCGAAATCGCACGAAAGCAGCTTGTCGCGCGCAAGGCGATATTCTCTCGCGGTGATAGGTCTGTTTAGTTCGGCGTATCCGTCTATATCGCCGAAGGGTGTATATTGCGCCATAAGCGAAAAGTATGCGCCGTTTTCTCTGTTTTCGGCGAACCAATCGATAATTCCGAACGTTTCGCTAAGGTTCATCGGCAGAATAAGGTGGCGAACGCACACGCCGCTCGTTATAAGTCCGTCCGAAATAACGGTCTTTTTTGCGTTCATCATATGCTTGATAGCGGTCGACGCAACTTCGAAATAATCCGAAACGCCGGTGTAACGTTTAGCCGCTTTAGAAGTTAAAAACTTGAGGTCGGGCAGGTAAACGTCCACGAACGAATCGGCAATTTTCAACGCTTCCACTCGCTCGTAACCGTGCGTGTTATAAACTACGGGTATGTTAGGTCGGCGTATTTTAATTGCCTCGTATATTTGCGTTAGATAATGCGTGGGCGTAACGAGATTGATATTGTGCGCTCCGTCTTCTTCGAGCCGCTTAAAAATATCGGCAAGCTCGCTTGCCGTAATAGCCTTGCCCCGCGTCGCGCGCGAAAGTTCATAGTTTTGGCAAAACCGACAACGCAAACTGCAACCGCAAAAAAATACCGTTCCGCTTCCCGCGGTTCCG
This sequence comes from uncultured Acidiphilium sp., assembly GCA_964532155.1. Classification (GTDB taxonomy): domain Bacteria; phylum Bacillota; class Clostridia; order Christensenellales; family Borkfalkiaceae; genus HGM11416. Next base: position 12,803 of record CAZHGN010000034.1, read on the forward strand.
CTGATTATGGGTTCTTCGTAGGGGTGCAAATAATATTTGGCAATCCTAATAGTTTGGTCTTCGCCGCAAGCGCCGTTGTTTTTCGTGCGGTCGGCTCCGCATTTTTTCGGGCACAGCTCGCATTTGTTTAAATCAAAGTCCATATATCGGTAATCCGTTTCGTTTTCCGTTAGGGTTGCGCGTTAAAACTTTTGCGTTTTACCGCAGTGTTTTTTTACCGCAGTGTTTTTTGCCGCCGCTAATTAAACTTGCCGCAAGGCACGTAGCAAACGCATGTGGCGGTGAACGTAAGCCGCCGCGACCATACGCCTTTAAAAAGTGCGATCCTAACGGTATATTTATTTTATCACTTTATTTATCGTTTGACAAATAAATAAAACAGATATATAATTATCGTACGACCACAAATAAAGTTTATCGTCGCAAGGGCGACGTAAGGATAGGTATGAAAAAGTTTTTTACAAGCGAAAGCGTAACCGAAGGGCATCCCGATAAAATTTGCGATCAAATTTCCGATGCCGTGCTCGACGCCATTTTGGCAAAGGACGAAAACGCGCGCGTTGCATGCGAATGCATGGCGACTACCGGTATGGTTTTGGTTACCGGCGAAATCAGCACGAATTGCTACGTCGATATCGACAAAATTGCACGCGATACCATACGCGAAATTGGTTACGACCGTGCAAAATACGGTTTCGATTGCGATACGTGTGCGATTTTAACCACTATTAAGGATCAAAGTCCCGATATCGCGCTCGGAGTTAACAACTCGGTAGAACACCGCGAAAGCGGCGAAAAAGCCGACCTCATCGGCGCGGGGGATCAAGGGCTTATGTTCGGTTATGCAACCGACGAAACGCCCGAGTATATGCCTTTGCCCATATCGCTTGCGCATAAAATGGCAAGACGGCTTACCGAGGTGAGAAAAAGCGGCACGTTGACTTACCTTCGCCCCGACGGAAAGACTCAAATCACGGTTGAGTACGACGGCAGAAAGCCTATAAGAGTCGATACGGTAGTCGTATCCACTCAGCATTCGGAGGCGGTTACCACCGAACAACTCAGATTAGATATTAAAAAATACGTAATCGATCCTATTTTAGAAGGCGGACTTGCGGACGAAAATACCAAGTATTACATTAACCCGACCGGGCGCTTCGAAATAGGCGGTCCGCACGGCGACAGCGGCTTGACCGGGCGTAAAATCATCGTCGATACTTACGGCGGAAGCTGCGCTCACGGCGGCGGCGCGTTCAGCGGCAAGGACCCCACCAAGGTAGACAGAAGCGCGTCTTACATGCTCAGATACGTCGCTAAAAATATCGTTGCCGCAGGGCTTGCCAAGGAGTGCCATATAGAGGTTGCTTACGCAATAGGCGTAGCCAAGCCCGTTTCGCTTTTCGTCGACACCAACGGCACCGGCGTTCTTCCCGACGAGCGCCTTTGCGAGATTATATCCAAAGAGTTCGATTTAAGACCTTATACTATTATCGAAACGCTCGATTTAAGAAAGCCTATCTATAAAAAGACCGCGGCTTACGGTCATTTCGGTCGCGAAGAATTTCCGTGGGAAAGGCTCGACCGCGTAGCCGATCTTAAAAAGTATTTATAAGGGCAGTAGGTTGCAACGGTTGCGTGCTCGGCGCTTTAAAGCCGAGCGGTAGTCCGCTTGCGGCGGTTGCGTTGCCGCCGTTGCGTGCTCGATAATTAGGTTTTGACAAAAAAGTTTTTGCTTAATAAAGTAAGACTAAAAAAATACGGGGAGCTCGATTATGAATTATATCGGCAATAAAGAGCTTTTAAAAAAGGATTTAACCGCTTTTTTATCTTCCGATTCGGACGACGTCGCCGTCAACGCGAAGATCGCGGAATGGGGTAAAAAGATCGCTTCTAACCCCAAGATTACCGTTTTGTCCGGTTTTCAAAGCACGGGGGAGCGCATGCTTTTAGACGAGATACTTAAAGGCAAGGCAAGCGCGGTGATTTTGCTTGCCAGATGCATGTTTAAAAAGTGCCCCGAGGAGTATCTTGCCGCAATAAAGCAAAATCGCTTGCTCATCATTTCCGTTACCGACGACGAAAAGGCGTTCAAGGTCGATTACGATCGCGCGTTTGAACGTAATATGCGCGTCGTTTCGGGCGGCAAACAGGTTGTCGTCGGCTACGTCAAAAAAGGCGGTATGGTCGAAAAAGTTCTCTCCTCGTCGCTCAAACCGTATATTTCTTTATGACTGTCGTTTAACGCATTGCGAGGTTCTAATGTGCCGATAATCGACTTATAGCGCGATTTTGTGGCAAAAAACTATATCAAATTAATAACAAAACTCCGTCTGTTTAACATGATAGACGGAGTTTTTTCTGTTAT
>CAZHGN010000035.1:0-14734 GCA_964532155.1 uncultured Acidiphilium sp.
GCGGAATACGCGGAAGGCAAGGTGAACGAGTTGCTTGAAAAGAACGATAAGGTTATTGCCACCGCATTCTTTGGATCGATGTGAGGACGAAAACGATTGGTTGAAGCTTGAAATTGAACATGCCATGAAACAAAAAAAGAATATTATTCCGGTCATGATGGTAGGTTTTAGTTTTCCTAACCAGTTGCCGCCATCTTTGCAAGCACTTCCTTTTTTCAATGGGGTTCAGGCCAGCAGAGAGTACTTCGAAGCTACAATCAAAAAAATATTATCTATGCTTCGGGATGTCAATCTCGATGAAAAGCAAATAAATCTCAACGAAAGACAATACGATGTCCGTTATTATTACGATGAGGATGAATTAGAAAAGCGAAGGCTTAGAACGGAGGATCATTTTCTTTCTAAATATGAAATACCAATCGTTACAAAACTGATAGAAGACAAAGAGAATGTTGTATGCCTCGATGTGAATGTTTTAAGCACAACGGGTTCGTATGCTCGTTTAGCTGATCCAAAAATCACGAAAGTAATAGCACTTACTTACGATGAAAACGTGGCTCTGCGAGGCAATGCGAAAAAATTAGAAGGAGAAAAAGGTGCTGAGATAGAATTTTTCCAGGTTCAGTTTGAATCCGATGATTTTGAAACCCAACTTGAAAAATGTTTACATACGGCAGGAGTTGATGGGATTGATCTTGTTTATTTAAGTATGGCAATCATGGATTTTAAAAAACCTTTTAAAGTGTTGCAGGCAATTCAAAACTATTTAAACGACGATGCTGTTATGCTCATTCGGGATGTTGACGATGGGGCGGTATTTGCGTATCCGGACAAAGATGGAATGTTTGCAAAATTTCAATCGTATTATATTCACAATATTTACAGTGGATACAGGTATACGGGCAGACAGATTTATTCATATATTCGAAAGATGGAGCCCAGAGAGATAGCTTTGGAATACTACGGCATCAATACTTCGAATATGTCCAGAAAAGAAAAAAAGGATCTTTTTGAAATCTGGTTTAGTTTTATTCCAAACGATTTTGCACGGATGCTGCGAGAAAATCCGGAATCTAAGATCGCAAAAGAGGTCACTGAGTTTTGCGAAAAACATTATGACGAACTGAACGAACAATTTTTTTCAAAGGACGTTTTATTTTCGGCGGGTTATGTTATTTATTCTGTAAAATTTTAGTATCGCAGTTTTCTCAATTGTTTTCGCTGATAAAAACACTATTCTCAAAAATCAACTGTATAGTTGGGTTAGTAGTTGATTGCGTTCGGTCTGAGTAAATATTTTTTTGGGTAAGCCTAAGCATATTAATTAGTCACAGAAACTTAATGGCTCTTTGTCAAACGTTGGTGTGTAAGGCGGAAAAAAGTATAATAGCGGCAGCAACTTTTTTGAGTTGCCGCCGTCTATTTTTTGCAATATTAAAATTTCGGCATTTAATTGAAGTATTAAAATGAAGTTTTAAATTATTTAAAGTATTTAAACTGTTGACCGTAAAAAAGATTTTACAAAAGGGAGCATATTATATATAATATGCGTATGAAGATTATACTTGCAAGTAAATCGCCGAGGCGGAAAGAGTTACTCGGCGAATTAGGGGTTAAATTCGATATCGTGCCGGCAGTTTCCGATGAGGTAATAGAGGAAGGGTTGACGCCCGACAAGGTTGTCGAGCGGATTGCCGTGCATAAAGCGGAAGAAGTGTTTAATAAATTCCCCGATTGCGCCGTCATCGGTGCGGATACGATCGTCGTTTTGGACGGAGAAATACTGCAAAAGCCAAAGGACGATGAGGACGAACTTCGCATGCTTAACGCGCTTTCGGGCAAAAAACACTGCGTTTATACGGGATACGCGTTAATCACTGCGAACGAGCGAGTTAGCGGCGTCGATGCGACAGACGTGTATTTCAACCTTCTTTCCGACGAAGTCAAGCAAGCCTATATCGAAAGCGGTTTGGGGCTGGATAAAGCAGGCGGGTACGGCATTCAAGACGGGTATCCCCTCGTAGAAAAGATAGTCGGCAGTTATTCTAACGTTGTGGGTTTTCCCCAAGAAGTTTTTAAAACGCTTATTAAAAAATTCGGGCTTTAATCATTGTTGGTTAAAGCTTTTTTATGTTTTTATTCAAGTTTGGTTTTTAGTTTAATTGTTAAATGCTGGTTGTCTTGTACAAAATAATTGAATACGTACGTTGTTTTTTAAGTCTAACTGATAAAAACGGCGGTACACAGCCGCCGTTTGGATTTTTTTTAAGTTTAATTTGATTTAGTGTTTTTGCGGAGATGAAAAGTCAAGCATTAATTGAAAGTTGCTTTGCCGTATTGCGACAGTAAAACATTGTTGAACGGTAATGGTAAGAGTTTGGAGTTTTTTCGGCGCGAGAAAAATTTTTCCGTATTATAAGCCGATTTTTGATACGAGGGTGCTGACGATGATGTCGAAAGCGGGGTGATTGTAGCCGCCTTCGGGAACGATGATGTCGGCGACTCTTTTGAACGGTTCGATGAACAGTTCGTGCATGGGTTTAACCGTCGTTAAATATTGATCGACGACCGAATCGAGCGTTCTGCCGCGGTCTTTAACGTCGCGCATAATTCTTCTTAAAATTCTTACGTCGGCGTCGGTGTCGACATAAATTTTATAGTTGAGCAGTTCCGTAAGTCTTGGATCGGCAAATAAAAGTATGCCTTCCACGATTATGACCTTTTTACTTTTTTCGATAGTGCGTTCCGCAAGGCGTGAATGGGTTGAGAAATCGTACGAAGGGCATTCGATCTCTTCGCCGTTTTTAAGGGCTATAAGATGTGATAAAAGCAAATCGCTGTCGAATGCGTCGGGGTGGTCGTAGTTCCGAGCGGCTTTTTGTTCCAAAGTCAGCGTTTGGTCGTCTTTATAATACCTGTCCATGCTTAAAAGAAGGCAGTTATCTTCGCCGAGCGCTTCGTAAATCTTGCGTGCAAGAGTGGTTTTTCCGCTCCCGGTGCCGCCGCATATGCCGATTAAAAGTCGTTCCATTGTCCGATTTTTCCTCCGTGAGATTTATATTTAAAAAGCCGCTTTAAGTGCGATAATCGACTTATAGACGGCCTTTTTGTTTGTTTAACTTTTCTTTTTAACTATACTTTGGTTGACGAGCTTTAAGCCGAGCCATAAGAGGGCGGCAATTTGCAGGGGGATGGGAATGATAAAGCACAGCCAATTAAGTTCTGAACTAATTGCAAGGAACACGCACAGCGCGAGCGTCCACAATAGTCCCGAAATAAAAATGAGATTAAGCCATACTTTGCCCCAAAGCGAGTCGAATACTATGAGGACGATAAAACTGACGGGCAGCGCGACGATAAACGAATACGTAGCCTCAGCCGCGGGAATGCCGCACCAGCAAAGAACGGCGAACGTCGCAGTTGCAACGATCCATACGAGAAGAACGGAAAGCATTGCTATAAGCATTTTTTGCCCGATAATAAGCCCTTTGCGAGCCGGTTTTTTCTTGGAACCGGTGTTGTCGTTCAAAAGATAATCCACGGTAACGCCGTAAATATCTGCGAGTTTTTTAAGTGTTTCTACATCGGGAAGAGACTCCCCGCGTTCCCATTTGCTTATCGCTTTATCGGAATAATTCAGTTTTTCGGCAATTTCAACCTGAGTGAAAGCGTATATCTTACGAAGCTCAACAAGGTTGTTTGCGACGATATCTCTCAATTCCATATACGTTATTTTAACATAAAATAAAAGTAAATGCAAGCGTTGAACGTCTATTGGACGATTAGCGGTGAAAAAAGGTGTTTAGCTAACAAGATTACCTTTTGCGCATATGGTCGGTTTTTGCGGTTTTCGTACCGCAAGAGATTGATTTTTTTTGCGTTATGTAATATAATACCTTTAGTTTGTTGTCGCCTTGCCGAGGCACTGAGCGACGAACTTTATTCCGGAGGTTAAAAATGAAAATAGCAATATCTGCCGAAAGTACAATCGATATGCCTAAGGAGCTTTTGGCTGAATACGGCATTACGACTATTCCCTTTACCGTAATACTCGGATCCGAGGAACTTCGCGACGGTGATTTTCCCGTTTCGCAAATAATCGATTACGTCGATAGAACTAAAGTATTGCCCAAGACGAGCGCTATCAACCGCGCGCAGTACGAGGAATATTTTACCGAACTTAAAAAAGAATACGACGCGGTTATTCACATTTCGCTCTCTTCCGAAATATCTTCGGCTTGTTCTAACGCCAAGGCGGTTGCGGCGGAAATGGACGGCGTTTACGTAATAGACTCGAGATCGCTTTCCAGCGGTATAGGTCTTATCGCCATTTACGCTTCTAAACTTGCAAAAAAAGGCCTTGCGCCCGAAGAAATAGTCGCAAAGTGCGAAGAGAGAGTGCCGCACGTTCAAGCGAGCTTCGTTCTTGCACGTCTCGATTATTTGTATAAGGGCGGGCGTTGTTCGGCGTTGCAGCTTTTCGGTTCTAACATTTTAAAGCTTCGCTTGCAAATTCTCGTTAAGGACGGGAAAATGGGGCCTGCCGGCAAGTACCGCGGCAACATGGACGCTTGTATCGATAAATACGTTACCGATACCCTTAACCAGTTCACCAATCCCGACCTTTCGGAAGTCTTTATTACCTCGAGTACCGCGACCGACGCTCAAAACGAACTCGTTAAGAAAAAGCTCGAGGAGCATGGCTTTAAGCATATTATGATAACGCACGCCGGCGGCACGGTAACGAGCCATTGCGGTGAAAATACCCTCGGTATACTGTTTATCAACGACGGCCCGCACGATTAATCTTTTCGTGCGATAATCGAGCGCGCTAACTGCAGACAAAAACCGATACAAAAATATAACCGATACAAAAAAAGCGCTCCGTGTTTTGCAAAGGCAAGACGCGGAGCGCGTTTTTTAAGTTTTTTACTTTTGATTTGTTTTTAATAGTTCAACGATTTCGGCAAGCATTTTTTCGGTTGCGGTAGGCTCGGGAACGGGCTCGGGTGCGGGTTCTTCCACAACGGTTTTCTTAGGTGCGTTGTCGGGATCTTTCTTTTGTGTATGTGCGAGCCACTTGGTTTCTATCTCGGTGAGTTGTTCGTCGTTGTCGAGTTTTTTCTGAACGCTTTCTCTAAGCTGTGTGTCGAAGTCGAGCTGTTTGCGTACGTTCCTTATAACGCGAACGAGAACGAACAAGAAGAATGCGATTATTAGAAAGTTGACGATTGCCTGAATGAACGTGCCGTACTGCCATACGATAGCCGGATCGATAACTTCACCGACCTCGTTAACCGTTTCGGGTCTTAAGGTGAGAACCATTTTGTCGAGGTTTTCAACCTTAAACAAAAGGCTGATGAGCGGCATTATAATTCCGTTCGTGAAAGACGAAACGATTTGACTGAACGCCGAGCCGATGATGGTCGCAACGGCGAGGTCTAATACGTTGCCCTTGGATATAAAGGCTTTAAAATCCTTTAAAAAAGTGCTTTTTTTGTTTTTGCTCATATAATCATCTCCAATTAAGTTTTTCCTAAGTAAAGTCGGGCTATAAGTCCGTTATTGCAGGTTTTGCTGCAATTATAAATTATTAATAAGCGATAATAATTGTTCGGGGCGGCTTGCGAATAGGGTTGCGCCGCATAGTTTTAGTTTATCTTTCGCTCTAAAGCCCCAAAGCACGGCAATATGGTCGACTTCGGCGTTTTTTGCCGTTTGATAGTCCGTTTCTCCGTCGCCGATCATTACGGTGTTTTCGGGATTTACGTTAAATCGTTCGATAAGCGCGTTAATTCCCCAAGGATTGGGCTTTAGCGGTCGATCATCCGTTTGCCCGATAACGGCGTCGAAGTCAAAATTTTTAAGAACGGTATTAAAAAATTCGTCCGTAGCACGCTGTGCCTTGTTTGTAAGGGCGGCGAGAATACAGCCGCGCGCTTTAAGATTCATAAGAACGTTTGCCATTCCGTCGTAAAGCGTGGAGCCCGTTATTCCTTGCTTTGGATATATCGTTTTAAAATCGTCGAAGACGTCTTTAATAAGGTTATGCGCATTCTGTTCGTTTGAATCGTTGAGGCAAGCGAGAACGGCTCTTTTTGCGTAATTGAATATGCCGTCGCCGACGAACGTTTTAGTTTGCTCGACGGAAATCGAACGTAGTCCGTTTTTTAAAAGGGCGGCGTTCATGCATTCGTTTAATCCGACGCTCGTATCGACAAGCGTTCCGTCGAGGTCGAAGACGATTAGTTTTTTCATGGTGGTAAATATGCCGATAATCGTGTTATAGACCGACTTTTACATTCTTTCGGGCGTGGAAATGCCGAGTAATGCAAGCGCATTTTCGAGAACGGTTCTGACCGCTTTCGTAAGTGCAAGTCTGAATTTGACTCTTTCGGGATCTTCGGCGGAAAGTATTTTGCATTCTATATAAAATTTGTTATACAGTTTGGCAAGCTCGACCGCATACCTCGAAACGAAGCAAGGTTCATAGCGTTCCGCGGCGCTTTCAACCGTTTGCGGAAAGAGCGAAAGGTGGCTTATAAGTTCGTATTCGGCACTTTCGAGGCTTTCGGGCATGGTATAATCGGCGTATTCGGTCTCGGCTTTAGCAAGCACCCCGAAGCATCTTGCCGCGGTGTATTGAACGTACGGACCGGTCTCTCCGTCGAAATTGAGAACCCTGTCGTAAGAGAAGACGATATCCTTGATTTTGTTGTTTGAAAGTGCGCCGAAAATAACCGCGCCAACGCCGACTTGCTTTGCAACTTCGTCTTTCCCGGGTAGGTCGGGGTTTTTTTCGTTGATGACGTTATAGCACTTTTCGATGCATTTATCGATGACCTCTTCGAGCCAAACGACCTTGCCTTTGCGAGTACTCATCGCGCCGTCTTCGAGGGCAACCATACCGTAAGCGACGTGAACCATATCTTTCGCCCACGGCTTGCCCATAAGCTCGAGCACCTTAAATATTTGCTTAAAGTGCAGATTTTGCTGGTAAGCGACTACGTAAAGGCACTTGTCAAAATCGTAAGTTGCCTTGCGGTAGAAGGCGGCGGCTAAATCGCGCGTGGCGTAAAGCGAGGCGCCGTCGGAGCGCAAGATAATGCAGGGCGGCATGTCGTATTCGTCGAGGTTGACGACCATCGCGCCTTGGCTTTCGGTTAGCAGATTTTTTTCTTTAAGCTCGTCCACGACCGGTTGCATTTTATCGTTATAAAAACTTTCGCCGGCGTAAGAATCGAATTGCACGTTCAAGAGCGAATAAATGCGCTCGATATCCTTGAGCGTCATTGCCTTAAACTTTTCGAACAAGGCGAGCGCTTCCGGATCCTTTTGCTCGATCGCTTTGAAATAGGCGCGTGCGGCGTCGTCCATCTCGGGGTGCTTTTCGGCTTCCTCGTGATATTTGACGTAAAGGCGAGTCAGTTCTTTTAGTCCGCCGTTTTCAATTTCTTTTTCGTTGCCCCACGCTTTATATGCGTAAATAAGCTTGCCGAACTGAGTGCCGTAATCGCCCAAATGGTTTATTCCGACCGCATTATAGCCCAAGAAATTGAAAATTTTATAAAGCGAGCTGCCGAGCACGGTAGTGCTTAAATGCCCGATATGGAAGGGCTTGGCTATATTGATTGACGAATAGTCGATGCAAACGGTTTTGCCGTTGCCTTTGTCCGAACTGCCGTAACGCGAACCTTTTTCGAGCACGTCTTTAAGCACTCTTGCCGAAAAAGAATTGCGGTCGACTTTAAAGTTTAAATAGCCGTTGACCGCAGAAACCTCGGTAATAACCTCGTCGGTCGAAAAACTTGCGGCGAGATCCTCGGCAATAGTGACGGGCGATTTTCTAAGCGCCTTCGCAAAACGGAAGCAGGGCAAGGCGTAATCGCCCATTTCCTGATTAGGCGGCGCCGTAACGAGTGCGGCAATATCGTCCGCCGTCATTCCGTCAATGTGAATTCTTTCTGCAATGTATTTTTTATAGTCCATTCGTCCTCCGCGCGGCGTAAGTCATAGCCGCAACCAACGTATAAGTAACGCTTGATAGTATATCGTTCCAAATTATTTTAACATAAACGCTTTTTTATTGCAACGATTATTTACTAAACTGCGCGATAATTGTAATAATGTTGACTTCGATGTTGAATGTAATAAATCGCGCTTGCGGATTTATCGCTTTTAAAAATAGGTATTTTTAAAAATAAACCGTTCTTTTCGTTGACAAAGGCGCAACGTGCGTTTATAATATTATTTGCTACTAAAATAGTAGGAATTGAAAAAATGAGGATATCGAGCAAAACACATTACGGCTTGCAAGCGGCGTATATCTTGGCGCGCGAGGACGGAGCGAGCGTTTCGGCTAAGGCGTTGGAAAAAGAAATAGGCGTTTCGAGCAAATATCTTGAACGGATAATGCGCATACTTGCCGGCGTGAACGTAGTTGCGGCAACGCGAGGTGCTGCCGGCGGATATTATCTTGCCCGCAGCGCGGAGGAAATTACGGTGGGCGAGGTCGTACGCGCGCTTGAGGACGAGCTTGAAATAATAGGCTGCGTAAAGAGCGACGGTTGTGTAAAATGCGCTTCCAACGGGGTTTGGAAAAAGCTGTATAAGGGAATAAATCAATTACTTGACGGAATAACGCTTGCCGATATGCTCGAGGATAACAAGACGGTCGAAACCGCCGTTTGCAACGGTTCTTGTACCGATTGTCGCAAGAGTTGTTCGTCATCGCAAAGCGGCAATTAGTGCCGATAATCGACTTATAGACAGAGTTTTGCACGCAAACGCCGTGTACGTCGCAGGGATAGCGGCGGCGAGCGCCGTGCGAGGAGATATAATGGAAAAAAGGATTTATCTGGATCACGCCGCGACGACGGCGGTCGATAAAAGAGCAGTCGAAAAGATGTTGCCCTTTTTTACCGAGGTTTACGGAAACGCTAACAGTCAGCACTTTTTCGGGCGTGACGCCGCGGAAGCGGTTGACGAGGCGCGCGATACGATAGCGAAAATAATCGGCGCGCTCCCCGGCGAGATATATTTTACCTCGGGCGGAACAGAAGCCGATAACTGGGCGCTCAGGGGCGTTGCCTATGCCAATTTGGCTAAGGGTAAACACATTATTACTACTAAAATAGAGCATGCGGCAATGCTTGCCACGTGCAAAAAGTTAGAAAAAGAGGGGTTTGAGGTTACTTATCTCGACGTCGACGAGTACGGGACGGTCGACCTTGAACAGCTCGAAAAGAGCATAAGAAGCGATACCGTGCTTATTTCGTGCATGTATGCGAACAACGAAGTCGGCACGATCGAGCCCGTTAGGAAAATTGCGGAAATTGCAAAAGCGCATAAGGTGCTTTTCTTTACCGACGCAGTGCAAGCAATGCCTTGTATGGATATAAAAGTCAAAGAAATCGGCGTCGATCTTATGTCTTTTTCTTCGCATAAGTTTAACGGACCTAAGGGCGTTGGCGTGCTTTACGTTCGCACGGGCGTTAAGATCGATAATCTTATAGTAGGCGGGCATCAGGAGCGCACCAAACGCGGCGGAACGACCAACGTTCCCGGCGTGGTCGGAATGGCTGAGGCGTTAAGACTTAACAGAGCGACCTTAAAAGAAGATTGCGAATACGTAAAAATGCTGCGCGATCACTTTGTGGAACGCGTGCAAAATGAAATTCCGCACGTCAAGTATAACGGACATCCCGTAAATCGCGTGCCCGGCAACGCTGATTTTTCGTTTGAATATATAGAGGGCGAGTCGATACTGTTTTCCCTCGACCTTGCAGGTATAGCGGTTTCGTCCGGTTCGGCTTGCTCGTCGGGTTCGCTCGAGCCGTCGCACGTTCTTCTTGCAATCGGCGTGGACGTCGCTTTATCGCACGGCAGTATAAGATTTTCGTTCGGAAAAGAAAACACTATGGAAGAAGTCGATTACGTCGCGGACACGCTGAAAGCGACTGTTTTAAGACTAAGAAAAATGTCGCCTTTATACAAGGAAGAGGACAATAAATAAGGCTATAAGTCGATTAACGGCTATTATTAATAAAAATAACGGAGAAGAAAAATGTATAACGAAAAGGTAATGAACGCCTTTCAAAATCCGAAAAACGTAGGCGAAATAGAAGATTACGACGGTATCGGAACCGTCGGCAACGCGGTTTGCGGCGATATTATGCAAATCACGATTAAGGTTGAAAACGGCATTATCGTCGACGCGAAATTTAAGACGTTCGGCTGTGCCGCCGCCGTCGCTACAAGCTCAACGGCAACCGAAATGGTTAAGGGTTTGACCTTGGAAGAAGCGCTTAAAATAACCAACAAAAAGGTTGTCGAAACGCTCGAAGGCTTGCCGCCGCAAAAAATTCACTGCTCGGTTCTTGCCGAAGAAGCGATTAAAAAAGCAATAGAGGATTATCATTCTCGCCATCCCGAAGGCTAAAAGAGCGCAAATAAAACGCTTTTGTCGTTAAAGGTTGCATGTTAAAGGGCAAAACAGCCGAAAAAAGTGCAAAACGATTGACAAAAAAGCGTTTTAGTAATATATTATTGTTAAATAAACGGTTAAGCGGAGAACACCGCTTTAGCCGAAGTGGGTGTATTATGAAGCATACCGATATTAAACTGATTTTTTCAGAGCCTGAAAAATATTTGGGGCAAACGCTTACCGTGTGCGGTTGGGTTAGAACCTCGCGCGAGTCGAAGAACGTCGCGTTCGTCGAGCTGAACGACGGAAGCGTTACGAAAAATCTTCAGATAGTTATCGATAAAGAAAAATTCGAAGGTGAAGTTCCGTCGTTCCCGATCGGCACCGCCGTTAAACTTATCGGCGAGCTCGTTCAGTCGGAAAAGAACGTTTGCGAGCTTTTGCTTAAGGAATATCAAGTGCTCGGCGAGTGCCCGCCCGATTATCCCTTGCAAAAGAAGCGCCAGACCTTGGAATTTTTGCGCGCCATGCCGCACCTTCGCGTTAGAACTAACACGTTTTTAAACGTTCAGCGCGTTCGCTCGGTACTTGCCTACGCGTCTCATCAATATTTTCAGAGCCACGGCTTTACTTACGTTCACACTCCGCTCATAACGGGCAGCGACTGCGAGGGCGCCGGCGAGGTCTTCCGCGTTACGACTAAAAAATGGAACGATACGGCTAAGACTGCCGAGGAATACTACGCAACCGACTTCTTCGGACGCGAGGCATACCTTACCGTTTCCGGGCAGCTCGAAGGCGAGGTTGCCGCAATGGCACTCGGAAAAATTTATACCTTCGGACCGGTTTTCCGTGCCGAAAACTCCAACACGTCGAGGCACGTTGCAGAATTTTGGCAGTTCGAGCCGGAGGTCGCTTTTGCCGAACTTCCCGATATCATCGAAATAATCGAAGAATACATTAAGTATATCGTCGGTTACGTGCTTGAAAAATGCGCCGACGAAATAGCCTTTTTCGAAAGATTTTACGAGAACGGTCTTACCGAAAAACTTCGGCTTTTGGTTGAATCCGACTTCAAAGTACTCGAATATACCGAGGCTATAGAGATACTTAAAAACGTCAAAGACGTGCAGTTTGAATACGCTCCCGAGTGGGGTAGCGAGCTGCAGTCCGAGCACGAACGTTATATTACCGAAAAAGTCTTTAAAAAGCCGGTATTCGTGATTAACTATCCCAAGGACATCAAGTCGTTCTATATGAAGCAGAACCCCGACGGAAAAACCGTTGCCGCAACCGACTTGCTCGTTCCCGGTATTGGCGAAATCGTCGGCTGTAGCGAGCGTGAAGCCGATTACGACAAGCTCGTCGCCGCAATGAAAGCGAGAAATATGGATCTTTCGGCTTATACCCAATATCTCGATCTCCGCAAATACGGCACCGTTCCGCACAGCGGCTTCGGCATAGGCTTCGAACGTATGGTAATGTATGTCACCGGTATGTCTAACATCCGCGACGTACTCCTTTATCCGCGTGCTTCAAAAGAACTTAGATAACGTCAATTTGATTGTTTCAGAACTATAACAAAAGCCGCCTACTTCGGCGGCTTTTTGTGTTTTTGGCTCTTTGCAAACGTTGGGGTGTGCTTGATAAAACTTCAAGCTTGAATGTTTGAATTGAAAAGCCTAAAATAAAGGATATGTGCCGATAATCGACTTATAGGCGGGGTTTTATGTTAGTTTATCCAACGCGCGGGCTCCTTCAGTCGGCTTGCGCCGCCGGTTTCCTCTCGGAGGGAGCCAAGCAGGAAGGGCGCGGAAAATCACTCGGCGCGTAAACAATAAGCCCTCTCGGAGGGAGCCAAGCAAGAAAAGGCGCGGACGAACTGTTAATAAAAAAACGCATGAATAATTGTGCCGCAAAGTCGAATATATTGAAAAATGCACGATAACATGGTATAATAAAATTAGCAAAAAGCGCAACGGATAATATTAAGCGCGTGCGGAAAAATACAAAAAAAATATAACGGAGAAAGCGTGATGAAAATATACGATATTTCTCAAGAAGTGTTCGGTTGCGAGGTGTATCTCGGCGATCCCAGCCCGAAGAAAAAAGTAATAAAATCGATAGAAAACGGCGATTTGTATAATTTGACGGAGTTTAGTATGTGTGCGCACAACGGCACGCATATCGACGCGCCGAGTCACTTTATTAAAGACGGAAAAACCATAGACGAAACGCGTTTGGATGCGTTTATCGGGGCGGCTTACGTGGCTGAGCACTGCGGCGTAATGACCGAAAACGACGCTTTGGCAATTATCGAAAAGGCGAAAGCGCGTGGCGTAGATGCATCCAAGCGGATTCTTATAAAAGGCGACGTAGAGGTGTCGTTAGAGGCGGCAAAGGCGTTTGCGGCTGCCGATATTTTGCTTTTAGGCAACGAGCCGCAGACCGTAGGGGCAGCGACCGAGCCTATGGCGGTGCATGTTGCGTTGTTGTCGGCAGGCGTCGTTTTGCTCGAAGGTATTCGGCTATCAAGCGTTAGCGAGGGTTTCTATTTTTTAAATGCCGCTCCGCTTAATTTATCCGGTGCGGAAGGCGCGCCCTGCCGAGCGGTGCTGATAGATGCCGAATAACGGCTTTTATTTAATACGCAAAAATCTTAAACTTTTTATTTTTTCAGTAAAAACTTGCGCTTTATACTTTTAAGTATTTGAATTTTCAAGTCGGTAGTGCTAAAATAAACAACGTCGTTTTGCGGTGCGTATCGTAACTGACGGATTTGCGCCATAACGCAGTTATTTGCGCCATAACGCAGTTATTTGCGGCAAGTATATGCTTGATATTAGCCGCAAAAAGGAGAATAATGGATTATAAAAGAATTTTAACTATACAGGATATATCTTGCGTAGGGCAATGCTCGTTGACGGTCGCGTTACCGATTTTGTCGGCAGCGGGGCACGAAACTTGCATTTTGCCATCCGCGGTTTTGTCTACGCATACGGCGGGATTTAGCGGTTACACCTTTCACGATCTCACCGACGATATTCCCGCGGTGCAAAAGCACTGGCAAAAGGAAGGAATTACTTTCGACGGAATTTACACCGGCTATCTCGGGAGCACCAAGCAGGTTGCTTACGTCAAAAATATTTTGGATACAATGGGTAAGACTAACGCCGTAAAGGTGGTCGATCCCGCTTTTGCCGATAACGGCAAACTTTATCCCATATTCGACGAGGGCTACGTTTCCGCAATGAGAACTCTTTGTCCGTCGGCTGACGTTTTGCTCCCGAATATCAGCGAAGCATGCTTTTTGTCCGGGGTGGAATATAAGGATGTTTACGACCAAAAATATATAGAAAACTTGCTTTTTAACCTAAGCAAACTTGGTTGCTCGACAATAGTGCTTACCGGCGTAGGCTACGCGCAAGGCCGAACGGGCGTAGTCGTTTACCAAAACGGCAACCTCGAGTATTATGAGCACGAGCGAATTTCCAAAGGCTGTCACGGTACGGGCGATGTTTACGCTTCGGCTTTCACCGGAACACTCCTAAGAGGTAAAACGCTTTTCGAATCGGCAAAAATCGCCGCCGACTACACCGTTCTTTGCATTAAAAACACTCAAGGCGACTCTAATCATTGGTACGGCGTCAAGTTCGAAACCGCTCTGCCGAGCTTAATCGATATGTTGCATTAAGTTTGATTTTGCTATAATTTAACGTAATATTTAATATATAAAAACCGCGGTATAGGTCGATTATCGGCACATTCCGCGTTTTTTTTGTTAGTTTGTTCAACGCGCATTCTCCTTCAGTCGGCTTGCGCCGACAGCTTCCTCCCGGAGGAAGCCAAGGTTTTGGAGCGCGGAAACAATAATCCGTCACTGAGAGAGCTAAGCAAGAAAAGGCGTGTGAATAATAAGCCTCCATCTTCGAGGGAGGTGGCGCGGCGATTTTTCGCCGCGACGGAAGGAGTTAAACGGTTAGCAATTACTACGACAAAAGCAAATTGCTTATTATGGGGTGGTTTGCTATCGTTGTTTTATTTTTATATAAAACTGCCGATAATCGACCTATAGGCTCCCTTTTGCGGCAAATAATAAGAAAAACTCGGCTTTTACAGTCGAGTTTTTTTGGCGCTTTTTGGCGGCGCAAAATGGAGAAATAGGGGTATTCCTTATTTTTGGAAACAAAAAAACCTAAAACCAACACTTCGGTGCTTGTTTTAGGCTTTTAGTGGTGACCCCTACGGGATTCGAACCCATGATACCGCCGTGAAAGGGCGATGTCTTAACCGCTTGACCAAGGGGCC
>CAZHGN010000036.1:0-14626 GCA_964532155.1 uncultured Acidiphilium sp.
CGGCGATTCGAGCAGTCACTTCGGCGATTCGAGCAGTCACTTCGGCGATTCGAGCGGGCAAACCGGCGGTCAAACAAGCGACACAAAAACGCTCACTTTCGTTTCGATAAACGATATACACGGCTACGTAGAGCAGTCAAATGGCGTGAACGGTTTATCGAACACGGCGACGGCTATCGACAAAATGTCGACGTATTACTCGTCGTCCGTAAAGAACGGCGACGTTCGCGACGATATCGTTTTGTTCGGCAACGGCGACATGTTCCAAGGCTCCGCCATTTCCAATATGAGTTACGGCAAATCGGTTATCGAGGCAATGAACGTCATGCGCTTTGACGCAATGAGCCTCGGCAACCACGAATTCGATTGGGGGCTTGACAAAATAACGGCGTATTTCGACGGAGACGAGACTAACGGAGAGGCAAACTTTCCCCTCGTTGCCGCCAACGTTTATCAAAAATCCCAATCCAAATATATCGCCGACATAAGCGATGACGACAACGTAGTTAACGGCGTTATCGTGGAAAAAGAGGGCGTTAAAGTGGGGCTTATAGGCGTTATCGGACCTTGCGAAAACTCCATTTTGGCGGCGCGCGTGGAAGATTATTCTTTTAGTCAAGATTATATCGTCGACCGCGTAACGAAGATCGCAAAAGAACTGAAATCCGACGGCGCCGAAATTATTTCGCTTAATATTCATTACAGCGACTATTATAATAACAAATTCGCAAACATCACCGACGGCGGCGAATACCTCATCGACGTGCTGTTCAACGGTCACACACATTCCAAATATAAAGACGCCGTCGAGCGCGGCGACGGAACCTTTTTGCCGGTAGTTCAAGCGGGTGCAAACAACCAAGCGTTTGGCTACGTTAAAATTTCTTACAACCAAACGACGGACGAAAAAGACGTTCTTTCCTACGGTTATAAAGAAATAACCAATAAAGACACGGCTTACGACGCCGAAGTAGAAAAGGTACTGACCGATTACAGAAACAACCTTATCGCGCAGCTTCCCGTACTCGCCGTTTCCGACGTTACCGTACGTAGCAAGTCCTACCTATATAATTACGTTGCCAAACTTATGCTTACGGCGCTCGGCACCGACTATGCAATTTCCAACACGGGCGGCATACGTAGCACCGGGGGTATTACAGCGGGCAATGCAATAAAAGAAGACAGCTTTTACGAAATAATACCGTTTGACAACGAACTTTTCGTGGTGGAAATGACAGGCGACGGATTGTACCGCTACCTTACCGAAGACGAAAAAAACAAAAAACTATTTTACGGCGTTAAAGCGGGCAAAAGCGACTATAAAGCGCTCGAAGGCGATACTTCTTATTACAAGGTAGCCATTATCGATTACGTATATACCGGCACATATTTCCAGCCGTATAAGCAGTACGTAAAACAAGAGACTAACACTTACGTAATGATCCGCGATCTTTTAGTAGAAGACGCAAGGCTTTGCGGCGAAGCAAACGCGCGCTGGAGCTATAACAACGCGCCCCGACTCGGCTATATGCTTTAAGTAAACCGTTTTAAGTAGCCGTCAACCAAAACGCGAGCTATTACACACCAAAAAACAAAACTCCCGATCGAACCGAGCTTGCGGTTTTCGGGAGTTTTTTATATCATGCTAAAACAAACGCTTTCGTAGCCGCCCCTTTTTTAAACGCAAACGAAAAACGCGCCGAGCAAATGCCCTGCGCGCTTAAATTCGTTTGATTGATTAGATTAATTCTTTAACCTTGGCAGCTTTACCCGTACGACCCCTGAGATAGTAGAGTTTAGCTCTTCTGACTTTACCGCGTCTTACGACGTCTACCTTAGCAACCTTCGGTGAATGGATGGGGAAGGTTCTTTCTACGCCGATACCGAAAGAAAGTCTTCTTACGGTGAAGGTTTCGCTGATTCCGCCGTGTCTTTTTGCGATAACGACGCCCTCGAAAATTTGAATTCTCGTCTTGTCGCCCTCGATAACCTCGAAAGATACTCTTACGGTGTCACCAACGCTGAAAGAAGGAATTTCGGCTTTAAGGTTTTCCTGATTGATTTGCTCAATAATATTTGCCATTATGACTTATACCTCCTATATTACTAAGCGTTCGTTGCCATTCTGCAAGAGGACCGCCCGAAGTCACTACGACATTTTATCATAACCGACGAATGCAAGCAAGCGTTTTTAACCCGTTTTTTAAAAATAGTTAAAAATGTACTCGTTTTTCGGCTCGATTATAAGGTTTTAGCCTTATTCTTCGTCAGGCTTATCGTTTTTTGTGCAGTTGCAAGTATCGCAATCGTCCTCGCAAGTGCAAGTATCGCAATCGTCCTCGCAAGTGCAAGAAAGGCATTCGCGGCCGTCAAGCTCGGCAGCCTCTTCCGAAGCCGCAAGTTCTTCCATCTCGTTGCAGAACTGTTCGTAAATCTTTTCGAGAAGCTCTTCGTCCTCGACCGGCTTAAGGTCGGCGCTGCCGTCCTCGTTCTCCTCGCCCGCTTCGAAGATGACTACGCTCTCGCTATCCAAGCCCTCGATTTCCTCAGCCGGCAAAAAGAATACGTACCACTTGCCGTTAAACTGAGTTCCGCCGACGTGCGAAAACTTATAGCCTTTGCCGGATTCGTCGAAAAGCTCAACGAGCTCTTCTTCGCCGCAACAACCGCAATCGCAGTCGTGTCCGTGTTCATGTTCGTGTTCGTGTAATTTTTTTTCGTCCATTTTTATACTCCGATTTGTTTTTTACCTTTTAAGGTGTTTTTATTCAACGGCAAACGCCGCATATTTAACTTTTGTTTGTTATTTTAATCCTTATTCTCGAAAGCGACCTTGCGCATATAATCTTCGAGAATAAACGAAGCCGCCACCGCGTCCACAACCGTTTTGCGCTTATCGCGGCGCATATCCTCGCTTATAAGCACCCTGTGCGCCTCTCGCGTGGAAAAACGCTCGTCAAACGCCACGACCTTAATGCTCGTATTCGCCTCGAGCTCGGCGATAAACGCGCGCGTTTTCACCGTTTGCTCGCTGTCGCTTCCGTCAAAATTTAGGGGCAAACCGCAAACGATTTCGTCCGCACAGCGTTCCTCCGCCTTTTTAACGAGGTACTTTACGTCGACGGCAAGGTTTTTGCGCCAATACGTTTCTTGCGGCAACGCCATGCTCCCGAACGGATCGGAAACGGCAATGCCTATTCTTTTGTCGCCTATATCGAACGCTATATATTTTTTCATTACCGATTTATGCCTTTGCGTTTTCGTCTTTTTTTTGGTCTTCCATTTCCTTTACGGTCAGGTTATCGCCGTGCTTTACGAAAAGCATGGTTACGAACGAACACGCCGCGAAGAAGGCCGAATAGAAGAACAGCGGTCTCATGCTGCCGATCAAGTCCATTACCAGGCCCGAAAGAACGGGGGTAAGAATTTGCGCCGCCATGCTTGCGGTGTAGTAGTACCCGGTGTATTTACCGACGTTGCCGCCCTTTGCAAGCTCGACGACCATCGGGAACGAGTTGACGTTTATCGTCGCCCAGCCTATTCCGCCGACGACGAACAGCAAATCTATGAGAATCGACGGCGTAGTCGAATCGAAGAACGCTATCGTGAAGAATGCCAACGAAAGGCAAGCAACGCCTATCAAAATACTTCTTTTTCTGCCGATTTTGCTTGCCAAAACGCCTGCCGGAATATACGAGATAATTGCCGCCGCTTGCGCTATAAGCAAGGTTAAATTGAAGTTTTTGTGCAAAACGTTGGTCGCATACAGCGAATATTTAGAACTTACGGCGTTATAGCCTATGTACCACAGTGCGACCGACGCAAGTATGAGTATCAGCGAAATAAACTTGGAACGATCCTTTTTACGAAGTTCTTTTATGCCGCCCTCGCTTGCGCCGCTCGTTTCCTTGACGTCGCTGTCGACGTAGTCTTCTATTTCGTCGCTTGCGGTGTCTATGCCGAGCCGTGCCGATTCTTCCTCCATTTCCTTAGCCCAAAGCGGTTCTTTTACAAGGAATATAAAGGCAACGAGCGCCGCCGCCATAAGTGCGCATACGGCGACGATATACCAAGTGAACGATGCCGACTGGTTTGCGAGATTGGAAGTTCCGAACACCATTCCGAGCATCAAAACTATCATTGCGCCCGCCGTTCCCATAAGGTTTATTACTGCGTTCCCCTGCGAGCGAAGCGGTTTTATCGTAACGTCGGGCATAAGCGCTACCGCGGGCGATCTGAACGTCGCCATCGCCACGAGCGTTAGAAGAAGCATTAGAATAAAGAATATAAGCGGAACGGGGTTTGCAACCGTTTTTTGCCATGCATAATTGCTGTGCGCCTCGCCCACGAGATTGGTATAAGCGTTTTGCTTGATAAGGTCGTCGCTTACCGTCTGACCTTCTTCGAGCACGACGTAAACCTTATTTTCGGCGTCGAAATAATAAACCGACTCGTAACCGATTTGTTCAAACCAAGTCTTCGCCTTCGTCTTTTGCTCGTCCGAAAGTTCGTCGTACGCCTTGTTAAAGCAAACGCGCGCGGCATAATCTTTGACGGTATATTCCTTGCTGACGGACTTATCGAAAACGTAGCTTTTTTCGGCGTTGGGAATAGTCGTATCGTTTTCCCAATAAAGCGTTTGCGCACTGCCTTCGTTTATTGCGATTTGCGCAAGCTGAGCGTTATCCGCAAACGACAATCCGACAAACGCCGCTATGGCGACGATCGTGCCGATTATTATATACGGAGTGCGCTTGCCGTACTTCGTTTTCGTTTTATCCGAAAGCGCGCCGAATATCGGCAGCATAAACACGGCGAGAACGTTATCGAGCGCCATAATAACGCCCGACCACGTTTGGTTCATTCCGAACTTGTTGACGAGCATAAGCGGCACTATTGCCTCGTACGCCTGCCAAAAAGCACAAATCAGAAAGAAAGCAAATCCGACGAAAATCGTCTTTTTATAATTGAGTTTCATAAAATTCCAACCTAACCTTATAGATTTTTCGGAAGTCGAATTTATTCGCCGAAAGTCGGCGACGATTAACGATTTTTTTTAAAAAAGCGGGATATAAGTCGATTATCCGATATTTCAGTTAATTTTTTCTGAACAACAAAACGCGGCAATTCTCGCATTCCGTCATCGAATCTTCCTTTTTAAGCCTATCGAGTTGTTTCATCGAAAGTTCGGTTCCGCACGCTCCGCAATGGCAATCTTTTTCGCCCAAACCGTAAAGAATGGGGAACCGTTTATCCTTGCGCTTCTCGGCGTACTTTTCCATTATTTCGGCGGGAATACCCTTTGCGAGAACTTTGAGTTCGGCTTCGATTTTCTTCATTTCCGGCTCTAACGGTTTTTTGAACTTTTCGTATTCTTCGCCCGAGGTCTTGAGTTGTTCTTGATAGAACATCGTTTCCTTACGCAAGCGCGCGTATTGACGAGCGACCTCGTTCATCTCGTTTTCGGTGCGTTGAACCTTTTTCATAAGTTCGTCAAGCTTTTTAGCAAGCTCGTCCGCCTTACTCGCAAGATAGCCTATTTCCTTTTCCTCGGTAACGCCCTCTGCAATCGTGCTAAATTCGGCGTTATCCTCTTTTATACGCTCGAGCTCTTCGACAAGCGAAGCGTAAAGACCGCAAAGCTCGCTCGATTTAGCCTCGATACCGGCAAGCGTTTCGCTTACGGTAGATAAGAACTTGCGCGCCTTAACGCCGTTTTTGCGTGCCTCGCAGTCCCTGAGTTGCTTTTCGATAGCAAAAAGCTTTTTGTCTTCTTCCTGATATGCCAGAAGATTTTCTATAACAGACATACTGTACCTCCGAGTTTTTATTCCGAAGATTTACCTTACATAAACCTTTCGTCGAGATAAAAACTGTAATTGATTTTATATTCGTCGCACGTTTTGCTCGCAAACTCGCGCATGGCGATCGCCTCGCTCGCGTAGTGAGTCAGTTGCAAAACGCACTTGCCCTTTTCTAAGGCGGCAAGCAGAACGTGATGGGGAATATCCGCGGAAACGAGCATTTCGCAATCGCTTGCGCGCGCTATGCTCCCTTCGTCAAGCCCCGCTCCGCAAAAGCTTGCTATTTTGTTTATTTTTTTATTTAGGTCGCCGAACACCCAAAAACGCTTGGTCCCGAGCTTGTCGGTGATTTTAGCCGTTTGCTGCGAAAAAGTACCGCCGTCCGCCGAAAAAGCACGCCCGAAGCCTCGTCCGTCCGTCGTTTGCTCTAATACTTCAAACGATTTCGCGCCGCAAATACGGGCAAGTCCGTCGTCTATTCCGTCCAAAGCGGAATCCAAACTCAAGTGCGTGGAATAAACGGTTATGCCCGACTCTATGCACCGAGTATAAACGCCGCGTTCCACTCTTTTTATCGGTCGATAAATGGCGGGGTGATGGGTGATAACGAGCTTAGAGCCCGACTTTTCGGCAAAATCGACCACCGCCTCGGTTAGGTCGAGAGCAAAAACCACCGAGTCGGTTTGATCCTCTCTCCCCTGCAAAATAAGACCGCTGTTGTCGTACGCGCCGAGAATATCGCACGCGGCGGCAGATAGCGCAAGCGGCGCTTTTTCATTCATTATATCGAGTATCTCAGCAATCTTCATGCAAAAGCTCCTTTAACGCGTTAATTCTGCGTTCGAACTCGTTTTTATCCGTATCGGAAACGACTTTTTTTTGATAAGCGCGCGCCTTTTCAAGTTCTTTTTTCAGATAAGCGACGAAATCGCTCGGCATTTCTTGCAGATTAGTCCGTCCGTATTCGAATTCATCAGCCGAATAAGGCGAGCATTCCGCGCCGATTTTAGCCACGATCAAATGATAAAAACGTCCGTCGCAAAAGGTGTAATCCTTAATAATTCCGTAGCCGCTCCGTTCGAGATATTGTCTGACTTTGGCTTGATTTTTCATTGGCGAAAGCACCGCCGTTTGCGGTTTAAAAGGTGCTTCGCTCAAAATTTTAACCGTTTCTTCGCCACCCATTCCGGCAATAAGCACGACCTCGCAAGGGCTAAAACCGGTAAGACCGTCGCACACGACGGCTTTTACCTTGCCGCAAGCGATATACGGAGCAAGCAACCGCTTTGCCTTTTCGAGGCTGGGCGCCGAAATATCGGAAACGGTTACGTTTGAACATTTACCCGAATCGAGAACGGCTTGCGCCGCGTAACCGTGGTCGCAACCGACGTCCGCAAACGAACCGCAATGCGGTATTTCCGATACTATAATTTGTAATCGTTTATTCATTATTGTTGATTTAGCGCTTGCGAATTATTCGCGAAAACGCCGATAACGGACTTATAGCCCGACTTAATCGATAAAATCTTTAAGGCGTTTACTTCTTGACGGATGTCTGAGTTTGCGCAACGCCTTCGCCTCGATTTGTCTGATACGCTCCCTCGTAACGTTAAATTCCTTGCCTACTTCTTCGAGCGTTCTCGGTCTGCCGTCGTCTATTCCGTAGCGCAATCTCAAAACCTTTTCTTCTCTCGGCGTAAGGGTGTCCAAAACGCGGATAAGTTGTTCTTTGAGCATGGTAAACGCAACGCTGTCGCTCGGCGCGGTTGCCGATTCGTCCTCGAGAAAATCACCGATATGGCTATCCTCTTCTTCACCGATAGGCGTTTCGAGAGATACGGGATCCTGCGCGATTTTCTGTATTTCCATAACGCGCGCCTCGCTTATGCCCATTTCCTCGGCAATTTCGGCGGGCAACGGCTCTCTACCCAATTTTTGCAGCAGCATTCTGGATACGCGAACCTGTCTGTTTATGGTTTCGACCATATGAACGGGAATTCTTATGGTACGCGCCTGATCGGCAATCGCTCTCGTAATTGCCTGACGAATCCACCACGTGGCGTAAGTGGAGAACTTAAAGCCCTTTTGATAGTCGAATTTTTCGACTGCTTTCATAAGACCGAGGTTGCCTTCTTGAATAAGATCGAGGAATTGCATACCTCTGCCGACGTACCTTTTGGCAATGGAAACGACCAATCTGAGGTTAGCCTCGGACAAGCGTTGTTTTGCCGCCGCGTCGCCTTCCGCCATACGCTTTGCAAGCTCGACTTCCTCGTCGGGCGAAAGCAAGGGCACGCGGCCGATGTCTTTCAGGTACATCTTTACGGGATCGTCCATGTTGATCTCTTTGAGTAGCTGTTCATAGAGATCCTTATCTTTTTCGTAATCGTTTACGATGGTAATTTTCGCGTCGTCGATAGCCTTATATATAGCGTCGACTTGCTCGCTGCTCGCGTCTACCTGATCGAGCTTATCGCAAAGATAATCGGACGTTATAGAGCCCGTTTTTTTACCCTCTTCGATAAGCGACTTTGTTATTTCCTCCAAAAGCTGTTCGGAAATACTCATTATTCTTTCATCCTCCGTTTTATCGGCGAAGCGGCTATGCCGTTACGCTTTGCGCATTAGCGCGTTATTTTATCTTTTTTTAGCAATTTTTACGGAAAGTTCGTTAATCCGCGCGGCAATCGTTCGGCGCTCGTCAACGCTCGTTTCGTTCGTGTAGCGTACTTTTAGTTCCGCAAGTTCCGCTTCGGCGGCACGCTTTTCCAAAAAATAGGCGCAATCGGCAAAATAGCCCTTTCTAACGCTTTCTTCAACGCGTTCCACCGTCTCGAAAATAAGCATAAGTTCTTCGAGGTTACTCTCGTCGGCAAGCGACTGTAGCTTGTCCTGTTCGACCGACGCGCCAAGCATTCGCTTTGCGGCGATGTATTCGGCAATTTCGCGGCGAAAATCGTCGGTATACGCAAAGTCCGTGGGCGTTCCGTAAACGTAGTCTTCGTTGCGTATATACGAATCGAGTACAAACCGCTCGGCACGAACATTGCCGTCGCCGTCCTCGTCCTTGCTCGGAATTTCGCCGACCGAAGCAGACTTTTCGGTCTGTTTGTCGCCGTTTCCGCCCTTGTCGAGATCTCGACGTAAAGACTCGTAGGTGATGCCGCTTTCGTCGCGCAGTTTTTTTAGCAATTCTTCTTGCAAAGCGCTGTTATCGCACTCGGAAATAACCTTAACGCTCTCCTCGACAAACCGCCTCTTGCCCGAAACGGTAGTAAGGTCGTGGGCGTTTTTAACGCATTGCAGTTTGAAATCGATAAGCGGCAAGGCGTTTTTTAAAAGCTCTGCGTAGGCGTTTGCGCCGCGCCTGTTTATAACCTCGTCGGGATCGAGCCCGTCGGGCAGACAAACCACCCTTACCTCGAGCCCGCAATCGCGCAATATTTCAAGACCGCGCACGGTAGCGTTCTGCCCCGCCTTGTCGCCGTCGTAACATATAAGCACGACGTCGGCGTAACGTTTAAGCATGCGCGCCTGCTCGACGGTAAGCGACGTTCCCATGCTGGCAACGACGTTTTTAAAACCCGCCTTATAAAGGGAAATGGTATCCATATACCCTTCTACCATAACGACGTAATCGAGCTTGCCCTTAAGATTTTTTTCTTTTTTAAGATTATTCAGATTATAAAGAGTTTTGCGCTTGGAAAACAAGGCGCTGTCGCTCGTGTTTTTATACTTGCCGAAATCGGTCTTTTCGAGCATTCTGCCCCCGAAAGCAATGACCTTGCCGAAACCGTCTATTATCGGAAAAATCAACCGCCCGGCAAGCGCGTCGAAATAATCGGACGGAGCGTCGGACGAAGCGCCTCCGCTTGACGGCTCGCGGTTTTTACGCCGTTGTACCGCACCCGCTTCAGCCGCCTCTTGCATAGTATATCCCTTTTTATGTAAATACTTTACGAGGGAATCGTAGTCGGGCGAACCGCCCAAACCGAACGCGACTACTTCCTTTTTCGTAAGCCCGCGCTTTTCTAAATATTTTCTGTGCGCGGCGCACTCGGGCGTTTTAAGCATGTCCACGTAAAAAAGCGCAACGTCGCGCATGAGCGACTGCAAACGCGATTTTTGCGCATAACGCTTGCGAGTGTTTTCGTCGTCCTTGCCGTCGACGTCTTCGGGCAACGGAATATGCGCCTTTTCGCAAAGCAGTTTGACTGCCTCGTAAAAGCTGAGGCTTTCTATTTCCATTACGAATTTTATGACGTCGCCGCCCTTGCCGCAACCGAAACATTTGTAGAACTGCCCCGATTCGTTGACCGCAAAAGACGGAGTTTTTTCACTGTGCCCCGGCAACGGACAGCACGCCCAATAGGAACCGCCCTTCCTCGTCAGTTGACAATATCCGCTCACGACGTCCACGATATTAAGTTGTGAACGTAGCCGCTCAAGGAATTTATCGTCGAACTTCATAACGAAAAAGCACCCCTAAAAAACCGTTAATAAAACACGGTACGATTTTGATGACAAAAAGTACCTTACATTTAATTAATACGGCAAAAAATCGCAAATCCCTTTTTTTATAACGAAAAAATATTTATTTTTTTAAAAAAAGACCTATACGCCGCCTTTTTAGCGTATAAGTCGCTTAATTTTCTTTTGGTTTGTTACAGTTTTACGAGTTTGCCGTTTTTAAGTTTTTTGCGGTTTTTACCATCTAATTAAAAAACTTCTATCCAGCCGTTGCGGTTTATTATTCTGCGCATATCGGCAACGCCGACGATTATAGCAAAGCTAAATATACATATCGGCTTTTTTCCGCAATTATTCGTATTATTCGCTTTTTTCTAAGGCGGCAAGCATTCCTTCGATTACTTGTTTTGCCAACGCCTCAAAATCGAAT
This sequence comes from uncultured Acidiphilium sp., assembly GCA_964532155.1. Classification (GTDB taxonomy): domain Bacteria; phylum Bacillota; class Clostridia; order Christensenellales; family Borkfalkiaceae; genus HGM11416. The sequence continues at coordinate 10,705 of CAZHGN010000036.1, forward strand.
TGCGACACGAATTCTATTGCTTCTTTTATTTTTTCATCGGATACGCAATACAATAGCAACGTAGATTCGATAAAGCCTTTTACCTTTCTATCCATCGTGAAATACATATCGCACGGCACGGACATATAGTTCCGCATAACGCCCGCCGACGCTATCTCGCGCTCGTAAAAATCTTTCGTATGCCATTCGGGCAAAGTTTCTTTGAAAATATTTTCAAGTTTTTCCGTTATGTTATGATATATTATCGCCGATGAGTTCGGAAGCGAATACGCTACGTTATACAATTTGCGCATATGCGCGCTATATTCCGCCATATACAATTGCAGCGTCGTTTCCGCCGCATAGAACAATATTTTATCTTCTGTTTTCCCTTCTAACAATTTTTCGGTAAAATCGAATTGCCCTTTCAATGCGTATTCAACCAAATCGCAGACAATGTGTTCCTTCGTCTTAAGTACGTAAGTAACCGTACCACTACTTAAATTTGTCTCTTTGACAATTCTTCTTATGGTTGTCTGGTCATATCCTTCGGTCAAAAACATTTTAGCCGTAATATGTAATAATTTTGTTTTTAGGGCTTTCAAATCATAGCCTTTCTTAGCCATTTGATTCCTCCGAATAAAATATGTAAGTTAAAACACATTCTAAACTGCAAGTATTATATCATAAATTTTATAGGCTTATTCGCCGTTTTATATAGGTTACGTGAAAATATTTTTTTGTGATTTTTAAGAATTTTTATGGGCGCAAAACAGAGCATAAATTCCCCAAATACAAGTATGTCGAAATAATGTATCAACCCAATCTTTGCTTAGGCGCAGTAACGATATCGATCGGGAAAGCAAATTCCGAAACAATATCGTTACCCTACTTTATTAATACAAGCAATATCAACGCTGTAACTTTGCTTGGGCGGTTGCGTTTAGCGTTACGGTATTGTTGTTTGCGCTTAGGTAAGTAACGACGACTTCTCGGCCATGATGCCGCTTCCCATGTTGCAAAACCATATGCTTTTACGTAAAAACTTGCCTATTGCTCTTTATAGTTTATAAATCAAAATAGCTTTATCCACCATAAAAAACATACCCCGAAAGTTTGCCTTTCGGGGTATGTTATATTATGTTTTTATGCAATAAGTAGCCGATAATCGACCTATAGACCGTTATTTACCGATATCGGTGAGCGATGCGGCGGCAATACTTTGACCGACGCGACGGCTGTTTTCATCGGGCATTTCGATGCTTATGGCGGCGTACTCGGGGAATTCGGCTTTCAGAACTTCCCTCGCCTTTTCCATAATGATATCTCCGCCCTTGCCGCTCGTGACTCTGCCTAACAGCAAGAGATGCTTGATATCGTAGAACTGAGAATAATAAGCGAGCGTGTAGCCGAGGTAAATACCGATATCCTCGTATATCTTTTCGGCACGGCTATCGCCGTCTAACATCATTTTTTGTACGACCTTAAGTTTTTCCGCAGGAGAAAGCCCCTCGTCGAAAGTGTAACCGGAATACTCGGCAAGCTTAATTACGGAGTCTTGCGAGAAATATTTAACGCCGCAACCGTAATCGCCGCTCCATTCGTCGACCATAGCGTCTTTATTAAAATCTACGGGAACGAACGCAAGCTCACTGAGCCAACCGTTCAACGTGCCGCCGAGGTTGATATAACCGCCCGCTTCGCTGGTACCCATAGCAATACCCAAAATACCCGTATCGTTCAAATCGATAGCGCCGGCAAGCGCGGTAACGTCGCCGTCGTTTGCAACCTCGATGGGAGCGCCGATCTCTTTTGCAATGTCGGTATACATGGTGCGAACGTGATTTTTGAAATCCTCGTCGGGCACTTTCAAAAAGAGCGAGGCAACCATAATCTTGTTGTCTATATAAACGCCTGCGGACGAAACGCCGATAGCGTCTACCCTCGGCATTTTCGAAGCCGCGGTGAGCATTGCTTGCTTGATACCCTCGTAATGATAACGATAGTCTGAATTAGTCTTGGGGAACCAAACGACCTCTTCGCTATAAACGACTTCGCCGTCCACGACTGCGCTGACCTTGCGATCGCTGCCGCCGGCGTCGAAACCTATACGGCATCCGTCGAGATGACCGCCGATTGCAAGCGAGCAGCTCGCTTCCGCAGGGAAATCCTTTTCGTCCTCGACGTAAACGACTTCGAAGGGCTTTTCGTAAACGCCCGCCATAAAGTCGAAATCGAACGCACGCGCACCGTTGGGCGAATAATCCGTGCTTATCGCTTCGTAAACGTATTTATCGCCGTGAAGGTAAATCTTATAACCGCCGGCAATCCACAAAATGGATTTAATAATTCTTTCGGCGACGGTGTAGTTGTATTTTTGCAAGCTTTCGTCGGTCGTATCGAAAATGTCGAGTTTATAAACGTAGTTATAACCGCCGTTGCGCTCTATGCAAATGGACAACGTCTTATGCGCGGAAGCGGCAACCTTTTCGTTAAACTCGCGCAGGGCAAGTATCATCGGCTTAAAGCCCTTGTCGAAATTAGGTGTGAATTTCATTCTTCCTCCCTCGGCGCGCACCGCGACAATAGGCGAATACCGCACCGTTTGTTTTTCTTATCTATATTATACCATTAAAAACGAAAAGTCCATAGCTTTTGGCGTACTATTTTAAAATAAATTTTTTACACAAAAAGACACTTTACAAAAAAAAGTTTACGCCGAACGCAATTATTTTATTGCAAAAAGCCCTTGAATAATATATAATAAAAAAGTAAATGCGGAACGGTTTTCCGCTTGCTCAAAAAAATCACGGACGAAACGCTATGGAATTGAGAAACGAAAACTATGAAAAAAGCGACCTTAAATCGGTCGTTAAAATTAGCGGAATTTACACCATACATTATTTTAAGTACGGCAAGAATTTCAGCGTTCAGCCCGAAACGCACGATTTTTGGGAAATGGTTTACGTCGATTCGGGCGAAGTCGGGATCGTCGCGGACGACAGACATTACACGCTCAAGCAAGGCGAGGTTTTCTTCCACCGCCCCAACGAAGTGCACACCATCTATACCGAGGATTCTTTCGGCAATTCGGCAATAATTTCTTTCGCCTGCACCGGGAAAGCGATAAATCGCTTGGCAGACGGAATATTCACTTTTACCGACTTTGAAAAAACGCTTTTGTCCAACGTAATAACCGAAACGCCCAAATGCTTTTCGGATAAACTTAACGAAATTTATCTAACGCACATGACTCGCAGAGCAGACTCTTCGCCCGTAAGCGAGCAATATATAAAAAACTGCGTTGAACTTTTGCTTTTATCCATCTTAAGGCGTACCGAAAACAACGGAAAAGAGGACAAGAAGGTCGTTCCCGAAAGTATAGGCAACGCTCATACCGACAAAATCGTTGCCGACATCGTTCAACTGCTTAAAGACCACGTTTATTCGAGCATCGACCTCGATACGGTCGCAAAACAGCTCTTCTTTTCAAAAACTTACATCAAAACGGTTTTCAAAAAGAATATGGGCATAAGCATTATCCAATATTATATAAGTCTTAAAATCGAAGAATCCAAAAAGCTTATAAGCCAAAACAAGTATTCTTATACCGAAATCGCCGAAATGCTCAAAATCAATTCCGTCCACTACTTCTCTCGGCTGTTCAAGGCTCATACGCAAATGACGCCATCGGAATACGCACGCTCCATAAAGGCGGACAACCTGCTTTAAACTTGATTTTATAGTCGATTTACCTAACGCTTAATCCCTTTCCTATCGGAAATCCGCCAAACAGCGCACGATAATATTTTGATATAATACGCCAAGCCACGAAAAACGGCTCGGCGTTTTTTATACCTATCGCTTTTTTTCTACCGCAAAATTTTTGCGTAGCGGCGCGTTTATGCGCGGAGGCGTTTTTAGCGCGGCAAGCCGTTTGTTT
>CAZHGN010000037.1:0-14491 GCA_964532155.1 uncultured Acidiphilium sp.
TGTGCGGCGGCAAGGCGCGCGATGGGAACTCTGTAAGGCGAGCAAGAAACGTAGTCGAGCCCGATTTCGTGGCAGAACTCGATAGACGAAGGATCGCCGCCGTGTTCGCCGCAAATGCCGCAATGGAGTCCTTCGCGAGTGCTTCTGCCGAGCGAAACTGCCATCTTCATAAGCTTGCCGACGCCGTTGACGTCGAGCTTGGCGAACGGATCAAATTCGTAAATCTTGGTATCGTAATAAGATTTAAGGAACTTGCCGGCGTCGTCGCGCGAGAAGCCGAAAGTCATTTGAGTCAAATCGTTCGTGCCGAAGCAGAAGAACTCCGCCTCGGTTGCGATCTCGTCTGCGGTAAGAGCGGCTCTCGGAATTTCGATCATCGTTCCTACGTGATATTCGAGCTTGCAACCTGCCTCTTTTATGAGTTCGTCCGCCGTCGCAACGACGGTTTTTTTGCAGTAAGCGAGTTCTTTAATTTCGCCGACGAGCGGAATCATTATTTCGGGAACGACGTTCCAATCGGGATGACGGCGCGAAACGGCGATTGCCGCTTTAATAACCGCTTTGGTCTGCATTACCGCAATTTCGGGATAGGTTACCGTCAAACGGCAACCGCGGTGTCCCATCATCGGGTTAAACTCGTGCAACGAATTGCAAAGCATCTTAATCTCTGCGACCGTTTTGCCCTTAGCGGCGGCAAGCAGCGCTACGTCTTCTTCGTCGGTCGGTACGAATTCGTGAAGAGGCGGATCGAGGAAACGAATGGTAACGGATCTGCCCTCGAGCGCTTCCATAAGCCCTTCGAAATCGGCTTGTTGCATAGGCTCGATCGCATCGAGCGCTTTCTTGCGCTCTTCTACCGTTTCGGAGCAAATCATTTCTCTGAACTTGTCGATTCTGCCCTCGCCGAAGAACATATGCTCGGTACGGCAAAGACCGATGCCCTCTGCGCCGAGCTGAGCCGCTTTCTTTGCGTCGGCGGGCGTGTCGGCGTTCGTACGAACTCCGAGCGCTTTATATTTATCCGCAAGCTTCATAATTCTGCCGAAGTATCCGCTGTTAGGATCGGACGGCACGGTCTTAATTATAATATCGTAAATTTTCCCGGTAGAGCCGTCGAGCGAAAGCTCGTCGCCCTCTCTAAAAATCTTTCCTGCGAGTTCGAAATACTTTTCTTCCTCGTTCATCTTGATTTCTCCGCAACCGGAAACGCAGCACGTACCCATTCCGCGCGCAACGACGGCGGCGTGCGAGGTCTGTCCGCCGCGAACGGTCAAAATACCCTGCGCGTATTTCATACCCTCGATATCCTCGGGCGAGGTTTCGAGTCTTACGAGAACGACCTTTTTGCCCTGTTTGCCGAGTTCGGCAGCCTCTTCGGCGGTGAACACGATAGTACCTGCGGCGGCGCCGGGCGACGCGGCTATACCCTTGCCGACTACGTTATTTTTGTCGGCATCGGCAAGCGCTTTAACATCGAAAGTGGGGTGCAAAAGCATATCGAGCGACTTAGCGTCGATTTGCATAAGTGCTTGTTGCTCGGAAATCATGCCCTCGTCGATAAGATCGCAAGCAATCTTGATTGCGGCGGCGGCAGTTCTCTTTCCGCTTCTCGTTTGGAGCATAAAGAGTTTTTCGTTCTCGACGGTAAACTCCATGTCCTGCATATCTCTGTAATGTTCCTCGAGAATATCGCACACGTTAAGGAATTGCTTATATACCTCGGGGAAAACTTCCGCCATTTTAGAAATGGGCATCGGCGTTCTTACGCCGGCGACGACGTCTTCGCCCTGCGCGTTGGTCAAAAATTCGCCCATAAGCCCTTTTTCGCCGGTTGCGGGGTTACGAGTAAAGGCAACGCCAGTTCCGCAGTTATCGCCCATATTGCCGAATGCCATCATTTGAACGTTGACGGCGGTACCCCAACTGTACGGAATATCGTGGTCCATTCTGTAGGTATTGGCGCGCGGATTATCCCAACTCCTGAATACCGCTTTGATAGCGCCGAAAAGCTGTTCTTTCGGATCGGTGGGGAAATCGCTTCCTATTTTATTTTTATATTCGGCTTTAAACTGCCCTGCGAGTTCCTTAAGATCGTCGGCGGTAAGTTCGGTATCGAGCGTTACGCCGCGCTCGGCTTTCATCTTGTCGATAAGCGTTTCGAAGTATTTTTTGCCGACTTCCATAACGACGTCGGAATACATCTGAATAAATCTTCTGTAGCAGTCCCAAGCCCATCTGGGGTTGTTGGACTTTTTAATTAAGACCTCGAGCACGTCCTCGTTCAAACCTAAGTTTAAAATCGTGTCCATCATGCCGGGCATCGACGCTCTTGCTCCCGAGCGAACGGAAACGAGCAACGGGTTTTCTTTATCGCCGAATTTCTTGCCGGTAATGCTTTCGAGCTTACCGATATTTTCCATTATTTCAGCCATAATATCGGGCGCAATGGTCCGACCGTCGTCGTAATAACGCGTGCATGCCTCAGTTGTTATCGTAAAGCCGTTGGGAACGGGTAAGCCGAGATTGGTCATTTCCGCAAGGTTGGCGCCCTTGCCGCCCAAAAGCTCACGCATTTTTCCGTTGCCTTCGCTGAACTGATAAACGTACTTCATTATGTTCCTCCAAATCGCGCGGCAAACGCCGCTTTTTTGTTTTTTTTTGCAATGTCACTTGCTTTTCAACGCTACTATTATATATAAAAGTAATTATTTTTACAAGTGTTTAACGCTCGTTTTGCATAAAAAGCCTTAAATTTGCATAAAAAGCAATCTTCACTTATTTCAAAAAGAGCAAAACGCATGGCGTAAAAGCCCATAGGCTAAGCCCCATAAAAAGTAAATGCCGCTAAAAAAGCGGCACGGATAATAGGCGTTATATGCGGATAATCGACCTATACGCCCGTTTATGATATAAGCGCTTTAATATCGTCCATAACCGAAAGAGCGCATTCGTAACCTTTTTTATAGCACTCCTCGAAATTATTGCGGTCGATCTTATACTGGCTTATAGAACCGAGATCGGGCGCAACGAAAACATCAGCGGGGCACTCTATGCGGTTTTTTTCGGAAATGGCGTTGTCGTAAACGTCGACAAGTCTTAAAAGATACCTAAGCATTCCGCGAACGTCGGCGTCGTCGCGCAGAGGCCCCAAAACGTCGACGGCGACTACCACCTCGGCTCCCATATCCTTGACTTCCTGAACGGGAACGCGGCACACCACTCCTCCGTCGCATATAAGCATTCCGTCCTTTTCGATAGGCTGAAAAACAAGCGGAATTGACGAACTTGCTTGCACGGCGGGCGCAACCTCGCCGCTGTTAAAAAGCACTTTTTTACCGGTAATTAAATCGGCGCCGACACACGCAAAGGGAATGCGCAAACTGTCGAATGTAATATGCCCCAAAAAACGGCGCAACACGGCGAGCAATTTTTTACTTTTTAAAAGAGTACCTTTGCGGAAAGCGTTTATATCGGGATCGAGCAAATCGCGTACGCGAAGTTTGGAAACGACATCCATCATATCTTTCGGGCGCATACCGATTGCGTAACAGCTTCCGACGACCGAGCCCATAGAACAGCCGGAAATAAATTGCGGTTTTATTCCGTTATCCTCGAGCGCTTGTAAAAAGCCTATATGCGCAACGCCGCGAGCGCCTCCACTGCCGAGTGCAAGTCCGAGTTTTTTCATTTCCGTTCCTCCCTACGTAAAACGAAGAACCGCTTTACGCCTTAACGCGGCAACGCCTAAGCTTACGTTCGCCGTACCGCGCAAAACAATTATATTTTATAGGTTATGAGTTTAGTAAAGCGGCAATCTTTTCCAAAATTGCCGCTCGTACAGATTATTATTTTTCTTCTCCGTCGTTGTCTTTAGGCGGATTGATCGTAACCTTTACTTCGAGAATTTTTCTTTGTGTAAGCTTGCTTACCGTAACGGTCAAATTCTCGTAATCGAACCGTTCGAGCTTGCGAGGAATATACCCCAGCCGCTCGATCACCCAGCCGCTGACCGTCTGCGATTCGAATTTATCGCTTTCGTCGCCGTCGAAGTCGAACAGTGCGAAGAACTTATCGAGTTCGGCGCGACCGTCAACAAGGTAAGTCGTGTCGTTAACCTTTGTAAAGTAATTTACGATTTCGTCGTGCTCGTCCCAAATTTCGCCGACGAGCTCTTCCAAAATATCCTCTAAAGTAGCGATGCCGAGCGTGCCGCCGTACTCGTCGACGACGATCGCCATATGTACCTTTTGCCTTTGCATGCTCTTTAAAAGAGTGGATATCTTCATATGCTCGGTAGCAACGGCGGTCGGGCTGATAGCCTCGCGTATATTGGTTTCCCCGCGCTCTAAGGCGGCGAAGAAATCTATGTTATGTATCATTCCGATAACGCAATCGATCGTGCCGCGGTAAACGGGCATACGAGAGAAGTTATGCTCGAGAAAGAGCCTTTTAATCTCGTCCATAGACATATCGACCGAAACGGCAATAACACCCACGCGCGGAACGAGAATATCTTCCACGAGAACGTCGTCGAACTCGATCGAGCTGGAAATAAGCTCTTGCTCGGCTTTGTCGAGCGAACCGTCCTCCTGCGCTTCTTCAACCATGGTGAGCAGCTCTTCCTCTGTAATCTTCTCTTCGTTTTTAAACTTAAAGACCTTGCTTATAAAGAGCTTCAAGCCGGAGAAGGCAATAGATAGCGGAAAGAGTATAACCATAAAAAAGCGAATCGGATAGCCGGTTATGATAGCTATGGTTTCCGATTTTTCTTTCGCGATCATCTTAGGCGAGATCTCACCGAAAATCAATACTACGAGGGTTGAAACGACCGTCGAAACGGTAGCCGCCATCGCCTCTTTATCCCCTTGCAAAACCCTGGTAAATAATATGGTACTGAGCGTTGCAAGCGTAATGTTTACGATGTTGTTGCCGATAAGAATGGTGGAAAGAAGTCTGTCGTACTTTTCGGTAAGTTCGAGCGCGTTTTTGGCGCCCTTGTTTCCGTCTTGAGCTTTTATGCGCAACTTGGTTTTGTTTACTGCGGAAAAAGCCGTTTCGGTAGCCGAAAAGAATGCGGACAGCATAACGAGAATAATCATTACGATTATAATAGCCGTTATACTGTCAGGGTCAGGGTCGTCGGAATTCATATTTCTCCTTTTTTTAGTGCAAGCGCCCACGGAGGTCTACTCGCTTTTTAATAATTGATAGTGCCGCCATTTTACCATGTTTTTTACGCAATGTAAAGCGTTTTAAGCGACTTTACGTGCGAACGAGAAAAAAATCGAACAATCCTTTAAAAAATAAAAACCGCTAAAAATCGACCTATAGCGCGGTTTTTGCCCTTTCTATATAAAACGAAACAATAAAGCCAAACCAAAAATTTTCATTTAAAAACTCAATAAAAATTGAAAAAACGAGCAAAAAAGGTAGTTTTCGTAACGTAAAGGCATGTTTTCCGCACGAAAAAAGCCGCGTATTGCATAAACAAGGCGCGGCGTAATGCTCCGTAATAATTACCGTTATGAAAACGGCGTGCTATAAGGCGATTATTCGATAGTTGGGCGAAACAAACGGTTAGTTGAGGTTGCCGTTCTTTTTACCCTCGGGATCGCCCTCGATAAGCTGTTCGGGATCGACCGACGGCAGAATGTACGCGGGGATATTGAGGTTTACGGTAACCGACGAGACGATCGCCCTAAGATAGGGATAAAGAACGGAAAATACCTCGCTCACCTGCGTTTTCTGGTCGATTATTTCGAGCGAAGTGCCGTCCGACGTTTTAAACGTTCCGGCGAGCATAACGCGGAGGGAGAAAGGAACGGGCGAAGAGATATCCTCGTTAATCTTTAAAGTAAGGTTGACGAACAGCGTTTCTTCTTTTTTGGCAAGCTTGCATTCGATTTTGGGCTTGATTTGAAAAGCGGTGTTCGGTTTAACCGATTCGTTAAATTTAAAATCGAGTTCGTTGACTCTGTAATATACGAGAGAAAGCGACATAATATAATCCTCCGTCAATCGGGCAAGCGCGGTCAAAATCGCACTGCCGAGTGATTTTTAAATCATAACGAGATTATATGCCATTTTTTAAAGTTTGTCAACGGTTAAACGAGATTTTTTCTTTAAACGCGCCTTAGAGATAAAATAATTTAGCCTTGAACGACTTTTGAATTTGTCGAAACGGAGCAAAAAAACGGTTTTTTACACAAAAAAGGCGAAAAAAGCTCCCCTAAACTATTTACTTATATTTTAAAATGAGGTATAATAAAGCACGAACGCTCGCATATACGCGTGCGCGACCGTTTGCGCGGAAAGACCTTTTACGCTTATGCGCTCGGCTGTTTTACGGCTTGCGCAAGCGACTATCGTCATAACCGCAAAAAACGAAGACAATATACGGAGGTTCTTAATGGGACTGATTAAATACATCCTCGAATCGGATTCGAGGCGGAGTTTACGCAAAATCGGCGCAATGGCGGATAAGATTATCGCCATGGGTCCGAAATACGAAGCGATGACCGACGAGGAGCTTCAAAACCAAACGGTTCTTTTCAAAGAGCGTTATAAAAACGGCGAAAAGCTCGATAGCATGCTACTCGAGGCGTTTGCCGTCGTAAGAGAAGCTTCTTACCGCGTTTTGAACATGCGCCACTATAAAGTGCAACTTATGGGCGGTATATGCGTTCACCAAGGGCGCGTTGCAGAGCTTAAGACCGGTGAAGGTAAAACGCTTATGGCAACCCTACCCGCCTACCTTAACGCACTCACCGGAAAGGGCGTTCACATCGTTACCGTAAACGATTACCTCGCTCGCCGTGACGCCGATTGGATGGGCAAAGTTCACAGATTTCTCGGTCTTACCGTCGGCGTAAACGTTCACGATATGGACGACGACGCAAAGCGCGCCGCCTACGCTTGCGATATAACCTACGGCACGAACAACGAATTCGGCTTCGACTACCTGCGCGACAACCTCAAAGTTCGTCTCGATCAAATGGTACAACGCGGTTTGGAATTCGCAATAGTCGACGAGGTAGACTCCATTCTTATAGACGAAGCGCGTACGCCGCTAATTATTTCGGGGCGCGGGAACAAGTCGTCCGAAATGTATTTAAGCGCGGACAAGTTCGTCAGAACGCTTACTAAAGACGTTGACTTCGAGGTTGACGTTAAGGAAAAGAGCGTTCAAATAACCGAAAGCGGTTCTAAAAAAGCCGAAAGCTTTTTCGGTGTGGAAAACATTGCCGACATCGAAAACGCAGAGCTTAACCACCACATACAGCAAGCGCTCAAGGCGCACTTCATCTTCAAGCGCGACAACGACTACATCGTTCAAGACAACGAGATTATAATCGTCGACGAGTTCACGGGACGTCTTATGATCGGTCGTCGTTATTCGGAAGGTTTGCACCAAGCAATCGAGGCGAAAGAGCGAGTCGTTATCCGCAACGAAAACCAAACGCAAGCTACCATTACTTTCCAAAACTACTTCCGTCTTTATAAAAAGTTATCCGGTATGACCGGTACTGCAAAGACCGAAGAAGAAGAATTTAAGACCATATACGGGCTCGACGTTCTGGAAATCCCCACGAACAAGCCGATGATAAGAAAGGACAACGCCGACGTCGTATATTCCACCAATAAGGGTAAAATCCGCGCGATCGTCGACGATATCGTGCGCGTTCACGAAAACGGTCAGCCGGTGCTCGTCGGTACCATTACCGTAGAAAAATCGGAGGAAATCTCTCGCGAGCTCTTAAAACGCAGGGTCCGCCACCAAATCCTAAACGCTAAAAACCACCGTCGCGAGGCGGAAATCATAGCGCAAGCGGGTAAGCTCGGCGCCGTTACGATAGCGACCAACATGGCAGGCCGCGGAACGGATATTCTGCTCGGCGGTAACCCCGAATTTCTTGCGAAGCAAGACCTTCGCAACCGCGGAATCGACGAAGACACGATAGAACTTGCTACTTCGTACATTCAAAACATTCCGCCAGAAGTGGAAGAAATCCGCTCGCTTTACCGCGAACTTCTCGCTAAGCATTCGCAAATAACCGACGAGGAAAAGAAAAAAGTAACCGAACTCGGCGGCTTGTATATCCTCGGTACCGAACGCCACGAATCGCGCCGTATCGATAACCAGCTTCGCGGTCGTGCGGGCCGTCAAGGCGATCCCGGCGAATCGAGATTCTATATCTCGCTCGAAGACGACCTCGCTCGTCGTTTCGGCGGCGAAAGGCTGCAACGCATTTACACGATGTTCAAGGTCGACGAAGACACGCCTATCGAGGCAAAAATGCTCTCGCGCAGTATCGAGAACGCACAACGCACCATCGAGGGCAAAAACTTCGGCATAAGAAAACACATCCTCGGCTACGACGACGTTATGAACCGTCAGCGTATGGTTATTTACGAGGAGAGAATGAAAGTCTTGCGCGGCGAAAACGTTCACCAAGACGTTCTCAATCTCATCCCCGATTTCGTTACCGACCTCGTAAACGAATGCGTAAACGCCTCGGACGATCCCACGAAATGGGACGAGGATGTACTCAACAAGCGTTTGGAAGAGAGAGTTCTCCCCGTCGGAACGGCATTCGTCACTCGCGAAAAATTGATGAATTGGGACTATAAATATTTTATAGAAAAACTCATCGATAAAGTTATAGAGTGCTACGAAGAAAAAATCGAAAACTATAAGGCGAAGGGTATCGACTATCACGAAGTCGAGCGTATGATCCTACTTAGAAACGTAGATTCCAAGTGGATAGAACATATCGACGCGATGGATAAACTCAAACGCGGCATTTCCCTCCGCGCGTACGGCAACGAAGATCCGTTAATCTCCTATAAGAAAGAAGGGTTGGATATGTTCGAGGAAATGACCGCGAGCATTCAAGAAGACACCGTAAAATACCTGCTTAAAATAGAGGTCGAAAAGGTTCAACGCCAAAGCCGCCCCGCCGCTCCGCAAAACTTAGTAGCGCAAGGCGGCAGTTCGGGCGCCGAACGCCACACGATCGCTCACAAACCTAACACTCCCGGTCGTAACGATCCCTGCCCTTGCGGTTCAGGCAAAAAATATAAGAACTGCTGCGGAAAATAAGATAATTACAACAAAAAAGCGGAAGAGCATTTTGTATAGTGCTTTTCCGCATTTTTTTGTTCTTAGCACAGTCAACTAAAAACGGTTGGTTTTGCAAATATTTTCGCCGATTTTGCAAAAAAATTACATAAATCGAGAAAATAATTCCACTTTTACGATTATTTTTTGATTATGCAAGCCATTATATTAAGCCGCACGAAAAAAAGGTGCCTAAAAAAGCACCTTTTAATATTGCAATCTTTAATTGTATAGCGATAAAAAGCGAGGCGGCTTAGAAATCGTCGTCATCATCGTCGCCTTCATCGTCGTCGAGGTCGTCGTCCTCGTCGCCCTCGAAGTCTTTTTCGTCGATTTCCACGTCGAAATCGTCGGGCTCGTCGTCGAGATACTCGGTATCGTCATCTTCCTCGTCGTCCATAAAGAGTTCGTCGCTTTTTTCCTCGTCGGCAAGCTGAGAAAGGGATATAACGCCGTCGTCTTCGGGCATATCTTTCTCGTCGTCGTCGAGGTAATTACGCCATTCGTCGTCCGACTCGACGTCCATGCCGTCGGGCTCGTTGTCGTATTTGCTCGCTTCACGACACTGCTCGCACATCTTCTCGTCCTCCGAGATATAGTTGCGCTTGCAAATGGGGCAAAGCTTTTCTTCGGACATTTCGTCGTCGTCCTCGGTAAAAATCAACTGCGGGCCGATTTTAAGTTCGGCTTTGCACACGTCGCAATATTGTTCGCCGTCCTGCATATAGTTCAATTCGCATCTCGGGCACAAAACATATTTAGCCATTATAATACTCCCCCTTCGGCGCATAGATTACGGGCGCCTACTCGGTAATGCTCACTTATTATATTTATATTGTAAGCGTTTGTAAACTGTTTTTAACGAATTTTTTAATTTTTTTTTCGTTTTATAGTTATACGATATTGTATTAACCGCACTTGCGAAAGGTTCCGACCTATTTCAGTTCGTCGGGATTAAGCGCAAAAAGCTCGGGTAAAACGAACAAACCGTTCTTTCGCACGAGCACGTCGTCGAAATAAATTTCGCCTCCGCCGTACTGCTCGGTCATAACGAGAACGAGATCCCAATGCACTCCCGACCTATTTCCGTTGTCGCAATCGTCATAGCAGCAACCGGGCGTAAAATGAATGGAGCCCGCGATTTTTTCATCGAATAGAATATCGCCCATAGGCTGATTTATATAAGGATTAACGCCGATTGCAAACTCGCCGACATAGCGTGCGCCGTCGTCCGTATTTAAAATATCGTTGAGTTTTTCGGTATAGTTGGCGGTCGCCTCGACGATTTTTCCGTTTTCAAACTTCAGCCTTACGTTTTCGAACTTAAGACCTTGCTGCATAGACGGCGCGTTATAAGTAATCACGCCATTCACGCTGTCCTTTACCGGAGCGGTATAGACCTCGCCGTCGGGAATATTGCACTCACCGGCGCACTTCAGCGCGGGCATGCCCTTAATCGAAAAGGTAAGATCGGTATCCTTTGCGACAAGGCGCACTTTGTCCGTCTTGTCCATAAGCGCCTTGAGTGCGTCCATCGCCCTGTCCATTTTATCGTAATCCATAGTGCAAACGTCGAAATAGAAATCCTCGAAAGCTTCGGTCGAGCGCCCCGACATTTGCGCCATCGACGGAGTGGGATAGCGCAAGACCACCCAGCGCGTATTGCACACTCTGCGTTCGTGATGAACGGGATAAGAATAAAGCCGCTCGTAATAACCGCTTTGCTCGGACGGAATATCCCCGGTTTCGCACGAATTGTCTCCGCCGCGAATGCCGATATAACAGTCCATATCGTCCATCATAAATCCGTCGTACTTAGCCCAAAGGCGGCAATATTCCTCGTCGCAACGCCCGACGGTCGCGCGGATAACCGAATAATCCCTTAAATTAACGAAAGGATAACCGCCGACGTCGTACACCTTGGCGACGAGCGCCTTTACAAGCTCGTTGGGAATACCGAAAGCCTCGATCATCACCTTTTCGCCCTTTTTCACCTTGCACGAATGGTTAACGAGAACGTCGGCAAGCTTTTCAATTCGTAAATCTCTCATAATATTATCTCCGCATTTTTTGATATTTTACAACCGAATCGATAAAAAAGCAACCGTACGACGCCGCAAACGACGATTTTTCACTTTTCTACGCGACTTTTTTTGTTTTGTATGCGTTTTTCGCCTTTATCGCCGTTTCTTTTGTCCCTACGCCCCGCATTATCTTCACTTTCGTTCACAAGCACCCCAAAAAAACTTTTTTCTTTCCGGCAAATATTTTTATTCCCCCGAAATTTTTCGAAAAAACTATTGACATTCATATGAATGCGTGATATAATCATAATGAGGACATAAAGGAGGACTGAATATGAATTATCCGGGGACGACCATACCCGTCGGGAATAGAAGCGGTCGCGAATTTTTGGACGGAATTTTTACGGCAACGCAAGGATTGTTTATGCAACAAGTTTGCGAAATAAGCGGTCTTGCGAAGCCTGCAATACAAAACTGGGTAGCGCGAGGCTTTATTCCGCACCCCGTCAACAGGCGTTACGATAAAGACGCGCTTGCGGGAATACTTCTCGTCAACTGTCTGCGCGAACTGTTACCGCTCGAGGACGTAAAGCGGCTTTTGACCTTTGTGAACGGCTCGCCCGACACCAAACTCGACGACGTAATACCCGAAAGCGAACTGTACGCATTCGTTTGCGACGTTCTTTTGGACGAAAACTTGACGAGCGACAACGCAGAGCAGCTTATTTGCAGCGCAACCGAACGATATAAAGAAAAAAACTCGGGCGACAAGCAACGCTTACGGCAAGCGCTGACGGTTATTTCAGAGGTAATGCTCGCCGAAAAAATGCTAAACAAGGCGTCGAGTGCGATAGCCGCGCTAAAAATGCCGAAACTTTCGAGCGAAGCCGCCGAAACGAAAACCGATTAGCTTGTGGCAAATATCAGACTATCGGAAACGCAGGTTAGCAATATACCGTGCGCAATATACCGAGGAGACATTAGCCGACCGACGAAAGCGGCGTAATAAAAACGATTTTTAACCTATAAAATACTAAAGAAACGGAGGAAATACATGACAGAATTTTGGGAAGGACTTAACGTGCTTCAACGCGTCTATTTTTGTATAGGGCTTGCGGCAACGGTAATTTTAGTGCTTCAAATACTCACGATGCTTTTCGGGCTCGGCGAAAACGAAGCCGACGTCGATTTCGACGGTGACGGCGACGCAGACATATCCGTCGACGCAAGCGACGGCTTCACGCTGTTTTCGATAAGAGGTTTGATTGCATTTTTTGCAATCGGCGGCTGGGTAGGCTATATTTTAGCCGACGTCAACACCGCCCTCGCCATCTGCCTTTCGTTCGTATCGGGCGGCGCCGCACTCGTTGCAATGGCGTTCGTAATGCGCGGCATAATGCGCCTCCGCTCGAGCGGAAACATAGACGTGGCGCGCGCCGTGGGCAAAACCGCCGACGTATATTTGACCATTCCGCAAAAAGACGGCGGCAGCGGCAAAATAACGCTCACGCTCGAGGAGCGGTTCGTAGAACTCAGTGCGGTGCAAAACGGCGAAACGCCTATTCCGACCGGCGCAAAAGTAAAAATTATAGCAGTCTACGGCGAATCGCTTTTGGTAGAACGCGCTTAACGGTGAACGAGAATGCAAGACGATCCGCCCTCTATAATATATAATTTTATAACGGCAAATCATCGGTATTAAGCGACATGGCGTTTAATACAGGCTGCTAACATCGGCGATTAATACGCGCCGAGCGGCAAACTAACGAAAACGAAACAATAATTAAATTAAAATACTCAACAAGGAGCAAACAATGAACGCACTTTACAATTTAGCAAGCAGCGCGGGCGTACCCGTGCTCATCACCGTAATCGTACTCATTCTTTTCATGGTCGTTCTTCTCATCGCGACGCGCGTCAAAAGATGCCCGTCCGACAAGATCATGGTCGTTTACGGTAAAGTAAGCAAGGCAAAAGACGGAACGCACCGTTCTTCCAAATGCGTACACGGCGGCACGGAATTTATCGTTCCCCTGTTCCAGTCGTACGCTTTCCTCGACCTCACGCCCATTTCCATTTCGGTCGATCTTAAAAGCGCTCTTTCCCGCCAAAACATTCGTATCGACGTACCCTCGATTTTTACGGTAGGCATTTCCACCGAGCAAGGCGTTATGCAAAACGCGGCGGAACGCTTACTCGGTCTTAAACTCCCTCAGATCCAAGAACTCGCAAAAGACATCATCTTCGGTCAGCTTCGTTTGGTCATCGCCACGATGGATATCGAGGAAATCAACACCGACAGAGATAAATTCCTCGAAGCGGTCTCCCGCAACGTTGAAGGCGAACTTAAGAAAATCGGTTTAAGGCTCATAAACGTTAACGTAACCGATATTAGCGACGAATCGGGCTACATAGTCGCGCTCGGTAAAGAAGCGGCGGCAAAGGCAATAAACGATGCAAAAATCTCGGTTGCCGAAGAAGACAGAAAAGGCGCTATAGGTGAAGCCAACGCGCGCAAAGACCAAAGAATCCACGTCGCAGACGCCGATTCGCAGGCAATCAAGGGCGAAAACAACGCCAAAATAGAAATTGCAAACTCACTTTCGTTGCTACGCGAAAAGCAAGCAGAAGCCGAACAACGCGCCGTATCCGCCGAAAAAATCAACAGCGCAAAAGCACTCGCCGACGCTTACGAAGCCGAAAGACAAGCGGAAATCGTAAGAGCCTCGCGCGAAAAGGCTACGCAAGAAGCCGATATTCTCGTCCGCACCGAGGTCGAAAAGAAGAAAATCGAGCTCGAAGCCGAAGCTGAAGCCGAACGCATAAGACGTCAGGCTCAAGGTGAAGCGGACGCAACCTACGCTAAAATGGAAGCGCAAGCGCGCGGCGTCAAGGCGGTTCTTACCGCTCAAGCAGAAGGTCTTGCCGAAATCGTAAGAGCGGCAGGCGGCAACCCCGACTCCGCAACCAAGCTTATGATTGCCGACAAGATCGAAAAACTCGTCGAAACGCAGGTCGAGGCAATCAAGAACATCAAGATCGACAAGGTCACCGTTTGGGACGGCGGCGAAGGCAAGGACGGCAAATCGGCTACGGCAGGCTTCCTCTCCGGTATGGCAAAATCCCTCCCCCCGATGAACGACCTCTTCGCTATGGCAGGACTTAACATGCCCGAGTTTATCGCCCCGCACGAAAAAGCTGAAACTCCCGAAAAAACCGAACCCGAAGAAAAGTAACGCGTAAGGCTTTTAGGTCGTATAAGTTTTAAAGTCGATTAGACTTTAGTCCGCGTAAGAATTTTTTACTTGCATAAAGCATAAAGCCATACGGTAAACCAATTAAATCA
>CAZHGN010000038.1:0-14300 GCA_964532155.1 uncultured Acidiphilium sp.
TTTCGCCACGTCGGTTATGTAATCGAGCACTTTGTGAATCTCGAGTTCTTTGCTTTTCGCTACGAAGTCTTTAAGCTCTACGTCGGTATAAAGGTCTGCAAATCCGGTGAATATAGCGTTGACAAGATCGTTGTTTTTGGTATCGGCAAACGCATCTATAACCGCTTTTATGTCTGCGGTTACTTCGGAAACTTTTGCTAAATCGTTGACTATGGGAGCGCTTATAGTTCCCGCAAGCAACGTCTTAAACGGTGCAAGTAACGCGTCTATTTCAGAATCTTCAAGTGCCTTAGTCGCTTTTACGATATTGCCAACCGAACCGAGTACGTCGTCTACTTTGAGGTCCTTGGTGTCGGCTACGAAGTCCTTAAGAAGTTCATCTTCGTAAAGACTCTTAAGTTCGGCGTATACGGCGCTAAGTATATCGTTTTTAAAGAACAAATTGGTTACGGTTTCAACAGCCGCAATGGTGTCGTCCGTCTTAGACAAAGGATTAACTTCGGGATTGGCAACCGTTCCGCTAACGATCTGCTCTATAAGTGCAACGACGTCGTCAATCTTAGCGTTCGTTTCGGCGTTAGCCACAGCCGTTTTAACAACGCTTGCAACGTAATCGATCACTTTGTGAATCTTGAGTTCTTTGCTTTCCGTTACGAAGTCTTCAAGTGCTACGTCGGTATAAAGGTCTGCAAATCCGGTGAATATAGCATTGACAAGATCGTTCGTCTTTTTGTCGGACGTATCGACAAATTCGGAAACTACGCCATGAAGTTTTTCGATTACTTCAGCCACCGTAGCTTTTGCATCAAAACCCATTTTGTCCAAGTTGCCCGCAACTATTGACTGCACAAACTCTGCAAACGCGTTTATTTTAGAAGTATTCTTCCGATCTGTCGCAACGTCGACAACTTCCGCAACCGAAGCGATTATATCATCGATTCTAATTATTTTAGAATCAGAAACGAAAGTCCTAATTACACTTCCTTCGGGATAAAGGCTTGCAAATTTTTCGAATATAGTATTGACGATAACGTTAAGTTTTCCGCTTTCGCCAATAAACTTATTATATATAACTTTGACTTTGTTCGCAAGGTCATAAATTTGTGCGCTTCCATTCAGCCCGACGTTTATAACTTCGCCGGCAACGAGAGTTTGAATGAAGTCGGATACCGCATCAATCTTATCCTCAGCGGCAGAACCGGCCGCAGCCTTAATGACTTCGGAAATAGAGTCAACAACGTCTTTCACCCGGAGCATTTCACTCAAACTTACGAAATTCTTAACGTAAGCGTCGTTGCCTTCGTAAAGAATACGCAGCTGTTTATACAGTTCGGCAAGAACGTTGTTCGTAACAAACTCATCGGTTACTTTTTTAACAGCATCGATCGCATCGGAGATCACGATATCTTCGTCAATCTCAGGGGCAGACAAAGGTCCATCAAGCAAAAGCGTAAAAAGCGCCACGACCGCGTCGGTAATACCCTGAGCGTCGCCTTCGTAGCCGCACTTTTCAGCGACGAAGCAGCCTGCCGCGCCGAAGAGTTCTATGTAATAATCGATATCTTTCGCTTTAAGCTCCTTGCCGCCGGTCGCTATATCTTTAGCAAATTCGGCAACGGAGATCGAGAGGAAGTCCGAAGCGGCGGACGTTGCGTCGCCCTGCCATACGTAAGAGCCGATTCCGTTATCGAGCTTGTATTCGAGCTCGTCGAGATCGGTATCGAGATAGGTAAGAACTACGTCCGCGAGGTCGCCGATCATAACCTTAGAGAGTACGTCGTACGAATCGAACGGATCGTTCTTATCGAGCAAACCGCCAGCTACGTCGGCAATTTTGCAATCGAACAATGCGGATATTTCGACGGAGAGATAATCGAGCTCGCCGCCGTTTTCTTTATAGTATCTACCCGTTTCTTCATCGCATTCAAAACCTGCGAAGGCAACGAACAGATCGCCGACCTTAGTGTCGGGGAGTAACGCGCCGATAACGTCCTTTGCCGAGTAGTCGGAAGAAAGAACGTCGAATATATTATCGAATGAGAAATCGAGAACGAGAGCCAAAACCTTATCGTCGGTTTTCCAAGTGCCGTCTTCGTTCTTTTCGGTGCCGAGAATGTCACCCATAGTTACGTCCCCAAGGGCATTACGGAACGTTTCGAGAAGGGCATCTACCGAGTATTCTTCGCGTACGAAGTCTGATACCTTGAGATCGAACAACGCCTTAATAAGCGCGTTCGCATCTTCGGGCTCTTCGCCCGGTTTAAATATGAGGTCGCCCAAAGTCTTATCGCCGAGAGAAGCCGCAAGACTTTCGATAAGCGATTTTACGAACACGTCGGCGTCGAAGCTTTCGCCTTGACCTTTAAGCAAATCGCCGACCGAAAGAGCACGCAAACCGTCGAGCGGAGGTACGTCGCCTTCGACTATTCCCACCATATCCAAAATCATTCCGACGCTGAGATCGCCGGCTACTGCGGATATCTTTTCGAATATACTCTTATCCTCGAGCAACGAAGATACGCTGAGGTTTGCAACGATCTGGAGCAAATCTTCTGCAGGCTCGCCGTCGCCGTTAATCCAAACGCCGTCGTTGTCTTCGTCGGTAAGACCGAGTATGTAACCGACCTTAACGTTGCCCAATACCTTAGCGTAATAGAAATCGTAGCCGCCGTCGGCGTTCTTAACGAACATATCCGAAAGACGCGCGCCGTTTAAGAATTTTGCGTATGAAGAAACCTTTTCGCCGATTTCGGGCGAAACGGTAGCGGCAATCGAGGTCAGTATTTCTTCGATGGGCATTTTCGCAACGCTCGAAAGGTTGCCCTCCATAAGTTCGTACATAATGTCGCCGCCGTTGATCATTTCACTGATAACGCCGAGCGAAATATTGCCGAAAATACCGAGAACGGGCAACGCCTGCGCCTCTTCACTGTCGGATAAGACGTAGTTAAAGGTGTGCGTTTGCTCATCGTACTTGCAATCGAAATAATCGGGGAGAATAGCGCCGACCTTAAGGTTTTTGATAGCCTTAAATATTCCCGTCTCGCCCGTCAGCTCGTCGCTTTCGATAAGTTCCAAAAGCGTATAATCGCCCAACTTCTCTTGTGCCTCGGTCGATAAAATATCGTCGAGGTCCTTGCCGGTAAGCGAAGGCAAGAAGTTATAAAGGGCACGCAAACGCACGCCGCTAAGCAACGCGGGTATGCCGTCTTTTAAGCTAAACAGCGAGATCGCGGTAAGCGCTTGCCAGTCGGAACTGTCTTTGTCGACGTTTTCGATACCCAGATTTTTAAGCACCTTTTCGAGGTCAAGCCCGTATTCGGCTTCTAACCTTGCGAGGGTATAGTTATCCGGATCGTTGAGAGCGCCGTTCAAGAGGTAGATAAGATCTTCTACCGACTGATCGCGCAGATCACCCAAGCCGGGATCGTCGGACACGATACCGAGGGGCTTGACGTTTTTATACGCCCAGTAAGTCCCTCCGACCATCGAGCCCGCCGCCGCGGCGACGGTGAACACCATTCCAAGTACGAATGCCAGTACTCTTCTCAGTAAGTTTCCCATTCTGTCATCTCCTTTGATTTTAACTGCGGCGTTAGGCGTAATAACCGCCGTCGTTCGTCCGCAGAATTTAAGGACGCTTTTATTATATAATTTATAAAATACCTTGTCAACGCCTGCGCGTTAAAAATCGATGATAAAAAGAAAATTTTTCTATTTTTTCACAAAAGATTTACACACTTTTTCACACTGCGAAAAAAAATCTCGTTTTAAGCCGCAAAATACGCCTAAAAAACAAGTGCATAACAGACAGCCGAAAAAAAAGAAACGCCGCCCGAAAACGACTTCGCGCGCCGCCTTTTACCCCTCGATTATTCCTTCGCCCGTCACACGGTTATCTTTTGGCAGATCTTGAACGGCTCTGATTTTATTTGCAAAAGCTAACCGCGCTTTACCAAAACAAGGTTGCAAGCAGGTTTAAAAAGGGCGTTTTGTGGCGATAATCGACCTCCGCGGCGACTTTTTAAATAAAACGCTCCTTTCCGCATAAAAGAATTTTAAAAGAAAAAATAATCGAATAAAAGAGTGTTTTTACTGAAAATATAGGGCTATAGGTTGATTATCGGCACTTTCGGCAAACTTAAATTATTTTAAGCAAAAAAAGCCGAATTGTCTTTTAACGAGTAAATCGTTTGCTTTTTAGTTTTAAAGGTTGTATAATAAAGTCGTATTACAACCTGCCGAAACTGAGGTTATCGGCAAAAAAAGCGTGATCTTAACCGCATACGGATTTTACGAAGCGGCAAAAGAGGAGCAATTATGATCGATTTCGTCATAAACGAAAAGGCGGGCGCCAAAAGATCGGCACGCGCCAAATCAATAATTACGTCCGTTTTAGAAAAAAGGGGTATAGAGTTTGCATTCCACACGACCGAGTATCGCAGACATGCAACCGAAATTACCCGAGAACTGTGCAAGAACGGCGCAACGACCATAGTTGCCGTCGGCGGCGACGGAACGGTGAACGAGGTGCTTAACGGACTCGACGACTTAAACGTTAAGTTCGGAATAATCCCTTGCGGCAGCGGAAACGATTTCGTGGACACCGTAGGCATTCCGTTAGACGTCGAAAAAGCCCTCGATATTATTTTGGACGGCGAATGCAAACCGACCGATTTCCTCGTTTGCGACGGCGTGCGCGGAATAAACATAATCGGAACCGGCATCGACGTCGAAATACTTCAGCGGTGCGAACGCAGTAAAATACTTAAAGGCAAGCTCAAATACCTTATATCCCTTCTTGTAAGCCTTATAAAATTCAAATTCTATAAATTCAGACCGGACGACGAAAGCGCGCCCGAGCAAAGCGCGCTCATCGTTTGTTGCGGAAACGGCAGAAAGTTCGGCGGCGGCATACCTATGTGTCCGACGGCGGAGGTCGACGACGGCAAGATGGATTTTATGGTCGTTAACCAAATGAACAGGCTGGCAATGCCCGTCTATCTCGTTCGCCTTTTGAAAGGAAAAATTCTCGAGCAAAAGTTTTGCAAACTAACGTACCCCGATCAAGTAAAAGCCATTTTCGACAAACCTATATCGGTTGAAATAGACGGCGAAATTTACGAAAACATGAAATTCGACGTACATATCGAAAAGGGCAAACTTAATCTTTACAGACCTTAATTATTCAGCGGATTTTTACGGCAAAGCGCTTCGCTTTGCCGTTTTTTATTAAAAAAACGGGGCTATAGGTCGATTATCGCAACATTCGCTACATTTTACAATTACATGCGAAAGCTTCTAAAACCATATTTTCAGCTTAACGCATGGCACAAAAAATCGGTATGCGTTATAAAAATTTAATAGCCAAATAGCAAAAAGATGTTACAACATGCCGACTCTTAATTCAACCATAGTCAAACATAATAATAAAACCGCCTAAAGCCGAGATAATCGACCTATAGACGGTTTTTTTGTTATTTTTTTGCCTTATTCGGCGTGTTATTCTTCGGTTTCGCCGCTGCCGCTATTCTCGCCGCTTGCGCCTTGAATTTGCTCCGAAACGGCTTCGCTTTCGCCCGCCGTCTCGCCACCTTCCGCGCCTTGAGCCGTAGTATTTTCTACACCTTCGGCGTTTTCGGCAATTTCGCCCTCGTCGGGTTCTTCTTCGGCATGAGGAACTATAGCCGCAGACTTAACTATGGAATTCCCGAGTTTCATAATGGTAACGCCCTTGGTATCCCTTCCGATCTTGGAAATACCGGTGGCAGCCGTTCTGATAATAATACCGTTGTCGGCGATAATCATTATATCCTCGTCCTCTTTGACAAGTTTAAGGCAAGCAAGGCAGCCGGTTTTTTCGTTGAATACGCCCGCTTTAATACCCTTGCCGCCGCGCGACTGCAATCTATAATCCTCGATATCCGAACGCTTGCCGAAGCCGTGTTCGCTCAACGTGAGAACGTCGTAACCGGGCTTGACGACCGTCATATCGACTACCGCATCATCTTCGGATATAGACATTGCGCGAACGCCCATAGTATCTCTGCCCATAGGACGAACGTCGTTTTCGGAGAATCTAATACATTTACCCTCGTGCGAGGCAACGAGGATTTCGTCGTTACCTTTGCTGACCTGAACGGAAATAAGCTCGTCGCCCTCGTTCAGATTGATAGCGATTTTACCCGTCTTACGGATATTGTCGAACTCGGCAACGGCAGTCTTCTTAATAAGACCGCGCTTGGTGGCAAGCACGATGTATTCGGGCTTGACTTCATCGGTTACAGCCGTCTGCTCTGCTCCCTCCGCTCCTTCTTCGCCGCACTCGGCCTTTTCGACCGTAGTTTCGTTAAGCGGAATAATAGCCGACGGATGTTCGCCCGGTTCGAGCTGCAAAAGATTGACTATAGCTCTGCCGCGCGCCGCTTTCATTGCTTCGGGAATTTCGTAACCCATCAAGCGGTAAACCTTTCCGAAATTGGTAAAGAACAGCAATCTGTCGTGCGTGGACGATACGAACATATCTTCCACGAAGTCTTCTTCCTTAGGCTTGTGCGCCGTAACGCCCCTGCCGCCGCGCCTTTGCGACCTATATTCCTCGAGAGAAATACGTTTGACGTAACCGAAGTGCGTAATTGATATAACGACGTCTTCTTTTTTAACAAGGTCCGCAAGGTCGATCTCGCTCTCGTCGTACGAAAGCTCGGTCTTTCTGGGCGTGGGATATTTATCCCTAAGCGCTATAAGATCGTTTTTGATTATTGCAAGTATTCTTTCGGGTTTTGCGAGTATATCGCGCAAGTCTTCCATTTGCGCGTCGAGCGCAACGAGTTCTTCTTTGAGTTTTTCGACCTCGAGCGAAGTAAGACGTTGCAATCTCATATCCAAAATGGCATTCGCCTGCTTTTCGTCGAGTTCGAACGCCGAAATGAGGTTGGATTGCGCTTCCTGTCTATCACGCGACTTCTTGATTATGGCTATTACCTCGTCGATATTGGCAAGCGCTATAACCAAACCCTTTACGATATGTTCGCGCTCCTCGGTTTTGGCGAGGTCGTACTTGGTGCTGCGCGTAACCACGTCCACCTGATGTTTAACGTAAGCCTCGAGGATTTGTTTAAGGTTCATCACCTTAGGCTCGCCGTCCAAAAGCGCGAGCATTATAATACCGTCGCTCTTTTGAAGATCGGTGTGTTTATACAGCGTGTTAAGCACGACTTGCGGATTCGCGTCTTTCTTTACGTCGATAACGATACGCATTCCGTGACGATCCGACTCGTCGTTGATATCCGATATACCCTCTATACGTTTTTGCTTTACGAGGTCGGCTATATATTCGATAAGTTTTTGCTTGTTAACTTGGTAGGGAAGCTCGGTAACTACAATTCTGTGCCTTGTTCCGTTTGCAAAATCCTCGATTTCGCATTTACTGCGCAAAACGTAGTTTCCGCGCCCGGTCATAAACGCGTTTTTCACGCCCGCTCTGCCAAGCAAAGTGGCACCCGTGGGGAAATCGGGCGCGGGGATATGCTCCATAAGTTCTTCGATAGTAATATCGGGGTTCTCTATAAGAGCGATCGTGCCGTTTATAACCTCGTTTAGGTTATGCGGGGGAATATTCGTAGCCATACCGACGGCAATACCGTCCGATCCGTTTACCAAAATATTGGGATATTTTGCCGGTAAAACGGTAGGCTGCATTCTCGTATCGTCGAAGTTGGGATAGAAATCGACCGTTTCCTTGTCGATATCGCGAAGCATTTCGAGAGCAAGCTTGCTCATCCTCGCTTCGGTATAACGGTAAGCCGCAGGCGGATCGCCGTCCACCGAGCCGAAGTTGCCGTGTCCGTCGACCAAGGGAAGATTTATCGAGAAATCCTGAGCCAAACGAACCAAAGCGTCGTAAACCGAACTGTCGCCGTGGGGGTGATATTTACCGAGAACGTCACCGACGATCGCCGCACATTTTTTATACGCCTTTTCGGGAGTAAGCCCCATTTCGTTCATTGCGTATAAAATTCTTCTGTGAACGGGCTTAAGACCGTC
This sequence comes from uncultured Acidiphilium sp., assembly GCA_964532155.1. Taxonomy (GTDB): domain Bacteria; phylum Bacillota; class Clostridia; order Christensenellales; family Borkfalkiaceae; genus HGM11416. The sequence continues at coordinate 8,047 of CAZHGN010000038.1, forward strand.
GCGTACGTCGGGGATAGCCCTTGAAACGTTTACCGCCATTGCGTAAGCGATAAAGGATTTTTTAAGCTCCTGATCTACCTCGACGTTGATTATATTAGTCATTTCGAGCTTCTTCTTAAATTCCGAAGTAAGCTCGGCGCTGAATTCTTTTTTTGCCATTTTTCGCTACCTCCTAAATAGCCTTGAGGCGGTTATTTCCGAGTTGTATTAAGCATTGCCGCACCGCCGAACGCGAACGCGGCTTTTGCGATTAGATATCGAGATCGGTTACGAGCTTGGCGTTTTCTTCGATAAATTTACGCCTGAGATCGGGTTGATCCCCCATAAGAAGGCTGAACGCGTTTTCCGCTTCCTGCGCGTCCTCTACCGACACACGGAGAAGAGTACGCGTTTCGGGATTCATGGTCGTATCCCAAAGCTGTTTGGCGTTCATTTCGCCCAAGCCTTTGTAACGCTGAACGTCGCACTTTCCGAGCTCGTCCAAATTCTGCCTTAATTCCTCGTCCGAATAGCAATACCTTTCGATCTTGCCTTTCGTAACCTTATACAGCGGAGGTTGCGCTATATATACGTGACCTTGCTCGACGAGCGGGCGCATATATCTGAAGAAGAAAGTAAGAAGAAGTATTCTGATATGGCTTCCGTCGACGTCGGCATCGCTCATGCAGATTATTCTGTCGTAACGAATCTTCGTTACGTCGAAGTCTTCTTGCATTCCGCCGCCGAACGCGGTTATCATTGCCTTTATTTCCTCGTTTTCGAGCGCCCTGTGCGGTCTTACCTTCTCGACGTTAAGGATTTTACCTCTAAGCGGCAAAATCGCCTGAAAACGCCTGTCGCGCCCTTGCTTTGCAGTACCGCCTGCCGAATCTCCCTCGACGAGGAATATTTCGCACAGTTCGGCGTTCTTCTCCGAGCAGTCGGCAAGTTTGCCGGGTAAAGCCGCGCTTTCAAACGCGCTCTTTCTTATAGCCTCTCGAGCCTTTCTCGCCGCCTCGCGCGCACGCTTTGCGGTAAGACATTTAACCAAAAGTTCTTTGGCAAGCGCGGGATTTTCTTCCAAGAAAGATCCGAAACACTCGGTAACCGCCTTTTGGGTAAGTCCGCGAACTTCGAGATTGCCGAGCTTGGTCTTGGTCTGCCCCTCGAATTGCGGTTCGGGAAGTTTAACCGAGATAACGGCGGTCAACCCCTCGCGCGAGTCTTCGCCGGAGAGTGAATCGCTTTCCTTTAAAATATTGAGTTTTCTGCCCGCGTCGTTTATGAGTTTGGTGAGCGCCGATTTAAAACCGTCGAGATGCGCCCCGCCCTCTTGCGTGTTAATGTTGTTCGCAAACGTAAAAATCGTTTCGTCCACGCCGTCGTTATAGGTAAGCGAAAGTTCTATGGTAATATCGCCGTACGCCTTTTCAAAATAAACGGGATCGGGGAAAATAGTCTCTTTATTCTTGTTGAGATCCTCGACGAAGTGCCTTATGCCGCCTTCGTAATAGAATTCCTCTTTATTTTCCTGCTCGGGGCGTTTATCCTCTATGCTTATTCTCAACCCCTTATTGAGGTAAGCAAGCTCGCGCAGACGTACCTTGACGGTGTTATAATTGAAAATAACGCTTTCAAATATGTCGGCATCGGGCATAAAGGTAACGGTAGTACCCGTTCTGTCCGACGTTCCTACGATTTGAAGTTCGCGCTGAGGTACGCCTCTGTTATATATCTGCTTATAATGATTTCCGTTCTGGAATACGTCGACTTCGAGCCATTCCGAAAGGGCGTTTACGACCGACAAACCGACGCCGTGCAATCCGCCCGAAATCTTATATCCGCCGCCGCCGAACTTACCGCCCGCATTGAGCTTGGTAAGAACTACCTGAACGGCGGAAACGCCCTCGGTATGGTGTATACCGGTAGGAATTCCGCGGCCGTTATCGTCGACGGAGCAAGAACCGTCGGGATTTATCGTTACGCTTATAGCGTCGCAATATCCCGCCAAAGCCTCGTCTATCGAGTTGTCGACTATCTCTTGAATGAGATGATGCAATCCGCGAAGATCGGTGGTTCCGATATACATGCCCGGTCTTTTCCTGACATGCTCAAGCCCCTCGAGGACCTGAATCTGCCCTTCGCCGTATTGTGCGGTTACTTTTCCGACTTCTTTTTCGTCCATTTTTTACCTGCCTTTTTCGCTTACGGCGTTTGCGTAAGCGCGCAACGCGTTTTTTGTAACGCCGAGGCGAAGCCGAACCGACCTCGCGCTCGTACGCGCGCGTGTGCGTTAATGTATATATTATATTATATATTTAAATAATTGTAAAGCATTTTTTTGATTTTTTTTAAGGTATTTCAACGTGTTTTAAACGGATTGCAAGCGCGCCGCTTGTATAAGACGGCGCCGCAAAACGGTTTTTGGTAACGAAAAAACAAACGTCTTGCAAAAAAAACGAAAACCGCCCGAAGTCGAGCGGCTGACGATTCTATGTTTTTGCAATTATTCGCAAAGCGCTTTTAACGCGCGCTTGTAAATAACGCTCATTTTTTCGAGGTTTTCAAGCGTTATATACTCGTTGGGTTGGTGTACGGGCGCTTCTTCGCCCGGAAACTCGGGACCGAACGCGACTCCGTTCTTAAGCGCTCTTGCGTACGTGCCGCCGCCGATGGCTATGGGCTGCTCGGAAACGCCGCATTGCTCGTTGTAAACACCGAGCAGCGTTTGAATGAGTTTGCTGTTTTTATCGCAAAACAGCGGTTTTTGATGATGGCTAACCATTTCGTATTTTCCGATTTGACCAACGAGCCGTTCCATTTCTTCGGGATCTTTAGTGGAGGGATATCTGAAGTCTACGACGACCTGCATTTTGCCGTTTTCGGCGTGGATAATATCGGGCGACATGGTCAAATTTCCCGTCTCGTCATGCAGTTCCTTAAGCTTATAAAAATCCTCGAAAAGCGACCTATAGACCGACTTATCGACTAAACCGAGTTCGCAAAGACAAGCAAGAAGGGGATCGATTGCGTTCTTTCCGCACTCGGGCGTGGAGCCGTGTGCGCACACGCCTCTGCTCTCTATTTTTCCGCCGCTGACGGTTAAACCGTAACGCTTGCACTGTTCGCCCGCCTTGCTAAAAATAGGGGAAGTTTCATCGAAAAGCGGAGAAGCGGCAACCGCGCGGTCGCACACCATATTCGCCATTTCACCGCCGCTGATTACGAGCGAGGCGTCGCAGTCGAATTCGTAGCGCGCGTGCATAATACCTTTTTCGGCGTAAATCACCGGGAAATTGCCGTCGGGTGAAAAGCCTACTTCGGGCATTTTTGTAACCTCGTTATAATGCTCGATGCACCCCCAGCCGGTTTCTTCGTTACAGCCTAAAATAAATTTTATTGTTTTAGACGGCACGAAGCCCTCGTCTTTCAACTCTTTCATCATATACAGAATGCTTACGGCAGGGCCCTTGTCGTCGAGCGTGCCGCGCGCGTAAATTCTGCCGTTCTCCTCGGTCGGCTCGAACGGCGGATATTTCCAATCGGAGAGCGCCCCCGCTTTAACGACGTCGAGGTGACAAAGCACCGCTATTTCCTCGTCGGTTGTGCCTCGCCAGACGATCTCGCCGATATAGCCGTCGTAGTTTACCGTTTCGAAACCCATTCGTTTTCCCAAACCGAGAAAGTAATCGAGCGCGCGATAGACCTCTTTTCCGAACGGCATACCGGGTTCGGGCTCGCCTTGAACGCTCGGAATTGCGCAAAGCTGCATAAGCGTTTCTTTCATTGCATCGAATTCTTTTAACATTTTTCACTTCCTTTATCGCATAAAACCGAAAAAACGCGCCGAAAGACAAGTAATCGACCTTTTGCGATAAGACGATTATCGACAAAAACCGCCAAAACGCCGATTATTAACAAGCGAATTACGCTTTTTATGCGAAAAATTCTTTTTTACCTTTATTTTATTATACACTTTTTTTAAATTATGGTAAAATGATTAACGCTGATTTAACTATTTTGGAGCGGTTTTATGCATGAAGGGCACAGAAAACGCATGATTTGTAAGCTTTTATCAAACGACGAAGTACTTACCGACCATGAACTTCTCGAAATCCTGCTGTTTTATGCCGTTCCTCGCAAAAACGTTAACGGCACGGCACATAACCTACTCGATACGTTCGGCACGCTCGCCAACGTGATGAGCTCGGACGCCGCCGCGCTTATGAACGTTGAGGGAATGGGTGAAAAGACTGCGGCGTTCATCGTCGCAATCGAGAAAATTTACAGAAGAATGCAAGACAGTCCGGAACGACTGCCTCAGCTTATAAGTTACGACGTTTGTCGCAAGTATCTCGTCGACACCTTTCGCGGGTTGACCGAGGAAAAGTTTATCGCGCTGTTTTTAAACAAGCAAGGCTTTTTGGTTATGCGCAAAGTGTTCAGTTCGCATTCCGAATTCACGGTGAATATCGACCTTTCCGAACTGCAAAAGGGCATTGCCGCAAAAAAGCCGCACAGCGTAATTATTGCGCACAACCACCTTTCGGGAAGCCCAACGCCATCTATTTGCGACGACGAAACCACCGAGAAACTCACCGCTGTTTTAAAGCTTAACGGCGTGATATTAAACGATCACATTATCGTTTCGGGTGACGATACGTACAGTTATCGCACGGCGGGCAAAATCGATAAATATAGGCGCAACGTCAACCTTTATTTTAACGATTAATACCTATCGAATACGTCGATAATCGACCTATAGACCGACATTTAAAAATAATCGCAATTTTTTGCGGAGGTAACATATGGAAAAAGTAAGAACGAGATTTGCGCCCAGCCCCACGGGATTTATGCATCTTGGCGGCTTGAGAACGGCACTTTACTCGTACCTGTTTGCAAAACAGCAGGGCGGCGATTTTATTCTCAGAATAGAAGACACCGACCAAGAACGTTTCGTTGAAGGAGCGATAGACGTTATTTATTCGTCGCTTAAAGAATCGGGAATGGATTACGACGAAGGTCCCGACGTCGGCGGCGATTACGGTCCTTACGTTCAGAGCGAGCGCAAGGCGATTTATATGGAATACGCCAAAAAGCTCATCGAGCTCGGCGGCGCATACTATTGTTTCTGCTCGAAAGAACGGCTCGAGGGTTTGACCGACGAAAACGGCAACCGCAAATACGACAAGCATTGCCTAAGCCTTACGCCCGAAGAGGTGCAAGCCAAACTCGACGCAGGCGAACCTTTCGTTATTCGCCAAAACATTCCCACCGAGGGCACTTCGTCCTACGACGACCTCGTTTACGGAACGATCCATGTCGACTATTCCGAGCTTGAAGACAATATTTTGATTAAGAGCGACGGAATGCCCACCTATAATTTCGCCAACGTCGTAGACGACCATTTGATGAAGATTTCACACGTCGTGCGCGGAACGGAATATCTGTCGTCTACACCCAAGTACAACCTCATGTACGACACTTTCGGATGGGAAAGACCTAAATATATACACCTCCCCACCATTATGAAAGACGCTACTCGCAAGCTTTCCAAGCGCTACGGCGACGCCAACTTCGACGATTTCGTGAACAAAGGCTATCTTCCCGAGGCTATCACCAACTACGTTGCTCTTCTCGGCTGGAGTCCCAAGGAAAACATCGAAAAAATGACGATGCAACAGATGATCGAGCTTTTCTCGCTCGACGGCGTTTCCAAGTCCCCCTCGATATTCGACGACGCGAAGCTCAGATGGCTTAACGGCGAGTACCTCAAAGAACTTTCGGACGAAAAATTCCTCGAACTTGCCGAGCCTTTCTTTAAAAAATCCAAAGTGTACGGCAAGTACGACTTGAAAAAACTTGCCGCGCTTATGAAAACGAGAGTCGAGATTTTAAGCGAAATTCCCGAAAAGGTCGACTTCCTCGAAGAATTCGGCGAATACGATACGGCGCTCTTCGTTCATAAAAAGATGAAAACCGACGAACAAAGTTCGTTAAACGTTCTTCCCGCTATACGCAATCTTATAGCGACCGTCCAACCCTACGATCACGACTCGCTCCACGATGCATTTATGAATTTAGCAGTCGAGCTCGGGCTGAAAAACGGTCAGGTTATGTGGCCCGCACGTATCGCAATGACCGGCAAGGACGTTACCCCCGGCGGCGCAATCGAAATGGCAGAAATACTCGGAAGAGAAGAAGCCCTCAGACGAATCGATTTTTCAATCAACCTTCTTAAAAAAGCCCTCAACGGTTAACGTTAAAGAGAATTT
>CAZHGN010000039.1:0-14219 GCA_964532155.1 uncultured Acidiphilium sp.
TTGGTCATCGAAGTCAAAACGCTAAGCAGAAACGCAGTATTGCGCCGCTTATAAGACGAGCATAGCGTCACCGAAAGAAAAAAACCTATACCCCTCTTGTACTGCCGTTTTGTACAATTCAAGCGTTTTTTCACGAGTAGATAAAGCGGATACGAGCATTATGAGAGTGCTTTCGGGCAAGTGAAAGTTAGTAACGAGGGCGTCGACGCACTTGAACTTGTAAGGCGGATAAATAAAAATACCCGTATTACCGCTGCAAGCGCGGACAAATCCGTTTTCGTCGGCGACCGTTTCGAGCGTTCTTACACTCGTCGTTCCGATTGCAATAACCCTGCGCCCTTCGGCTTTTGCAGCGTTAATCAATGCGGCCGCTTGCTCGCTTACGTTGTAATATTCCACGTGCATTTCGTGCTCGAGAATGTTTTCGCATTTGACCGGACGGAAAGTTCCCAAGCCGACGTTAAGCTGAACGCGCGCAATTTGAACGCCCATCCCCTCGATTTTTTGGAGAAGTTCGGGCGTAAAATGCAAGCCTGCGGTCGGCGCGGCGGCAGATCCCTCTTGCTTGCAATAGACCGTTTGATAACGATCCTGATCTTTCAATTTCTCGTGTATATACGGAGGTAATGGCATTTCGCCCGCGCGCGAAAGAATATCTTCGAATACGCCGTCGTATTCAAACTTTATAATACGCTCGCCGGTAGGCGTACGCGACTGAACGGTCAAGGCAAGCTCGTCGTTCACGGTAAGTCTTACGCCCTCGCGCGCCTTTTTGCCCGGTTTTACGAGACATTCCCATTCACTGAGATCGAGGCGCTTTAAAAGGAGAATTTCCACCTTGCCGCCGTGCTCGGTATGCGCGAAAAGTCGTGCGGGATAAACCTTGGTATCGTTAATAACGAGGAGGTCGCCGGACTTTAAATGAGACGGCAAATCGTAAAAATGCTCGTGCGAAACGGTATCGCTCGCCCTGTCGTAAACCAACAACCTCGAAGAATCTCTCGGATAAACGGGAGTTTGCGCAATGAGCTCCTCGGGTAAATCGTAATAAAAATCTTTCGTTTTAAGCATTATGCTTTCACCTCTGCGCCGAAAAAAGAGCGCAATTATCGCAATAACCCACGCTATAAGTCGATTATCGCATATTACAGAGTTTTAGTTATTCTTTAAAAACAGCGGCAAAAAATTATTTATCGCCAAAATCCTCGTCGAAAAGCGAAAGCTGTTTTTTCGCTTTTGCAGGAATCTTTATACCGAGATGTTCGTACGCTTTAGGCATGCAAATTCTGCCGCGCGGCGTTCTCGAAATAAACCCGAGCCGCAAAAGATAGGGTTCGTAAACGTCCTCGATAGTATTTTTGTCCTCGTTTATAGCGGCGGCAAGCGTTTCCAATCCGACGGGACCGCCCCCGAATTTTTCGATAAGCGCGGTAAGAATGCGTGCGTCGACATTATCGAGCCCGAGCGGATCGATATCCATACGCTCGAGGGCAAGCTTGGTATCGGAAAGAGTGATCGATTCGTGCCCCAAAACTGCGGAGTAATCGCGCACGCGCTTTAAGAGCCTGTTGGCAATACGCGGCGTTCCGCGACTGCGAGCCGCAAGCTCGTTCGCACCCTCTTGCTCGATCGAAATGCCGAGCACGTTAGCCGAGCGAGTTATTATTTCGGCAAGTTCCGCCGTAGAATAGGTTTCCAATCGGCAAAGAACGCCGAACCTGTCGCGCAAAGGCGAGGATAGCATTCCGGCACGAGTGGTTGCGCCGATGAGAGTAAACTTTTTAAGCGGAATTTGAACGGTGCGCGCCGACGGACCTTTACCGATTATTATATCGAGCGAATAATCCTCCATCGCGGGATAGAGAATCTCTTCCACGTTGTGATTAAGCCTGTGAATTTCGTCGATAAAAAGAACGTCGCCCTCGTTAAGGTTAGTCAAAATCGCGGCGAGATCTCCCGATTTTTCTATCGCGGGACCGCTGGTTACGCGAATGGAAACGCCCATTTCGTTTGCGACGATATGCGCAAGCGTGGTTTTTCCGAGCCCCGGAGGACCGTATAACAAAACGTGATCCAACGGTTCGCCGCGCATTTTTGCCGCCTGCATATAGACGGCAAGGTTGCTTTTAACCTTTTCCTGCCCGACGTAACCTTCCATCGACTTAGGTCTTAGTATATTTTCAATCTCGTCAAATTCGGTACGAGTGCTTACGATAAGACTTTCGTCCTCGCAAAGCTCTTCGTCGTTTAAAAAATCGTCGTTTAACATAACACCCTCCGCAAACGGTTAGTAAGCGTTTAAAAATGAGCCTATAGGTCGATTATCAACCATTTTATTACGCAAGCGAGCGCAACGCCTCGGCAATAATCTCTTCTACGCAGTCTGCCCCGCGCGATATGGCGTATTCGACCGCTTTTGCCGAAACCGCACGAGTGTAGCCGAGACTCATAAGCGCAGTAACGGCGTTTTCTCCGTCAGAGCCCAAAGCGCGAACGGCGGCAACGCCCGAAGGCATCGAATCGTCGCTTGCCGAAACCTTTTCACGCAGTTCCACGATAATCCTTTCGGCTGTTTTTTTGCCGAGCCCTTTTACCGAAGAAAGCATTTTAACGTCGGACGTAGCTATGGCTAAGGCAAGGTCGCGCAAACTCATACCGCCGAGAATGGTAATGCCCATTTTTGCGCCCACGCCCGAAACGGATATGAGTTTTAAAAACATTCGCTTTTCTTCTATGGTGTCGAACCCGAAAAGGGAAATGCCGTCGTCCTTTACCTGCGTGTAAACGTAAACGCTGCCCTCGCCCTTTTCGAGCATACGAGAAAGCGCTTGCGCAGAACATATTATTTCAAAACCTATTCCGCCGTTTTCCACGAGCAGTAAATTGCCCTCGTTATAGAGCACCTTTCCTTGTATATATCCTATCATGCTTCAACTCCGTATATCAAAAAGTCGTCGTATAGGTCGATTATCGCAATGTTATTATTTTAAAACCGACCGTAAACCGCCGTTATTGTACGCCGAATTCGCCCGAGAAACGGTTGGTAAAAACGTGAGTCAACGCAACGGCTACCGCGTCCGCCGCATCGTCCGGTTTGGGGATCGCTTTTAAATGCAAAAGCGTTTTTACCATTTCTTGAATTTGCCGCTTGTCCGCCCTGCCGTAGCCGGTAAGCGCTTGCTTGATTTGAAGCGGCGTGTATTCATAAAGCCGCTTGCAACGCTTAAAGCAAGTGAGCAGTATTACGCCGCGCGCTTGAGCAACGTTGATCGCCGTTTTTTGGTTGTTGTTAAAAAACAATTCTTCGAGGGCGATTTCGTCGGGATTATATTTATCGATAAGTTTAATAAGCCCTTCCTCTATCAACTTAAGCCGCGAGGGCAAGGTCTCTTCCTTAGGCGTTAGGATTACGCCGTAATCGAGGGGAACGGCACGACCGCTTTTATCCTTTTGCAATACGCCGAAGCCTATCGTTGCAAGTCCGGGATCTATTCCGAGTATTACCATCAGTCGTTCTCCTCATTTAAGCGCGCTTCGACTTTTTCGGCTTTAACTTTTTTCTTTAAGCGCATAAATTTTTTCATCCTCTTGTCTTTAAAAAACTTTAAACACGGATCGACAAACCACGAACGGCAGCATGAGTCCGCCGGCGTAAATCGGCAAATAGGGGCAGACAAAAATCACGGATTTATCCGTTTTTTGTCACCGTACCGCGAAACAAGTTGTATACGCCAGCCAAATATACTTCACACGCAAAATGAAAAAATTAATATCATAAATATTTCCATCTTTCGTCCCGTAGCGAACATGTTCGACGCTCAAAGCATACCAAGCGTACCTACGTAGCATACATTATATCACACTCACGCCGAAAAATCGACCTTTTTTCGCTTAATTAATATATTTATTTTAACTAATAATAATTTAAGCCGCACTTTTCCGCATCGGCTCGGCGTTTTTCTCCGCAAAACCACACAAAAAAGCATACAAAAAAGCACAAAAAGCAAGGCGGCGCGTATACACAACTACAAATTGCACAAAAAACGGCGGTTATTATTGACAAAAACGGCGGCTTATATTACAATAAAAATGACTTTTATAGACGTGCTTATTCGACAACGCACAACAGCGGTCGGTTCATCGCCGCACTTGCATTGTTTGCAGTAGGCACCGTTTTCTATCCGAGCTAACTTGTATTTTATACTTGCCGATTTTTAGCGAAGAAAGGTAAAAAGCATTCTTATTGAATTGGCAATGCATTTTTACGCACTATACTTTTATAGCTGCGGTTATAGCCGCTTGCCGTATTAAAAAAGCGGCAATAACTTACGAAGAATAACTAAAAGTGCCGATAACGGTGCTATAGACCGACTTTTAATGGTGAATATATGAAAAAAGTTCAAGAAATTTTGAAAGCATCCAACACTCTTAAAGCGTTGTATAACGAGGAATTGGCGCAAAACGGAAGCGGTAATTCCGTCTTCAATTCCGCCGCGCGCTATCTCGACGAATACGCCGAAAGCCTTTTAGAAAAGGAAGCCGAACTAAAACTAAGCCGAGCAAATACCAAGTGGACCGACGACGAGGACGAAAAGCTTAAAAAGGAATTCGAAGCCGGGCATAAAATCGCAAAAATGGCAAAAGCGCACTCGCGCGGGATTAGCGGCATAGTTTCGAGATTAGCAAAACTCGGGCTTATTGCCGACGACGGCGAAAACGGCAAAAAGCGTTGGAGCGAAAAAGAGGATGCGCAACTTTATAAAGAAGCCGTTTCTTTAAAATCCATCGAATGGATGGCCGAATCGCACGGACGGAGTTTAAGCGGCGTACTTTCCAGATTAGAAAAATTAGGTTACGACATCGACTCGCGCGGGTAATACGACAACAATTATCTAAGGATATCGATAAGCAAAATATAAAACGCTTTTCGTCTAAATATAAAAAGCGTACGTTTATATGCCGTTTTATCTGTAAATATTTCTCAAAAGCCCGTCTATAAGTTGATTATCATACATTTCAACTAAAACTCAATCGAGCCGAAAAAATATTTTCGGCTCGATTTTTTATTTATTTATTTTAGTTTTATATATAATTTTACTACAGAAGCAAAGTGCCCTCGTCGGTATTGACGACCTTAAAAATTTGGAGTTCGCGTCCCGTTTCGGCATCTATATAAACGTAATAATCGCCGTCGGTCGCCTTCCCGAAAAATTCGTAGGCGAGGCGTTCTTTTCCGTTTTGGAGAGGTATAAACGCGAGTCTTGAGCTTTCGACCTCAACGTCTTTAGAAAGTTTTTTCTCTGCCTGCATAACGTCGATAGACGGCGTTCTTATATCTCTATCCTTATGGTTTTCGATATACTTCGACGCGTCCATTGCGGATACCATTCCCCTTTCGGTGCAAACTTCGACCTTAATCATATCTGCGTAAACTATAATATCATCGTCCGTTCTATGAACGAAATTGACGTAAACGGTGCCTTCGTTTTCGTTCACCCAAACGGCTTTAATCGACTTATAGCCGCACTTTTCGAGAAAAGAGTAAGCGATTTCAACGCAAGCGTCTCTGTCGTAATTATGGTCGTGACAGTTTTTATACCAGTTAAAAGTTACGAGTTTACCGTCGAAAGCGAGTTGCCCGTCGATCACCTCGCCGCCCGCTTTTCCGCTAATTTGATAAGCCTTTAAAAAGTCGCCGTCTACACCGCCTACGAGGAACGCATCCTCGACGGAATAATCGGATAAATAGGTTTTAAAAAGGTCGACCGCGTCGTTTTCGTCAATGCGCTTGCCGCCGCTCTTTACGTTACCCGCAGTTTTTTCGGGCTCGTCGGCAAACGGTCCGTCGTAAATCATTTTAGGATATTCGACTGCGTTTGCTTGCAGCTCGTTAAACTTTTTAAGCACGACGTTTTCGGCATCCCCGGTTAGAAGGGTATTAAAATCGAAACCGTCGCCGAGATTACCCGCAAGCTCGTTGAGTTCCTCTTTCAGCGTTTGGTTTATCTTCTTAAAACTCGCTATAACGTTTAGGTCGCTTTCGGAAAGCGTTTCGCCGTCTATCAGTTTATTGTTAAGATACTTGCCGAAATCGTAAAGCTGATTGACGAACTTTACCGTATAAAACCTCGATTCGTCCTCGAGCGGCAAATCCTCGATATCCCCCTCTGCAAGACTTGCTTGAACGACGATATCGGAAAGAATTTTTTGCCTATTTCCGTTATCCGACGAAACGCCGAGTTTACCGAGATTTACGTCTATATTATCAACGTAGCCTACCAAGTCGTAAAACGCACGCGCGTAAGTCCCGGCAAGCATGTCTCCGCCGTTGCCCGTCATATACGCGTTCCACACGAGAAGCGTTGCAAGCACGAGAGTAGAACAACCGAGCGCAATTACCGCGGCGAGCCAACCGCCAAGCCCTCTTGACGTGCGGCTTGCCCTGCGCGCACTTCGCTCTGCCGAGCGGCGTTCTTTTTCTTCGGCTTTAAGCTTGTTCTTTTCCGCAATTCTCTGTTCTTTAAGCTTGCGCTTTTCCGCCGCCGCCATGGCACGCCTCTCGCGCCGCTCTCTTTTAAGCTCGATCTTCGCTTGCTTTTCGGCAAACAGTCTTTCGGCTCGAGCCTCTTTCGTTTCGTGTCTTAACGCGTCGCGGCGAGCAAGGCGTTCTTCTTTCTTTTTAAGTCTAAGTTCTTTAAGCTTTTCGCGCTTTTCGATCGCGGCAAGCCGTCTTTCTTCCTTTAAGCGCTTGCGTTCCTCTTTCTTCGCCGCGGCAAGTTCGGCTTTCTGCATTCTCGCCTTAGCCTTTTCTTCTTCCTTTTTTTGCTTTGCGGCAAGCATTGCTTTTTTAGAGCCCGACTTATCCGTCTTACCCTTTACGGCAGACTTTTTTGCTTTGGCGTTTTTCCTCGAATCGTTCGAGCGAGAGTTATTCGCGCCGTCATCCGCCGCAGACCGAGCAAGCGCTTCCGTTTTTTCTATAGCGTTGTTAGTTTTTTTATCGTCCATACACCCTCCTTATTTCGCAAAAACATGGTTACCTATGGTAACGATAGTCTTTCTTGAAAAAATCCAAGAACTCGTAGCCGTGCTCGGATTATAATAATACAGCGCGCCGTAACTCGGATCGTACCCGTTCATCGCTTGTTTGGCAGCTTTAATAGCGGTGGCGTCCGGCGACAAATTGATTTGTCCGTCCGCAACGGCGGTGAACGCATACGGCTGATAAATTACACCCGATATGGTATTTGGGAACGAACTGCTTTTTACCCTGTTCATAACGACCGCACCGACGGCAACCTGTCCGGTAAAACTTTCGCCGCGCGCCTCGCCGTAAATGAGCCTTGCAAGCAAGGTTACGTCTGTATTAGAATAACAACCGTTGCTATTATCGGTTTGAGTGGTGGAGCCGAGCGCGCTTTGACTTATTCCCAACGCGGCAAGCGTCTTTTTACCCACTATGCCGTCTGCAACCAATCCGTTTTTAGATTGAAAATACTTGACGGCGGCTTTTGTTTGCGCGCCGTAAATGCCGTCTACCGAGCCCTTGTAATAGCCCCACCTTTTAAGCTTTTTTTGTATAAGCTTTACCGTGTCGCCGCGGCTCCCTTGCGAAATTACCGCAACGGCAACGGTTTCGGCACCCGCAACCTGCGCGTTATACACGGCTATGCCCGAAGCACCGATCAAAACTGCTCCGACAAGAGCAAGCGCGGTTACCCTTAACTTTTTTTTCATAATTCCTCCTTTGATAAAAACTGTTATATATATTACCTTACTTGCGCTTTGACAAGCGAAGTACGGATTACGAATTATAAAAGCAACCCAATACAATTATCGGAAAAATTCGGCTTTCGCCTTAAAAAACGCACTGCGTATATCAAAAATACACGCCAACGACTTAAAATAGTTCGGACTTAGCCGTTGAATAGTTCGGCAAGTTTAGACTTATACGTAACCTTTCCGCCCGAAAAACATAACGGAGGATAAACCACGCACCACCAGTTTGCGCCCTTTCCGCTACCCAGCTCGACGATCACAGCCTCGTAAACGCCGCTCGGAAGGGTTACTCCGTCGTAAACGCGCGTCGGAAATTCTTCGCGCCTTACTTCGATAGTGCAGCTGTATTCAAACCCTTCGTCTTGCAAAAAGCGGTCTATAAGTCGTTTAATGGCACTTTCGTTTGACTTTACCTTATCTATTGCCTCGTCCTTGCTTTTGCAATTTTCGATAATAGGCGTAAGATACGAGACGATTTCGTCCTTTATGCGATATTTCACGGATTGATCGGCGGTGCAGTCGGAATTAGCCCTTACGTGAATGCGCAAATATTCCGTTTTGCCTCCGCAACATACCGTTTGAGTTGCTAAAACTATTATGCAACAGCAAATGAAGATTATGCGAAACCTTTTCATAAAAAAATACCTCTCGTTTTTGTATTACGTCATAATTATTGACGAAAAAAACGAAAGGTATTCTATTAAATTCTAATCGTTAACCTTTAACCGAAAGATAGTAACCTGCGATTGCCTTTGCAACGTCGATGCCGGTCGCCTCGGTCAGCGCGGAAAAATGCGCGTTGGAATTGATTTCGCAAACGAGCGGTCCGTCGTTTGAAAAAAGTATATCGACACCGGCAAAATCGGCATGCACACCGTTTGCCGCGCGCTCGGCAAGCCGAATGTGCTTTGAATAAAAGTCGTCGGCTATCGAAATCGCTTTCATTCTCCCGCCGCCCGTCACGTTGGAGCGAAAATCCCGCTCGTTTATTCGCTCGGCGGCGGCAACCGCCTTTCCGCCTACGACGTAAACGCGCAAATCTCGCCCGCGGCTTTCCGCTATATATCGTTGAAAAATAAGCGGCGCGCCGTGCGAGCCTTTAACAATTTCCATAAGTTGGTCACGGTCGCTCGCAAGATGAACGCCGCACCCGAACGAGCCCTTACTCTCTTTCACAATCAACGGATAACCGAGTGCTTCGACTCGGCTTAAAAAATTAAAGTCGGTATAACCGACGTTGGCGTACGTAAAGGGCGCCACGATAGTTTCGGGCATCGGAACTTTTCCGTTTAAAGCAACGAAAGTCTTTGCTTTATCGTCGCAAATTTCTATAGTATTTGACGAGTTAATCGACCTATAGCCCCGCTTTTCGAGCATTTCGCAAAGAATTGTATCTTTATCGAAAAAAAGCACGGGCGCACCGTTGCCCTCTTTTTTTAGCAATGAAAACGCTTCGTCGTTCGTCAAGAAAACGGCGGGCTCGCCGAGCGCCTCAAACGCTTCTTCCAGCGCCGATTTAAGCTTCAAAAAAGGCTTAGTTTTAAGATATGCGTTAGTTACGACGTAATTTTTCATATACGCTCCATAAAAATTTTAACCAAACACGCTAAACGGCATTAACAACGCGCGTTTACATTACGCAGCTTCTCGCCGTTGCGCCGTGCACTTTATTTGTCGAAATTTATAAAAGTTCGGCGATTTTTAAGACGGCGCGCGCCCTGTGGCTGACGACGTTTTTCTCCTCTTCGGTAGCTTCGGCAAACGTTTTTTTCAGCTCGTCGCTATAAAAAATACCGTCGTAACCGAAACCGCCCTCGCCTTGCTCGAAATATGTTATATTTCCGAACGCCTCGCCCAAAGCGGTTGCCTTAACACCCTTTTTGCCGTATGCGACCAAAGCGCATTTAAAACTCGCCCGCCTATTCTCGCACCCCGAAAGCTCGGCTATAAGCATTGCGTTCTTTTCGCGTTGCGAAATATCGCCGCCGTACCTCGCGGTGAAAACGCCCGGTCTGCCGCCGAGGGCGTCTACACACAAACCGCTATCGTCGGCAAGAGATAAAACGCCGGTATGCTCGAAGCAATCCTTTGCTTTTATAACCGCGTTTTCGTAAAAAGTTTCGCCGTTTTCCTCTACGTCGCCTAAATAACCGCCGTACGGCAAACCGAAAATTTCGTATTTCTCGCCCAAAAGTTTTTTAAACTCGGCAAGTTTTCCTGCATTTTTAGTTGCAATCAAAAGTTTTTCCATAAGCGTTTCAGTCCTCTTTTATTCTCGAGCAATATCCTTTATACCAACATTCGTAAGGATGGTCGCATTGATCGCCTTGCATAATTACAGGCTCTTCCTTTGCAAATTTTACCGAGTTAAGTCTAAAAATATTATCGTTAATCAACCTATAGCGCGACTTTACCTCTGCCGTAACGTCGTTAAACGACGGAGCACCGCCGCCGTTTAGAATAATAAACGCCTTAGATAATTTCACTCCGCACTTCTTTATAATATAATATTGAAAAGCGGCGTCGGTTAAAAACTGCTCTTTTAAACCATCCGAATTTTTAACCTCGTACATTTCGTACCCCTTTTCGGTAAGCCGTAAAATATCGGCGGCGCAATAATTGCCGTACCATAAAAAAGCGCCCTCGCAAATAACGCGCACTCCACCTTCCAAACACTCGCTAGTGCGTTCGAGCATTTTTTTAAAATCAAGCGAACCGTCGGGCTTAAAAGCAGTAACTTCTTCGTACTCGCCGAAAATACCCATCATTCGGTCGCCGAATTCGTTGCCGGCGAAAAGCCGAGCACGAACTTCGGGCGGTATCACCTTTTCTTCAGGACGATGCCTATCGAGCCAAAGCATTTTTTCGCATTGTAAGCCCCTGACGAAATCGGTTTTAGTTATCCCCATCTTCGCCTTCCTCGCAATTTTCATCGGCAAAATCGTCTTCGCCCACCGCTTGCATATATATCTCGTTTTTAGTAACGCCGCGCGCCTTGGCAACCGCTTTAACCGCCTCTTTTTTAGACATCCCTTTTTGCATAAATAGGGCTATATGTTCTTTAACGGACATTTCAAACGCTTTTTCACACTCGGCGGCGCCCTCTATTATAAGCACGAATTCCCCTCTTTTTTCGCCGTCGTAGCCGTCCGCCAAATTAAACTCTATACGTTCTTCGAACGTCTTGGTTATCTCGCGCACGCAAACGGCGCGGCGGTTACCGAACGCCTCGTAAAGGCGTTTTATCGTTTCGTCGGCGTCGTGCGGGGCAAGGTAAAAGACGAGCGGGCAATCGGCTTCGGCGTATTTTGCAAGCAGTTTTTTGCATTCGGATTTTTTTTCGGGCAAAAAACCTACGAACGAAAAGCGGTAATCGAGCAAACCCGACATAACGAGCGCGCAAACGAAAGCGCTCGGTCCGGGCACGACGGTATATTCGAGTCCGTTTTCCAAAAGCATTTTTACGAGAATACACCCGGGATCGGATATAAGCGGCATACCCGCATCGGTAACGAGTGCAATATTTAAACCGCTTTTTAATTTTTCGATTATTTTCTCGCTCGCACCGCGCTCGTTGAACTTATGGCAAGCAAACAGCGGCTTTTTTATATCGTAAGCGTTCAAAAGCCCGAGCGTGTGCCGAGTATCCTCGCACGCGATCTCGTCGACCGTTTTCAGCACCTCGATAGCCCGAAGGGTTATATCTTTCAAATTGCCGATAGGCGTTCCGACTATATACAGCATTAAGCGTTTATTACCTCTCCTATAGTTTTAAGTTGCGGTTTTTTACCTTTTACGCCCTTTATCAAAACAAGATAGGGCGCGCCGCCCTCGTGAGTTTTTACCAGTTTGATTTCGCACGGTTCGATTTTATTTGCACGCATTGCGCAGACGAGATCGGTAAACCGCTCTATGCGCTGGCATATGCAAAACTTTCCGCCGAAGACCAGTAATCTCGAAGCTGTGGCAACGATTTCTTCAAGCGTTATCTCTTTTTCGTGCCGACAAATGGCAATATGTTCCGAAAGCCCTTGCTCGCCGGCGTTCTTTTTTTTGTACGGCGGATTGCATAAAATAAGATCGTACTTGCCGTTAAAATCGGACGGCGCTTCTTGCAGTTTGCCGCGAACCACGTTAAAAACACCCTCTAATCCGTTTATTTTTATGCTTTTTTCGGCTAAAGCGCAAAGCTCCGACTGCAGCTCGAATAAATCGACGTGCGCAGTCGTGTCGGGATTAAGCCCGTAATAATGCAAACCTACTATTCCCGAGCCCGCGCAAAAATCGGCTACCATTCCGCCCCCGCCCTGCACGCAGTCGGCAAAGCGCGAGAGCAAAATGCTGTCGGAAGTAAAACGGTAAAGCCGCTTATCCTGCACGATTTTTAATCCGCCGAGCATTAAATCCTCGGTTATTTCGTATATTTCTTCACTCATAATTCCAATCTCGACTAAAGTGTAAATCATTTATAACGTTTTAATACGAACGTCGGCGCTTTTCGTTAAAAGTATAATATCATCGAAATCGCTCGTTGTCAATAAAAAAGATCGGGCGCGTAATTAAAAGCCCGATCTCGTTAAAACTTCGTTAAACGAAGGCTATCAAAAGCCGATCTTAACGTCCGTTTTTTAGCTTTAAGTTTTGCACCCGCCTTTTAAAAAGTACTTTTTATACGTCTTTAAAGCAGCTGCCGCCGATAAACTCGCGCAAAAGCGAATTGCACGGCACGCATTCGTCGTCTATATCCCTAAAATATTTCAACGGTTTCATCAGTCTGTTTGCCGTGATATAATGTGGGCTGTCCGGCTGAATCTTTTGCAAAGCGGGCATGGCGTATTTTTTAATTACGCATAGTTCGTATGCAAGGGACGAATTAAACACGAAATCGCACCCCTCTTGGAAGGGATAAATCCACTCGAACTCGCCGCGGCGAACGGACGACCACATATCGAGCGTGCGCTCGGCATCGGTAGCCCTAAACTGCTTATCGCGAACTATACGGCGCAAAAGCCTGAGATCGGTAAGGCTTACCGGGTTGTCGTCGTCGAGGTTCAAAACGAACTGCGGCGCAATGTATATTTTAAACTTTTGGTGCGTGGGAATAGCAAACGACAGTCTGTCGTTAAGCGCGTGTATGCCCTCTATGATAATGGGCGTATGCTCGTCGATTCGCGTTTTAATACCGCTCGGCAGGCGCCCCGAGGCAAAATCGAATATGGGCAATTCCACCTCTTCGCCGTGAATTAACGCAATCATCTGCTCGTTAAAATACTCGAGGTCGAGGGCTTCCACGCTCTCGAAATCGGGCTTGCCGTCGGCATCGAGCGGACAGTCCGCTTTTTCTTTATAATACATATCGAGAGATATACGCAAAGGCTTAATCCCCCTCGACATAAGCTCGATGCGCAAGCGGTTTGAAAAGGTCGTTTTACCGCTCGACGACGGTCCGGCAATGCATATAAGCTTTATGTCGTCTATGTTGTTTTGAATGCGACTGCCAAGTTCGTAGAGCATGGCGTTTTGCCGCGTTTCGCACATATTGACGAGATCCACGCTCGAACCGCGCTCTATTAGCGCGTTCATCCGAGCGACCGTTTCCGCCTCGCATATTTCAGCCCAATCGCGAGCCGCTCTTAACGCTCTGCCGTAAGTTGGCGCATCCTCGAACGAAGGAATTTTGCCGCCCGTTTCGGCACGCGGATACTGAACGACCATACCGTTGCCGTAAATATTCGCGATATAATTTGCAAGATACCCCGTAGAAGGCACCATGTAACCGTACATATAATTGAGATACTCGTTGCATTTGTAAAAATGGCAGAATTTTTCCGGGCGGTATTGCAAAATGGCGGCTTTTTCATCGGCGCCTATCTTTGCATAAAACTCGCGCGAATCTTCCTTGGACATAGTGCACCGTTCGAAAGGCAGATCGGCGGCGACAAGCCTTGCCATTTCGTCTTTAATTGCCCTTATCACCTTAAAATCGATGACTGCGTCCGACGGCTCTACCACCTCGACGAAAAGCGCCCTCGAAACGTTATAGGTTATTCTTATTTTATACTTGCGATACACGTTAAAAAACGCCATCGCTATAAGATACCTTAAACTCGTTTCATACACCTTTACGGCATCGATAGAATCCAACCGCAAAAGTTCGACCGTGCAATCGAAACACAATTCGTAAGTGAGCTCGCGAAGCCTGTTGTTTACCTTGGCGGCGTAATAATCCTTCTTTTCGTCGCTCGGTATTAAGGACAGTATACTCGTTTTTTCGTCGAGAACAAACTCCCGACCGCTAAAATTTACTTTAAACATATTTTTCCCCGATATCTTGTGAGATTTTGTGTTATTTTTTTCGACGTTAAAGTGCGAACGCAGTAATTGCGCCACCGTTCGCTTTGCCGTAAAAACTTCCGTTTTTACCCTCTTCTGTATGTAAT